>DATLEX010000256.1:0-4364 GCA_035525045.1 Thermoanaerobaculia bacterium | reverse complement strand
CCTCCGCTTTCGGAGGCGGCCAGGCCGGGTCGATGGTGAAGGGCTGCCGGGCGGTGTGCACCTCGATCCCATGCTTCTGGAGCACGGTGACGAGCTCGGCGAGGTTGCCGGGCCGCTTCTGATCGGCCGGGAAGACGTACGCCGCGGGGCCTTCGTTCGAGGCCTTCGCCACCGAGCGTTTCGAGAGCGTCCAGAAGTTGTCGAGGAACCGCTCCCGGTTCCGGGCCATGTCGGAGAGGGCGATCAGCAGCGCGCTCTGCTGGTAGTTGACGTTGTTGCGCAGTGACCAGCGCACCGTCGGGAACGGCGGATTCGGCCGGTACCAGGCGCGTTCGCTGGCCCCCCGCACGACGCGATCCTCGGTGGTCGGCCAGCGGTTCCCGAACGTCTCGTAGAAGCGGCCGATGGAGTTGTGCCCCATCCCGATCCAGAACATGTAGCCGGGCGCCCAGCCGTCGTAGAAGCCGTGCGTCCAGACCCCCGGGACGCCGCGCCGCGTCAGCTCGTTGACCTCGTTGTAGGCCATCCGGTGCCATTCGTCGATCATCAGCGGGTCGAGCGCCGGGTTGTACGGCCCCGTGCCGGTGGAGACGTAGAGGAAGGGGATCGACTCGTGCAGGTCGTGGACGACCTGCGGGTGAAAGTCGAAGTAAACCTTCATCACGTTCGTGCTGAGGTTGAGGACCAGGCCGATGTTGTCGCGGTTGTTGTCGTGGGCGACGTAGTGCCCCCAGTAGATCAACGGCGGCGTCGGCAGGGTGGGGTTCTTCTCGCGATACCGCCAGAGGTCGACCATGCGGTTGCGCCCGTCGACCTCGATGACCGGCGTCAGGAGGGTGATGACGTTCCGGCGGATCTCGCGGATCATCGGCCCCTCGTCGACCGCCAGCCGGTAGGCGAGCTCCATCAGCATCTCCGGGCTGCCGGTCTCCGGCGAGTGCATGGCCCCCGTAGCGTAGTAGACCGGCTTCCCTTCACCGATGAGCCGCCGCGCCTCCTCCTCGGAGATCTTGCGCGGGTCGCTCAGCCGCCGCGTGATCTCGCGGTAGCGGTCGAGGTCGGCGATCGTGGCCTCGTCCGAGATCGCCACCACGATCATCTCCCGCCCTTCCTCCGACTGCCCGATGCTGAAGACCTTCACCCGCGGGGAGGCCTCGTCGAGGGCGCGCATGTATCGGTAGACGTCCTCGGCGTAGGTCAGCCGCCCTTCCGCGCCGGCGACGTAGCCGAGGAGCTGGCGCGGCGTCGGGACGGTGGGATGGGCCGGGAGGTGGTCGACCAGCTCGGTGGTGAACTGCGGCCCGGTCGTGAAGCGCCGGATGTCGCTGGTATACGCCTCGTCGAGCGGTTGCTGGGCGAGAACGGTGGACGCGAGGAGGAGGGTGGCGAGAAGAGTGCGCATGGTCCCCCAGTTTATCCTGAGCCGCGAAGCGGCGAAGGATCTCCCGATGCACCTGCGCGGCACGTGGCAAGTGCGTCGCGGGTGCACCGGAAGATCCTTCGCTTCGCTCAGGATAAACTGCCTCGATGAAACACACCCTCCTCCTCCTCTTCCTCGCCACCTCCGCCTTCGCGCAAACGCGTCCCGTCAGCACCTATTCGATCGTCGCCCGCGACCCGCAGACGGGGCAGATGGGGGTGGCGGTGCAGTCGCACTGGTTCTCGGTCGGGCCGATCGTGGCGTGGGCGGAGGCGGGGGTAGGGGCGGTGGCGACGCAGAGCTTCGTCGACCCCGCGTATGGGAAGCTCGGGATCGAGCTCCTTCGTGCCGGCAAGAGTGCGCAGGACGCGCTCCGGGCGTTGCTCGCGGGCGACAGCGCCTGCGAGGTCCGGCAGGTCGCGTTCGTCGACGCGGGTGGAAACGTGGCCACCTTCACCGGGGCGCGGAACATCATCGCCGCGGGAGGGATCGCCGGCGCGATGACCGGCGAGCCGGTGACGGTCGGCTGCGGGGCGGCGGGGGGCACGCTGCGCGCCGGCCGCGAGTTCGCCGTGCAGGCGAACCTCATGGCCAATGACAAGGTGTGGCCGGCGATGGCGAAGGCGTACGAGGGGACGCGCGGCGATCTCGCCGAGCGGATGCTCGCCGCGCTCGACGCGGCGGAGGCGGTCGGCGGCGACATCCGCGGGAAGCAGTCGGCCGCGCTCGTGGTCGTCAGCGCCACCTCGTCAGGAAAGCCGTGGTACGACCGGCTCTTCGACGTCCGCGTCGATGACCATCCCCAGCCCCTGGTCGAGCTTCGCCGCCTGGTGACGGTCCAGCGCGCGTACAACCACATGAACGCCGGCGACCTCGCCGTCGAGAAAAAGGATCACGTAGCGGCGCTGCGGGAGTACAGCGCCGCGGCGCGCCTGGCCGCGACCACGCCCGGCGTCCCGCAGAGCCGCCAGGCGGAGATGCTGTACTGGCACGCCGTCGCGCTGGTGAGCATGAACCGGCTGGAAGAAGCACTCCCGCTGTTCGCGAAGGCCTTCCGGCTCCAGCCGAGCTGGCGCGAGCTGACGCCGCGCCTGCGCGCCTCGGGGCTCCTGCCGGACGATCAGACGGTCATCGATCGGATCGTTTCTCAGAAGTGAGCTTGTCACTCGCCGCGATTCCCTTCCTCAGCATGTCCGCGATCTCCTTCACCACACCCGCCGAGTCCTTTCCGAAAGGTTGCGGAACGTTGAACAGGATCTCGATGGTGAAGTAGCTGAAAAAGAGGCGCGAGGTCAGCAGGAGGGCGGACACGGGCGACACCCCGGGGCGCAGGCGCGACTTGAGGTCGGCCATTCCTTCCTCCGTCGCCACGACGTTGGCGAATCGCCGTGCCATCTCGCCGTAGAACGCCTTGACGTGCTTTCCGTCGAACTCGATGACGTCGACGTAGATGAGGGCCATGTACTCCCGGTACTCGATCACGCTGTCGCGCACGGCGAAGCCGAGCGACTCGATGTCGTCGGGGAAGCGGCGGGTGGAGAGCGCCCGCCGGAAGGGGAACCGCGGCGAGCCGGTGATCTCGCTCAGCTCCTCGAGGAGGGTCCGGAAGATCGACTCCTTGTCGGGGAAGTGGTGATAGACGTTGCCGACCGAGACGCCGGATTCCCTCGCGATCTCCCGCACGCTCGTGGCGCGGTAACCCTGATGAGAGAAAAGACCGAGGGCCGCATCGAGTACCAGGCGCCGGCTTCGCTCCGACTTCTCCTCCCGCTGCATGCGGCGGAAACAGGCTACGTGGGAAGGATGGCGAGGTCAACGGTTGACAGGCCTCTGCGCATTTTCCGGGACTGCGCCCGGAAAAATGAGGCCACTGCGTGGCAGCAGAATTGGAAAAGCCGGGCTCGGGCTCGGGCGCGGGCTCGACTGTGCAAATCCTGCCGGATTTTCCTCGGATCGTCGAGCATCTCAGAACGATCCTGGTCCGCTTCCTGATCCTTGCTGAGCGGGTCGAACCAGACCCGGACCGCGACCCAAAAACCTGACCCGATCGACCACCAGTACCATATCGCGCCCGAGCCCGCGCCCGAGCCCGAGCCCGAGCCCGGCTTTTCGGCTCGCAAAACTTTGTCATGGAGAAATTGGTAAGCGCCTACCAGCGGTGGATTTTCTTGACCTCCCCTGTACGCTGCTGTCTGTGACCTGCTCGGCGCGCCGACCATCGAGGCCAAAGTCACGGAGCTCGTGACCACGGTCAGGCCCTCCGAGGGCTCCTTGCCTTTCCGCCGGTGGGGCGAGCCCCCGACTCTTGCGATTACTGCCGGCTGAGCACAGCGACCGCGGTCACCGCGAGGGCCGCTCCCAAAAGGAGGAGGCCTGACACACTGAGCGCGGGAATCACGGCACTCGGCGCAACGGTAAATGCAGTTGTCTGAGTGATTGGCGGCGGAGAGCAAGGTAACGGAGGGATGCCGGTGAAAATGATATTGGCGGTGACGTCGTACGCACCGGGCGCGAGAGGTCCTATCTCGAACTGCGAAGCGACCACAGGGTTGCTCGGCAGCATGCAGGCGATCTCAACGTTCTGCTCGATCACGAAGGTGTTTCCCACCTGAGTGATCGACGTCGACGTAGCGCGTGCTTCCGCCCCGAAAGTGTTCTGCACTCGGATCGTAACAATATCGGTCGAACTCGGCGACGCCGGCGTAACGGTTATCGCGCCCATTACGGCGGATGACGAGAACAGTGCGATAAAGAAGACAACTGTTCTCGATTTAATAAGCACGGTAGGGAAGTGGTGATAGACGTTGCCGACCGAGACGCCGGCGTCCTTGGCGATCTCCCGCACGCTCGTGGCGCGGTAGCCCTGATGACAGAAAAGACCGAGGGCCGTATCGAGTACCAGGCGCCGGCTTCGCTCCGACTTCTCCTCCCGCTGCATGCGGCG
>DATLEX010000243.1:0-5590 GCA_035525045.1 Thermoanaerobaculia bacterium | reverse complement strand
TTCCTCATCGACTTCATCGAGGCGGAGAACTCGATGGGGTTCCACGCGCCGCAGGAAGCGGCGCGCCTGCTGACGATCTCGATGGACTACGTCCGGCGCGGCCAGATCGCGCTGCGCGGCCTGACGCCGGGACCGGCGCCGCTGCCCGCGTCGCAGTTATCATTCGATGATGCCGACGAGTGAAGGCCAGGAGCGCCGGCGGTTCGGCAGGATCGATCTCGATGAGCCGTTGACCGCTTTTCTCGGGGATGCCCGCGTCGAGGTCGCGGAGGTGTCGATCGTCGGCTTCCGCGTGCTCCACGAGGCCCGCTTTCAGCCGGGGGAGGAGCGGGAGCTCCGCGTGAGCTGGAGCGGGCGGGAGATGCGCTTTGCCTGCGAGATCGTCCGCTCGACGCTGTTCCGGCTGGCCAAGAGCGGAGCGGAGAAGAGCATCTACCAGTCCGGCGTGCGCATCGAGAGGGCCGTGGGCGACTCGGAGAAGATCCTGCGCGACCTGATCGCCGAGCGGGTCATCCGCGCGCTCGACGAGCAGAAGGCCAACGCCCGCGGCATGGTGCCGGTGGGCGAATACACCTATCGCGTCGGGAAGGGCGACCGCTTCCGCCGCTGCGAGCTGGCGGAAGGGAGGTGGAGGAAATTCGACACCACCCGCCCCGAGCAGCCGGCCGAGGGGTTCACCATCTCCGCCGAGACGGAGCCCGCCGAGGTGGACATGCTCTGCCGGACCTACGAGTCGACGACCGCGGAAGGGCGGCGGCTGACCAAGATGCTCGCCGAGCTGAGCATCCGGAAGACGGAAGGGGCCGCGACCAGGCGGTACATTCCGTGAGACCCCTCGGCACTCGGCACTGATATCCTTCCGGCCACACAACTTGAGTCTGGGAGCCGGAGTTCGCGTTGGGCCGTATGAGATCCTCGCGCCGCTCGGGGCGGGGGGGATGGGAGAAGTCTATCGCGCCCGGGACGAGCGGCTGGGGCGCGACATCGCGCTGAAGATCCTCTCCACCGACCTCTCGGCCGGCGCCGAGCACCTGCGGCGCTTCGACCAGGAGGCGCGCGCCGCTTCGGCGCTGAACCATCCGAACATCATCACCATCTACGACATCGGCCGGGTCGACACGATGGCCTACATCGCCATGGAGCTGATCGAGGGGCGGGACGTCCGCTCCATGCTGGCCGGCGAGCCGGTGCCGCTCAAGCAGGCGCTGCGCATCGCCGTGAAAGTGGCGGACGGACTGGCGGCGGCCCACGAGCGAGGGATCGTCCACCGCGACCTCAAGCCGGAGAACGTGATGGTCTCGCGCGACGGCTACGTGAAGATCCTCGACTTCGGCCTGGCCAAGCTCGTGCGCCCCTTCACGGACAAGGACACCACGCTTCCGCACACGACCCCAGGCGCCGTGTTCGGGACGGTCGGCTACATGTCGCCGGAACAGGCCGCGGCGCGCGACGTCGACTTCCGCTCCGACCAGTTCGCCCTCGGCGTCATCCTCTATGAGATGGTGACGGGGCGGCTCCCCTTCTCCGAGCGCACCGCCGCCGAGACGCTGGCGGCGATCATCAGAACCGACCCTCCGCCCGTCACGCATTACAACGAGGAGGTGTCGCCCGACCTGGTGCGGATCATCGATCGGTGCCTGGCCAAGGATCCGGCCGACCGCTACAGCTCGACCCGCGACCTGGTCCGCGACCTCCGCGAAATTCGCGACCGCGTCAGCAACACCTCCCAGCCGCGTCACCGCAGCAGCGGGAGGACCGTGGTTCTCCCTCGCTCCACGGCGTGGGTCTCGGCAGCGATTGTGGTCCTCCTCGCCATCGGAGCGGGGATGATGATCGTCGGCCGGAAGGGGCGGGTGGTCCCGCCCGAGACCGTCGTTTCGACGGTGGCCATTCTCCCTTTCACGGACCAGACCGGCACGGCCGGCGGACGGGTCTTCGCCGACGGGCTGGCGGAGATCATCACCTCGCGGCTGGGAGGATCGGACCTGCGGATCATCGGCATGTTCGGCGGATCGGCCATTCCTCCCGGAATGGATCCCTACCGCGCCGCGCGGGACCGGGGCGCGCGCGCGGCGATCACGGGGGAGGTGGACCGCCAGGGCGACAAGATGCGGATCACGTACTCGGTGATCGACACCGGTTCAGGCCGGCGCATGGGAGGAAGCACGGTGGAGGGAACCGGCGACCTCGCGCAGCTCGCGCCCACGATCCTGGAGAGCATCCACTCCTCTCTCGGCCTGCCCCACGACACGAGGCAGGCGGCCCGGGGCGCGATCGACCTTCGCCCGGAGGACCAGCAGCACTACATCGAGGCCGTCGGGTTGCTGCAGCGGGCTCTCGACGAGAAGTCCGTCGATCGCGCCGTAGAGATTCTGCAACGCCTCCTTCTGAACGCGCGCGAATCGGCGCTGGTGAACGCGCAGTTGGCGCGGGCCCTTCTTTACAAGTCGCAGCTCAGCCGTCATCCTGAGCTCATCGAGCAGGCGACGATCTATGCGGAGCGAGCCGCGGAGCTGGACGGCTCCGACCCGGAGGTTCGCGTCCGGCTGGGGCACCTCCGGCTCGAGGGCGGGCGCTATGACGAGGCCGAGCGTGAGTTCCGCCGGGCCCTCGCCTTGAGCGTCGACGATCCCGATGCCACCCTGGGGCTGGCCGTGGCGCATGAGAAGTTGGGACGCGCCGCCGAGGCGGAGAAGATGTACGTGAAGGCGCTCTCGCTGCGGCCGGATCACGGCGGCACCTACAACCGCTACGCCGTCTTTCTCTTCTACGCCGGCCGGTATGAGGAAGCGGCGGCGAACTTCCGGCGGTTCACCGAGCTCACTCCCACCGCACGCGGCTTCAGCAACCTCGGAGAGGCCTATCGCTCCCTCGGGCGTTACGACGACGCCCAGCGCGCGCACCTCGAGTCCATCGCACTCGAGCAGACCACCGACGGCTACACCGGCCTCGGACACGTCTACTACTACACCGGCCGCCACACCGAGGCCAGACAGGCCTACCAGACGGCCGTCGCCCTCTCGCCGACCAACTACGAGGCATGGATCGGGCTCGGTCATGCGTTCCGCAGTTCAGGATCGGCCCGCGATAGGTGGATCGACGCGTACGAGAAGGGGCTGAGCGCCGCCCGGGGCGCGATCGCCATCAATTCACGAGACTCCATCGCACAGGCCATGGCCGCCATCGCCCTGGCCAAACTCGGGCGGCCCGATGAAGCGGCGGCCGCGAGCACCGCCGCGCTCAGAATCGATCCCACTGACAAGATCGCTCGCTACGCGGCGGCCGTCGTCGCCGTCGCTCGTGGAGCGCCGAACAGCGCGCTCACCTGGCTCGACAGCGCCGTTCGCGCCGGATATCCGGTCAGCGATCTCCTTCGTGATCCCGACTTCGAATCCATACGCAGTGACCCAGCCTTTCGTCGCGCCCTTCAACAGCAGAGATAGGAGGAGCATCATGTGCGTCCGTCATCGATCGTCGTTCATCCCCGCTTTCCTGGCGTTGGCCGTTCTGCTTTCCGCGGGCGGGTGTACCGTGACCAACACGCCGCCGCCGGTGGTGGTTCCGTTGCCGCCGTCGCCGGTGGTTCCCGTGCCGCCTCAACCTCACTCTCAACCCGACCGGCAGTTCACGAGCCGAGGGGAACAGATCTCTTATGAGGTGGAGCGGTACCGGCGGGAGATCCGCTGCACGAACGGCAACGGCTCGAAAGGTTCGCCGATGATCTGCGTCGACAACGTGACCACGACGCCTGATCCTTACGTGGCCCGCGTCTGGGATTTCGAAGCCGAGGGTGGATTCAAGACCAACCGTCCCGTGGTGGTCCACTGGTTCACCAGGAGAACCGCCAATCTGAAGATCACTTTCCAGCAGACGTCGTGTGTCACCCCACCGATCTGCGACAAGATGGGACACTGCAATGCGCAGGTGCTGCCGCTGGACGAAGGGGAGGCACTGCGCACCTGCAAATACACGGTGACGATCGACGGTCAGACGCTCGAGCACAAATCGCCCGAGCTCGGCGTGAACCCCTGCTGCAACTGAGCCAGAGGATTCGTCTCTCAGAGTTAAACGCCAAAAGCCGGGCACGGGCGCGGGCTCGGGCGCGGGCACGGGTGGCTCACTCGGTCGGGCGGTGGGATTTGATCAGTTGGGTCAGCATCTGTGCGATGCGTTCGAGAAGCACTTTGTTCTCATCCGTGTTCCATCTGCCGAATGAGCAGAGGAAGTCCTGGCAGAAAGATGATCGTGCGGAGGACCGAGATATTCAATCCCGCTACCCGTTTCGCCACCCGTTTCAAAATCCCGAAGCGGCAACCGCAAGTCTTTCCCGGGCCCGGGCCCGAGCCCGAGCCCGAGCCCGAGCCCGGCTTTTGACTCTCAGATTTCAAATATGTTTGGGTAGTCTTAGTTCACGTCTTTCCCTTCGCCGAGGCGCTTGATGGCCTCCTCGAGGCTCTTGCGGTTCGCCTCGTCGGGGGCCTGCGGCAGCGCCAGGCGGGCATGGCGGAGCGCGTCCCGGTAACGCCCGGCCGCCGAGCGGGCGCGCATCAGCCCCACGTTCACCGGCCACTGGTTCGGATAGCGGCGGGCGTTCAGCTCCCAGGCCCGGATGGCCTCGGCCTTGTTGCCGCGTTGCAACTGCGTGCGCGCGTACTGGTGGATCTGACCGGCGTTCGCGGTGGGATGGTTGAGGGCCTTGTCGCGCGTGGTCCGAGCCTCGGCGGTCATCCCCCGCGCCTCCTGCACGTCGGCGAGCGTGCTGAGCGTGTTGAAGTTTTCCTGCCCCATGAATGCCAGGCCGGCGCCGGCCCCGGTCCGCGCGAGCTCCAGCGCGTCGTCGAGCCGCTTCGCATCGAGGGCGAAACGGGCCGCGGTGTTCCAGTTCTGCCACTGGAACGCCGGCGTCCCCCGAAGCTCGTTCTTCATCGCGGTCAGATAGAAGCTGGCCACGTCGGGAACGGAGATGGTGAAGGGAACCTGCAGGTCCTCCCACTTCAGCGCCACCGTGGCGCGGTCGCCCCGTCGCTCGGTGAACTCGAAGGTCAGCCATTCGTGATATTCAGACCTGGCCGGCTTCACCTTCACGCGCAGCGCGTCCTCGGCCGGATCGTAGAAGTAGTGACCCCAGGAGCTGTGGTTCTTCGACAGGATCAGCGTCCATTCCTCCGGGCCCGCGGCCATGAAGAGGCCGTACGACCCGGCCGGCAGCGGACGCCCCTCGACCTCGACGTCGTGCGAGACGGTGAGGATCGTGTTCTCGTTCGCGCCGGCGCGCCAGGGGCAGTCGGTGCACGTCCCGACCGCCTCGTCCTTGAAGCCCCAGTGCACCAGCCCTCCCCAGATCTTTCCGCGGCGGTCCTGGCCGTTCGGCGCGTGGACGTCGGGGCTGCTGTAGTCGATGGTCACGCGCACCGGGCCGATGAACTGCGTGACCGAGGCTTTCTGGTTGTCGCCGCTCGGAGGCCGGGTGAGCTGGGCAGCGGCCGGCGCGGCGAGGACGAGGGTAAGAAGGGTGACGAGCAGTCTGCGCATGATCTTCTCCTTCTGACGAGGAGCGAATCATAGCGGCTGGCCGGGCCCGCCACGCTAC
>DATLEX010000239.1:0-4139 GCA_035525045.1 Thermoanaerobaculia bacterium | reverse complement strand
GCCTCCCCCGTCTGCAGCGGGGTGGGCGGCGGGGTCCGCGGCAACTGGCCGGGGATGGTCATGAGCGGAGCGTCGGGCTCGGGGCGCGGCTCGCGCATCGAGGTGATGCCGATGCTCCAGATGTAATCACGCAGGTAATTGGTCAGGGCCACGGCGTCGGCCATGGTCTGCCGCAACTCCTCCTCGCCCTGGAAGTGCGGAAGCAGCCGCGCCTTGCTGGCGGCGAAGGCGGGCGTGTCGATGGCGTTCCCTCCCAGCGGCGAGGTGAAGCTGCCGGTCTCGGCGCTGCGCGGGAAGTTCGTCGGCATGCGCGTGCCGGGGATCATCTCGTCGGGGCGGCGGGTCCAGTCGGCGATCCAGTCGTGCCGCAGGCGGATGCGCCCCAGGGCCAGGTTCGGGGCCAGCGAGGTCGTGTCGGCCGTGCTCGGCACGGGGGGATTGGCGGGGTCGACCGGGGCGGTGGAGTGACACTGCGCGCAGCGCAGCATGGCGTAGACCTCCTGCCCGATGGCCACGTTCCGCGCCGGCGGGGTGTGGAAGCGCGTGGTGTCGAAGAGCGGCGCCTGCCCCGCCGCGGCGAAGTACTCCACGAGCCTGTTCGTCTCCTCGTCGGTGAAGTGGAAGGTCGGCATGCGGACGTTCATCCACGGCCGGATCTTCATCACCGTCGGGTCCTTCAGGAAGTTGAACAGCCAGGGCGACTGCGTGCGCGCCCCCTGCGGCGAGAGATCGGGCGGCTGGAAGTTCGTATCCTCGATCAGCGAGGCGATGGCCCGCCCGTAGCCGTCCACCACGTGGCACCCGCGGCAGTTCCGCTGCGAGACGAGCTTCCTCCCCTCCTCCATCAGCCGCTCGCGGGCGCCGGTGGCGGCGAGCCTCGACTCCGAGACCCGCTCCTTGGTCAGCCCGACCACCACCGTCGTGATCAGCCGGGCCTCCTCCGGCGTGAACCGGAAGTTCGGCATCTTCAGCTTGTCGTTGTACGGCTTCGACCGGCCGTCGTCGTAGACGCGCGGGCTGCGGATCTTGTTGTAGATCCAGGAGGGGACGGTGTGGATGATGTGCTCGTGTTTCCCATCCCACGCCTCGTAGTCGTGGGCGAACCCGAAGTCGAAGAGGTGGACGTTCTTCGAGCCTTCCTGCGTCAGCTCGGTGCCGATCGGCTTGAGAATCTCGAAGCCCTTCATGTCGTGGCATGAATAGCAGCCGTACTTCTCGATGGAGCGCTGCCCGAGAAAGACGAGCTGCTCGTGCTCGGACATGGAGTCGAGCCTGGCCTCCGCGTCGCGGTCGGTCAGGGTGTTGACCATGTAGCTCTTGGCCAGCCCGCGCAGCGCCCCCGGGTCGGGCGGGCGGATGGGCGCCTGCATGAATTCCGGCTTCTGCAGCGACATCAGGTACGCGGTGACGTCCGCCGCCTCCTGGTCGCTCAGCCGCAGGTCCGGCATCGGCGCCTGCGGATCGTAGTTCTTCGGGTTCTTCACCCAGTTGTAGAGCCATCCCGGGTTCGTCTTCGTGCCGGTGCCGGTCAGGTTGAAGCCGAAGTGCCGCTCCAGCGGGAAGTCGGTGCGGAGCGCCTTCCGCTCCGTGCCGTTCTCGGTGACCGTCTCCGTGTCGATGTGGCAGCCGAGACAGCCGACGTTCTCCACGATCTGCTTCCCGCGCCCGGCGTCCCCCCCACCCCTACCCTGCCACTGGCGATTCGTGGAGTTCGAGAAGAGGTAGGCGACGATGGCGTGGATCTCGGCGTCGTTGAAGCGGATGTTCTCCTCGCGCTCCTCTTCCGGCACGGCCGGCCCCACCATGTTCCGCTCGTAGAAGAAGTGCGGCATGCGCGTGGTGGCGCGGAAGGCCTGCGGGTCGGCGATCCAGCGGAAGGCCCACTCCGGCGTCGTCTTCTCGGCGATGCCGTCGAGGTTCGGTCCCGGCTTCTGCAGGCCGGTGAAGCGCCAGTTGTCGATCTTGTGGCAGGAGTGGCAGCCGTACAGCTCCACCATGGCCATCCCCGTGGTGATCTCACTCCCCTCCACCACCGCCATCTGCCCGGCGTGGCACTTGAGGCAGCCGGCCTCGTAGTGCTGGCGCGGATACATCGGCGTCTCCAGGAAGCGGTTGACGGCGAAGCCGTAGTTCCGCTTCTGGTAGTCGCCCGGGAGGGGGAAGAAGAAGAGCTTCGATTTCGCCCAGCGCCGCTCCATGACCCCGCTGGCCGGCGTGTGCCCGGCGCGGCTGAACTCGGTGGCGCGGTCCTGCCCGCGGTGGCAGACCGTACAGCCGTAGTCGAGGAGCGGGTGCGGCGAGGCCGACCCGACGAAGGTCTCCAGCCGCGGGTGGGTGCGGAAGGGGTTGATCACCTCCCGCGGCGCCGCCACCACGCGCTCCAGCTCGGCGACGCGTGCCTCCGTCTCCCCCCGCTTGGCGGGCTCGACCTGGTTCTTGTCGAGCCGGGTCCGGAGGATCTCGATCTGCCGCTCGGCCTCCCTCTTCGACTCGAACCCGGGCCGCTCGATGGCCTGGTGGCAGGTCATGCAGCGGTCGACGCGGGGGACCGACATGTAATTCATGTCGATGTAGAGATCGTTCAGGACGACCTGCTCGACCTTCATGGTGGGGTTGATGAAGTCGAGCATGGGGGCGTTGAGGATGAAGAAGTCGCGGCCCCGGGTGGCCGTTTCGCGCTGTTTCCGGAGCAGGTCGATCTCGGCGGTGAGCTCTTTCCGCCGGTTCTCGACGTCGCGGATCCGGCCCAACCACTGATCGACGCGGGCGCGCGCGACGTCGCGGTCGCGGGTGACCTGCTGGAGCCGCAGGTTGAGCCGCTCCAGGCGGTCCGACAGCTCGTCGAACTCGCGCTGCCTCGTCTCCCGCACCGGGAGATTCCGGACGATCGCCGCCTCCAGCTCGTAGCGCTTCGCGTCGAGCAGGGCCTTGGCGAAGCGGAAGTCCTGGTCGGCCGCGTAGTGCCGTCCCTCCCACGACTCGAGCTCCCTCTGGGCCGTGAGCAGGTCCTGGCGGTCGCGGGCGATCTCGGCCTGGCGCTCCTTCATCTCCTGGTCGAGCTCGGCCAGCTTCGCCCGCGTCTCCTCGTCGTTCCTGACCTGCAGCTCCTGCTCGATCCGCTCCCGCTGCATGCGCATGAACTCCATCTGGAACCACTTCCAGCCGCGCACGTAGTCGTAGAAGACGATCCCCCCCGTCGCCGCCAGGAGCACGAGCGACGAGATGGCGAAGATCGCGTTCAGACGCGACATCGCGTAGTTGTGCGGGATCGGTTCCTGCGGTTTCATGATGGTTGAGGGCGCCCTGCGCCCTCATATATTGAAGAAGATCTCCTGAATATTGACGATGTACTTCAGATTGAACAGCCACCGCAGCACCATCTTGATCGGCAGCGACATCATGATCAGGAAGAGCATCGCCGCCACGTAGTAGCGCGGCGCGCCCATCTTCAGGTAGAAGCGGCGGAAGGGGCCCGCCGCCAGCACCGGCGGCAGGGCGATGTACGCCAGCACCAGCAGGATGCCCGGCAGCTCCCGGATGAGCCACAGCCGCGGCAGCGGCATGGCCAGCAACTTCACCCACACCAGCTCCGAGAGGTTGATGTTCACCAGCGGCTCGAGCTTGTTCGGGTCCCAGAACTCGTACGGTCCGTAGAAGTTCCAGTTCGGGCCGCGCAGGAACGTGCCGGTGATGATCAGGAACGACCACAGCACCAGGAAACCGTAGAGGAAGATCCCGATCTCCCACTTCCGCTCCTTGAACGAGTAGTAGCCGTTCCCGCGAGGGTTCGTGTCGATGTAGGGGATGGCCATCAGCCCGACGATGATCAGCGTCGGCAGGACCACGCCCGCCAGCCAGGGGTCGAAGTAGACCAGCATCTCCTGAAGGCCGAGGAAGTACCACGGCGCCTTGGCGGGGTTGGGGGAGGAGGTGGGGTTGGCCGCCTCTTCCAGCGGCGCCCGCAGCCCGATCGACCAGACGATCATCACGATGGTCAGCAGGATCATGCAGAGCAGCTCGGTGTAGACCCGGTCGGGCCAGGTGAAGAGCTTCTGGTCCGACTCGGACTTCTCCCACGGGATGCCGCCCTTGTCGATCTGCTTGTCGTTCAGATAGGCCTTCCGCAGGGCCAGCCAGGT
>DATLEX010000228.1:0-2915 GCA_035525045.1 Thermoanaerobaculia bacterium | reverse complement strand
GCCTGGGCAGCATCCTCGACGCCGACAACGACGGCAGCATCGTGGACGATCTCGCCCGCATGGGCAGCTCGGCGCTCGGCGGCCTTTTCGGGAAGCGGTCATAAAAGCGGGCTTTACGAAGGAGGATGGGAAGGAGCCTCGTCAGCAACTCCTACCTGTCCTCCTCGTGAATTGTTTCCAGCTCAAGCTCGCTCAATGGAGAATTCCCCGGGAGTTCCACTTCTCGAGTGAGAGCTCCGTACAGTAAGCGAGGTCCTCCTCGAAGATCTCCTCGAGCTTCTTTGCGAGCGTTTGGCTCCAGATACCGAGCGTGATCTCGTCGTTGATCTCGAACGAGCGGTCGTCGAAGTTCGTCGATCCGACGGAGGGATAAGGGATAGGAATGTTCATTTTTGCTTCTGCCGCTCCCGCTTCAAAAACGCATCGGATCGACGGGATTCTACTTCCCGGCGGGACAACCTCGGCGGAATCGTGGAGCCAGGCGCGCGACGAAGTTGCGGCGGAATCCGAGCGGAGGAGTCATAGCGCCGGCGCGTGAGCATTCCCGCGGAGGGGAGGGCACACTTCCCCCGAGTCACATCCCATCATCGGCTCTCACAACGCGCCATCCGCGGCCGGGCGAGTGGGGGGCGTTCCGGCACAAGGTGCTGGCCTTACACGACTCGGCACTCGTCACTCGGCACTTCTCTACCTCCTGTTTTCCTCCCGATTCCTCTCCGCCCGCACGTCCTTGACCTTGCTAGGCATGAACTTGTCGGCGATGCTCTGGGCCTTGCGCAGCGTGCCGGCGATGACGCTGTCCCACTGCTCCTCGAGCTCGATCTTGGTGAGGACGCCACCGCCCGGCGGAAACAGATCGGGCGGCCGTGGGCCGCCCGATCAGGACTGAACAAAAGTTGAGCTACTGCTCGTCGTCGAAGTCGGCCAGGGACAGTGCGTCTTCCTCTTCCGTCTCCGGGCGGAGGAGGTCTTCGAGGGACGGCTGAACCACGGGCGGCTCGTCCTTCTCCAGGAAGATGTCGCGGTAGGTGGGCATGCCGGTGCCCGCCGGGATCAGTCTCCCGACGATGACGTTTTCCTTCAGGCCGCGCAGGTAGTCGACTCGGCCGGCGATGGCGGCCTCGGTGAGGACCCGCGTCGTCTCCTGAAAGGAGGCGGCGCTGATGAAGGAGTCCGTGGACAGCGAGGCCTTGGTGATGCCGAGCAGGAGCGGCGTGCCGTCGGCGGGCTCGCCGCCGCGCATCATCACCTTCTCGTTCTCCTCGAGGAAGCGGAAGCGGTCGACCTGCTCGTCCACCAGGAAGTCGGTGTCGCCGACTCGCGTCACCCGCACCGACCGCAGCATCTGCCGGCAGATGACCTCGATGTGCTTGTCGTTGATGGCCACGCTCTGCGAGCGGTACACCTCCTGGATCTTGTCCACCAGGTACTTCTGCAGCTCCTTGATGCCGAGGACCGAGAGCACGTCGTGCGGGTCGATCGGACCGTCGATCAGCGGATCGCCCGCCTTGACGCGCTCCGACTCCTGCACGTTCACGTGCACCGAGCGCGGCACCGAGTATTCGTGGCGCGTCCCCTCGTCGGTCTCGATGATCACACGGCGCATCCCCTTGACCACCGGGCCGTGATGCACCAGCCCGTCCACCTCGGTGATGACCGCCTTGTCCCGCGGATGCCGGGCCTCGAACAGCTCGACCACGCGCGGCAGGCCGCCGGTGATGTCCTTGGTCTTGGTCGTGGCGCGCGGGATCTTGGCCAGGATCTCGCCGGGGTAGACCTCCACCCCGTTCTGCACCATGACGTGGGCGCCGGTCGGCAGCAGGTATCGCCGCTCGTCGCTCTTCCCCGCCTTCACCGTGATGGTCGGCGTCCGCTTCTCCGCCGTGGCCGCCTCCACGATGACCATCTGCGTCAGGCCGGTGACCTTGTCGGTCTCCTCCCTCACGTTCTCCCCCTCCACGATGTCCTTGAAGACGATCTTCCCGCCGACCTCGGTGAGGATGGCCGAGGTAAACGGGTCCCACTCCACCAGCGCCTGCCCCGCTTCGACGTGCTGCCCGTCGCGGACCTTCAGGGTCGAGCCGTAAACCAGCGCGTAGCGCTCCTTCTCGCGGTGCGTCTCGGCCGGCGCGGCCTCCCCCTTCTTCGCTTTCTTCGGGGTGGTGTCCTCGAGGATGAGCAGCTTCCCGTTGCGGTTGATGACCACCAGGTCGCCGTTCTTGTTGGTGACCGTGTTGACGTTGACCAGTTGGACCCGGCCGGGGGCGGTGGCCTGATGCTTCGACTGCTCCGACACGCGCGAGGCGGTGCCGCCGACGTGGAAGGTGCGCATGGTGAGCTGCGTGCCGGGCTCGCCGATCGACTCGGCGGCGATGACGCCGACCGCCTCGCCGATCTCGACCAGCTTGCCGCTGGCGAGGTTGCGCCCGTAGCAGCGGCGGCAGACGCCGCGCCGCGTCTCGCAGGTGAGCACCGAGCGGATCTTCATCTGCTCGATGCCCGCCTCCTGGATGGCGTTGGCCAGATCCTCGGAGAGCTCCTCGTTCTGTCCGACCAGCTTCTCGCCGGTGAGCGGGTCGTAGACGTCTTCCTGCGCCACGCGGCCGACGATGCGGTCGCGCAGCGGCTCGAGGATGTCGCCGCCTTCCATGATGGCGCTGACGGTGATGCCGTCGAAGGTCTGGCAGTCCTGCTCGGTGATGATCACGTCCTGGGCCACGTCGACCAGACGGCGGGTGAGATACCCGGAGTCGGCGGTCTTGAGAGCCGTGTCAGCGAGGCCCTTGCGGGCGCCGTGCGTGGAGATGAAGTACTGCAGCACCGACAGCCCCTCGCGGAAGTTGGCGGTGATGGGCGTCTCGATGACCTCGCCGGAGGGCTTGGACATCAGGCCGCGCATGCCGGCGAGCTGGCGG
>DATLEX010000225.1:0-7957 GCA_035525045.1 Thermoanaerobaculia bacterium | reverse complement strand
TCGCTCGCACGCAGGCCCTTCTCCTGGCCATCCAGGCCGACGACTTTTTCGACCTGCTGTCGAACAACATCGAGCTCGTCAAGTCGCTCTTCCGGCACCTCATCCACCGGATCGACCAGAGCTCATCCGAAAGGAACCGTTGATGCATCCCCTCCTCCGCTCCCTCGTTCTCTGTGCCCTTCTCCTTCCGGTGCCGGCGCTGTCCGCTGCCCCGCAACGGGTGGTGGCCATCGGCGACATTCACGGCGAGTACGAAGGGTTCGTCTCGATTCTTCAGAAGGCCGGGCTCATCGACCAGAGGCTGCGATGGACCGGCGGCAGAACGACGTTCGTTCAGACGGGCGATTTCCTCGATCGCGGTACGGACGTGCGGAAGGTGATGGATCTGCTGATGGCTCTCGAGCGCGGCGCCTACTGGAGACGGGGCCGGACCATCGTGCTCCTCGGGAATCACGAGCTGATGAATCTCACCGCGGCTCTTCACGATGCGCATCCGGCCTCGTACGCGGCCTTCTCCGATCGCCGATCCGAGAGACGAAGGCGGACGGCCTACGCTCAGTACGCCGCCCTGCACGAGCGGCTCTCGACGCGATACGGCCAGGCGCCGTGGCCGCTGCTCCCCGAAAGTGAATGGAACGAGCAACGCCCGCTCGGTTTCATCGAGTTCCAGCAGGCGCTTGGCCGCAACGGAAAGTACGGTCGCTGGCTGCGCAGCAAGGCGACCATCGCCAAGGTGGACGACTCCGTGTTCCTCCACGGCGGGATCAGCCCGAATGCCCGGGAGCGGACCATGGAGAAGATCAACCAGCAGGTGCGGCTGGAGATCGAAGCCTTCGATCGCATCCGCGATTACCTGGTCGCGGAGAAGCTCATCCTGCCGTTCTTCACCTTCCAGGAGATCTCGGCCGTGGTCGACCTAGAGCTCGGGCGCGGCGGGGAGATGTCGGAGGACATGCGCCGGGTCCTCCACGCGTTCAAATCGATCCACCTCTGGACGATCTACGACCCGGAAGGGCCGCTCTGGTTCCGTGGGTTCGGCGACTGGAACGAGGAGGAAGGCGAAGGGCACGTCACCGAGATCCTGCAGAGGTTCGGCGCCCGCCGATTCGTCGTGGGGCACACCATCCTGAACGAGGGACGAAGCATCGTCTCCCGGTTCGGCAATACGGTGTTCCTGATCGACACCGGGATGCTGCGCAACTATGCGAAAGAAGGCCGGCCGGCGGCGCTGGAGATCATCGGCGACCGCTACGCGGCGATCTACGAGAACGGGCGTGTCAGCTTGAACGAGTCGCCGCAATCGAGCGGCCGCGGTGCCCCCCACCGCCCCTCACCCATTCTGCTCGCCTCGCTCGCCCAGGACGTTCCGCTGCCCGCTACGGAGATCGTCTGGCGCGGACCCGACGACACGACGCTGCCGTTTCGGACCTCGGCGGAGGTTGCGGGCTTTCTCCGCGATGCCAGAGTCGTGAAGGTCTACCGGAAGAAGCTCTACGGCGTGACCAGGCCGCTGAAGATCCTCGTGCGGAACGGCAGCGTGCGCGCACACGCGGTCTTCCGCGCGCATCACCGCGAGGAGGAGAACGCGTACTGGGAATCGGGGAAGTTCACGGAGTTTCTGCGCGACACGTACCTCTCCGAGATCGCCGCGTACCAGCTCAGCCTTCTGCTGGGCCTGGACACCGTTCCTCCCACCGTTCCGTGGCAGATGAAACGACAACGCGGCGCGCTGCAGCTCTTCATCGAAAAGGCCCGGCCGGGATGGCATCCCGACGAAGTCGAGCAACCGAACGATCCTGAGCGCTGGGCGATGGAATCCGACAGGATGCTCGTCTTCGACGCGCTCATCGGCAACACCGACCGGCATGAGAGCAACATGCTGGTCGACTCGGCCGGAAAGGTGTGGTGGATCGATCACAGCCGCAGTTTCGGCCGGGAGCGCGATCTCCCCGCGGATCGAATCCAGCGATGCGAGCGGAGAATGTGGGAGAGCCTGAAGGCCCTCGATCCCGGAGTGATGGCTGAACGGCTGGCTCCCTACATGAGCCCTCGCGAGCTCGACGCCCTGCTCGAGCGCCACAAGCGCCTGCTGGCGCTGATCGAACAACGGATCGCCGAACGAGGAGAAGGGGCGGTTCTCTACACCATCGATCCCGGCCCGCCGCTGCGAAGCGTCCGCCGCGCAGCGTGAAAGCGAGCCGGTTAGAGCCTTCTCCCCCGCCTCCGGCGGGGGAGAAGGTGGTCCTGAGCGGAGCGAAGGACCGGATGAGGGGGCGTCGCGAGAAGTCCGATTGCCCTCACCCGGCGCTGCGCGCCACTCTCTCCCGCAAGCGGGAGAGGGACCAGCCCCGGCCGTTCACCGCCGCTGATCGCTCACGACATGTCCGTCGATGAGCACGTGCGTCACGTGCGTGGTGTACTCGAAGGGATCTCCGTCGAAGAGGGCGAGGTCGGCGTCCTTTCCTGCCTCGATCGAGCCGGCGCGAGCGGCGATGCCGAGGATCCGCGCGGCGTCGATCGTCACGGTGGCCAGGGCCTCCTGCGGCGTCAGGCCGTTCGCGGCGGCGATCGCCGCCTCGAAGAGAACCACCCGCGTCTTCGGGACGTAGCTCTCGAACCCGCTCTGCAGCGCCACGGGGATGCCCGCCTTGCGCAGGATCGACGCGGTCTCGAAACTGAGGTTCTCCGCGTCGCCGTTTGCCCGTGACATCGTGGCGTGGAGGATCACCGGGACGCCGGCGGCCTTGATCTGATCGGCGACCAGGTACGCCTCCGCGGCGCTGTCGAGAACGACGTTGATGTCGAACTCCTTCGCCACGCGGAGGGCGGCCAGGATGTCGCGGGCCCGGTCGGCGGTGACCAGCAGCGGGAGCTCCTTGCGCAGCACCTTGCCGAGCATCTCGAGGCCGAGGTCGCGCCCCGGCCTGCTGTCCTGCGGGGCCGACTTCAGCTTCCGCTCGTATTCCTGCGCCTTCACCAGCTCGGTGCGGAGCATGGCGATCTCCTTCGGGCGGGTGCCGGGAGACTTGTTCTCCTGGCCGAGACCGGCCTGGCCGAGGGCCACGGCGATCATCGCCGCCGGGCGGACCATGGCCTCGTCCACCGTGTCGCCGCGGGTCTTGACGATCATGGTCTGCCCCGACATCAGCGCCGCCGGCGCGTGCCCGGTGTGAATCGTGGTGATGCCGAAGCCGCGCAGCCACGCCACCAGATCCTCGCGCGGGTTGTAGGCGTCGATGGCCCGCAGCTCCGGCTGGATCGGCGCGGAGCGCTCGAGCTGGTCCTGGTCGTGCGGCTGATTCAGGTAGCCGGCCAGGCCGACCACCGTGTGCGCGTCGATCAGCCCCGGCGTGACGACCTTCGCCTCGATCAGCCGGTACCCCGACGGGATCGCCAGCGACGCGCCGGCGCGCTCGATCTTCCCGTTGCGCACGAGGACCACGCCGTTCCGGATCGGCGGTCCGGCCATCGTGTAGACGGTCTCGCCGGCGATGGCCACCGGCGGCGCGGGCTGCGCATGGCCGATCGCGGGGGAGAGCAGCAGGCAGGCGAGCATGATCCGGTTCATCGCCCTTCTCCTTCCCCGATGCAGTCGAGGTGCATCACCTGGTCCCGGCTGGCACCATAGCCTCCCACCGCGTACAGCCGGTCTTTCGGGTCGGATCGGTCGAACACCTTCTTCCCCTCCACCCACGTCTCCAGCACGTGCGTGTAGACGCTGAGGGGGTCGCCGGAGAGGAGGATGAAGTCGGCGTCCTTCCCCGGCTGGAGAGTGCCGACGCGGTGATCGAGCTCGAGCATCTTGGCGTTGGCCAGGGTCACCGCCTCGAGCGCCTTCGGGCGCGACATGCCGGCGCGGACGGCGAGCGCCGCCGAGCGGAGGAAGAGCCGCGAGTCGGTGATCCCGTCGTCGGTGTGGAAGCCGACCGTGACCCCGGCGTCCTCCAGGATCTTCCCGGTGGAGTAGGAGAGGTGCTGCGCCTCGAGCTTTCCGCCGGGGCTGTCGATCATGATGATCGAGGCAGGCACGCCCGCCGCCGCGATCTGGTCCGCGACCCGCCATCCCTCGCTCACGTGCTGCAGGACGACGCGGAAGCCGAACTCCTTCGCCAGGCGGAGGACGGTGAGGACGTCGTCGTGGCGGTGGGTGTGATGGTGCACGACGCGCTTGCCGTCGAGCACCTCCACCAGCGTCTCCATGCCGAGGTCACGGTCGGGGCGCTTGGTGGGATCGGTGCGCCGCATCTTCTCCCGATACTCCTGCGCCTTCACGAACTGCTCGCGCACGAGCGCCGCCGACTTCGCCCTGGTGCCGGGGAAAGGCGGGTCGCGTCGCGAGTTCGTGCCGTTCGCCATCTTCACCCCGCCCGCCACCCGGCCGTCGGGGAGGCGGATGATGAGGTCGTCGATGGTCCCGCCGTCGCGGAGCTTGAGGTAGATCGTCTGCCCGCTGAGGAGATGTCCCGAGCCGGGCATGATGTTCACCGTGGTGATCCCGCCGGCCTGCGCTTTCTGCAGCCCGGCGTCGCGGACGTTGACCGCGTCCATCACCCGCACTTCCGGCTGAATCGGGTTGCTCCGGTCTCCTCCCGCCGCTTCGCCGATGTGGCTGTGCGAGTCGACCAGGCCGGGCATGATCGTCCGTCCGGCGGCGTCGATCTGCTGCGCGCCGCGCGGGATGGTCACGGAGCTCTCCGCGCCGACGGCGACGATCTTCCCGTCGCGGATGACCAGCGTCCCGTTCTCGATCTCGGGACCGGAGATGGGAATGATTCTCGCGCCGGTGAAGGCCATCGGCCCCGGCTGCGCGAGGGCCGTGCAGCAGAGGACGAACATGGCGGCGATCGACAGCAAGCGTGACATCGGGCCTCCTATGGACGTATTGGAGGGGGAGTCTAACGCCTTCTCCCCCGTTTTGGTTGCCCGGAAGTACGGGAGAGCTGCCGGATCAGTGACGAACGGCACGTTTATCGGTGCGTCTTTCAGCCGCGCTCCGAGCGATGCCGTTTACAATCTCCGCCGGATGCCGAGCCTGTTCATTCCGAAAGAGGCGGGAGCGGGGGAGACCCGTGTCGCCGCGACGCCCGAGTCGGTCCGCGCGTTCATCAAGGCCGGCCTGACGGTGGCCATCGAGAGTGGGGCGGGGGTGGCCGCGTACATGCCCGACGAGCACTACCGCGAGGCGGGGGCGGCGATCACGACCCGCGCCGAGGGGTTTGCGACGGCGGATGTGGTGGCTGTCATCGGGCCGCCTGCACCCGGCGACCTGGCGGGCATGAAGGCGGGAGCGATCCTCATCGGGCTTCTCGCGCCGCACCGCAACCTCGAGATCGTCCGCGCGCTGGCGGGCCGGAATCTCAGCAGCCTGGCCCTGGAGCTGATCCCGCGCACCAGCCGCGCCCAGATGATGGATGCGCTCTCCTCCCAGGCCAGCATCGCCGGCTACAAGGCGGTGCTCCTCGCCGCGACTCGCCTGCCGCGCTACTTCCCCCTGCTGATGACCGCGGCCGGGACGATCAAGCCGGCGAAGGTCGTGGTCATGGGGGCGGGCGTGGCGGGGCTGCAGGCGCTGGCCACGGCGAAACGGCTCGGCGCGGTGGTCGAGGTCTCCGACATCCGTCCCGCCGTGAAGGAGCAGGTGCAGTCCCTC
Organism: Thermoanaerobaculia bacterium; assembly: GCA_035525045.1. Lineage (GTDB taxonomy): Bacteria > Acidobacteriota > Thermoanaerobaculia > Gp7-AA8 > Gp7-AA8 > DATLEX01. The sequence goes on along the minus strand of DATLEX010000225.1, from coordinate 2,307 downwards.
GGCGGCCGCTTCATCGACCTCCCCATCGAGGAGGAGACGGAGACCGCCGGCGGATACGCGCGCGAGGTCAGCGCCGACTTTCTCCGCAAGCAGCGCGAGATCGTGGCCCGCCACGTGGCCGCCGCCGACGTGGTGATCACTACCGCGCAGGTGCCGGGGAAGAAGGCGCCCGTGCTGGTCACGCGCGACATGGTCGAGGCGATGCGGCCCGGGTCGGTCATCGTCGACTTGGCGGTCGACTCGGGAGGGAATTGCGAGGTCTCAGGGGAGGGCGAGGTCGATCACCACGGCGTGCTCATCCTCGGGATCCCGAACCTCGCCGCGACCATGCCGTATGACGCCAGCGTCGTCTACGCGCGGAACGTCCAGGCCCTGACGTTCGACTTCGTCAAGAACGGCGCCATCGACCTCGATCTGAACAACGAGATCATCCGCGGCGCGCTGCTCACGCACGGCGGCAAGGTCGTCCACGCGCCGACCGCCGAGTTGCTGAAAGGAACCGCCTGATGGGTCCTCTGCTGATCGGGATCTACCTCTTCGTCCTGGCCATGTTCGTCGGATTCGAGATCATCACCAAGATCCCGCCGACGCTGCACACGCCGCTCATGTCGGGAGCGAACGCCATCTCCGGCATCACCATCGTCGGGGCGCTCCTCGCCGCCGACACCGGGAACGTGACGGTGAGCAACATCCTCGGCTTCACCGCCATCGTCCTGGCCATGATCAACGTCGTGGGCGGGTTCACCGTCACGAACCGCATGCTGAAGATGTTCGGGCGGAAGGGATGAGCAGCCAGGCCGTCGAAGCCGTCGTCCAGCTCATCTACCTCCTGTCGGCGGCGCTGTTCATCATCGGCCTCAAGGGGCTGACCAAGGTCGGCTCGGCCCGCCGCGGAAACGCCACCGCCGCCCTCGGCATGCTCCTGGCCATCATCGGCACGCTCATCGAGGCGGGACGGGTCGACTACCGCTGGATCATCGCCGGGGTGCTCATCGGCTCGGTCGCCGGCTGGATCAGCGCGCTGCGCGTGCCGATGACGATGATGCCGGAGATGGTGGCCGTCTTCAACGGGTTCGGCGGCGGCGCGTCGGCGCTCGTGGCGCTCTCGACCCTCTACGTCCTCTATCTCGAGCCCGGACACGCCGGCCGTCTCGGCGATGTGATCGGCGGATCGTCGTCGCTGACCATGGCGCTATCGATCCTCATCGGCTCCGTGACGTTCAGCGGCAGCCTGATCGCCTTCTTCAAACTGCGGGGAATCGTGGTGAAGGGCGGGCCGGTGCTCCTTCCGGGAAGGCACGTCATCAACGCTCTTCTCTTCACCGTCACGCTGGCCATCGGTCTGTGGCTCGCCTTCGGATCGCTCGACCCGTCCACCACCGCTCTGCTGGCGTGGCTCGTGGCCGTCCTCTCTCTCACGCTCGGAGTGATGCTGGTCATCCCCATCGGCGGCGCCGACATGCCGGTGGTCATCTCGCTGCTCAACTCGTACTCGGGGCTGGCCGCGGCGGCGACCGGCTTCGTGATCAACAACGCCATGCTCATCGTGGCCGGCGCGCTGGTCGGCGCATCCGGGTTGATCCTCACCAGGGTGATGACGGTGGCCATGAACCGTTCGCTGGCCAACGTCATCTTCGGCGGGTTCGGCGCCGTGGCCGAGGGGGCGGGGGGGAGCAGCGAGTACGGACCGGTGAAGTCGGGCGGACCGGAAGAGGCGGCCATGCTCCTCGACGCGGCGGAGACGGTGATCGTCATCCCCGGGTACGGCCTGGCGGTCGCCCAGGCGCAGCACACCGTGCGCGAGATCGCCGATCTGCTCGAGGCGCGCGGCGCGAAGGTGCTCTACGCCATTCATCCGGTCGCCGGCCGGATGCCGGGGCACATGAACGTTCTGCTGGCCGAGGCGGAGATCGACTACGAGAAGCTTCTCGACCTCGACGCGTCGAACCGGGAGCTGAAGACGGCGGACGTGGCGCTGGTCATCGGCGCGAACGATGTGGTGAACCCCGCCGCGGAGAAGACGCCCGGCAGCCCCATCGCCGGCATGCCGGTGCTTCAGGCCTGGAACGCCCGGTCGGTGATCGTCATCAAGCGCTCCTTGAGCGCCGGCTTCGCCGGGATCAAGAACGAGCTGTTCGAGTACCCGAACACGATGATGCTCTTCCTCGATGCCAAGAAGGCGTTGCAAGGCATCGTCGGCGCGCTGAAGTCAACGTAGCGGGTCAACGCAGCGGCAGAGCCGCAACCAAAACGGGAAGGGTGTGCCCTCTCCCCGCTTGCGGGGAGAGGGTGGCGCGAAGCGCCGGG
>DATLEX010000209.1:0-4729 GCA_035525045.1 Thermoanaerobaculia bacterium | reverse complement strand
AGGCCGCTACCGGATCCGCGACAACGCCGTGTTCTTTTTCAACTATCTGGCCCCCGTCAATTACGCCGGAATCCGCCCTGAGACCAGCGTGATGCTCGGCCTGCAGGTGGCGCTTCAGTAGAGGCAGGCCGCGGAGGGAGGTCCTTCCATGAGCGGCGCTTCACCACGGGCCTGACCGCTACTGCGCCTCCAGGAACAGGAAACTGTGATCGCCGTCGGTCCCGATCGACGTCTTCGCGTTCATGTGGCACGCGAAGCAGCCGGTGAGCTGGGTCTGGCCGTGCGGCACCGAGAGGTCCTGCACGTACGTCTCGAGGGTGATGTTCGCCACCCAGGCAGGCGTTCCCTGCGGCGCGCCGCCGGTGGTCCACTGCGTGCTGATCAGCTTGTAGTTCCGGAACACCGACTGGCCGAGGAGCTGCTGGTAGTAGGCGTTGATCGGCTCCGGGCCGGTGATCGGGTGAAGGCGTTTCACCTGCACGCCGGGGTTGCGCGGAGTGCCGTCGGGATTCAGCTCCACGTACGGCTGCTTCGCCGTCTGCTTGTTCGGCGCGGCGTTGCTCTTCGGATCGAAGAACACCTGGTCGTTGTCGACGTGCTCGAAGGTCGACCAGAAGAAGTTCGAGGCGCTCTCGGTCTTGTGGATGATGTGCAGCCCGACCAGTCCGAGCGTGACCGGATTCGGCCCCGGGCTCGGCGCGCCGGCCGGCGTGTTGAACACGGTGGCCCGAGTGGTGAAGTACCTTCCCCCCGAGACCTCGGCGGGAGTGAGGACCTTCCACGCCGACTTGATCTCCACCGCGCCGGTCGGAGTCGAGGGGAGGACGACCGTCTGCCCCTTCAGCCCCGCTTTGTTCCACCATCCCCTGTCGACGATGGTCCGGTATTCGTCCAGGTTCATCAGGCGCTCGTAGCGGACCCACCGCCCTCCCTTTCCGTCCTTCAGGCCGTGATCGGTGAGCACGCCGCCGGCGGCCTCGAGGACGTCCTTGCCGGGCTGGGCGATGGCCGCGAAGTGCGCGCCGAGCCGAGCCGCGTGCGGGGAGGCCTTGGCGATGTGCGGCAGCTCCCGCATGCCGTTGCCCGTGAGGCCGTTCCCGCTGCACCACGCCGCCGGCTTCGACTTCTTCGGGTCGACGAAGACCCGCTCGGCCGGCATGTACGTCTGCCAGACGGCGATGCTGCCGTCGCCGCTCCGGACGTCGACGATCGACTTCTGATCGGTGCCCGCGCACTTCGACGGGTCCGCCGGCCAGTTCAGCGCGATGAACTCGTTCCAGGAAAAGATGTCGACGTCCCCCTGGAACTCGCCGAACCGCGGGCAGGCGTCCGCCGGGACGGTCGCGGCCGCGAATGTGATCGAGTCGAGGCACGACGAGCCGGGGCATGTTCCCGGAGGAGGGCAGTCAGCCGGCCTGACCGGCCCCGCCGGCGCCTCTGCCACTTCCGGCGTCTCCTGCGCCGGACGGCACGCCGCGACAAGCAACATCACGATCAGGAACGGGACGAGAAGAGTCCGCCTCATGGTTTTCCCGCCTTTCTCTCGACTGCCAGCCGGTGAAAGTCAACGCTCCTTCGCCGGACGGGCCCGGAAGGGAATCGCCCAGACGAAATCGGTCTGCATGTGCAGTTTCTTCGGCTCCCGCCCGCTGAACAACCAGAACCAGCTCGGGTCGGGCGTGCCGTGGTACGTCGTGAACTGGGTCTGGAACTGCAGAGGCGAGAGGCTCTGCAGCGGGAGCGGCTGCCGCTCTCCGAAAATCGGGAACGAGCTCGCGCCGGTGCGGTCCACCGCCGCGCGGGCGTGGCAGGTCATGCACGACGCGGTCTGCACGAAGCCCCCCTCGGTCACGGAGTTGCCCACCAGCAGCGGAACGCCGGCGGAATCGGTGAAGTCGGTCTGCGACCCCTTCAGACGATAGTTCCGCCACTCCGCTCCCCAGGCGCCGGTCAGCCCGCCGGCCTGGAACATCGCCGAGAGACCGGCCGTCATGCCTCCGCCTGGGTAGACCGCCCCGACGGCTTTCGTGTTCGACGGCACGATCGGGGGGGTGTATCCGAAACAGTCGCGGCAGCCGATGAAGTCGCACCGCCCGGCATTGCCGGCCCACTCGAACGTGGCCCAGATCCAGTTCGGCAGCGCCTTCGAGGTGATGTGCATCGCCACCAGGCCGAAGAGATTCCCCTCCGCGTCGTAGTTCCAGTGGTACCTCGGTTTGTCGGTTTCCTCGATGGGGACCCAGTTGGCCTTCACCTCGATGGAGTCGATGGGGAAATCGACCGGGTTTCCGCCGGCGAAGAAGGCGGCGATCCCCTGCTGGTACCAGAGGCCGTTCTGCACGACGTAGTCGAAGGTGGCCCGGTTCCGCCGCACCTCCTCTCCGCCCCCTTCGGGGACGGCCAGCGGGGCGGGCAGCCGCGCATGTCCGCCTCCCTTCCCCTTCTCGAGCACCCGCTTGGCCGAACGCCCTCCCGGCCAGACCGGGGGGTGCGCGGGATCGGGGTCGTGTGGGAAGGTCGTCGGATCGTCCGCCCACGTCTCCCACAGCGCGTCGTTGGTGGTGAGTGTGCGGCCATCGGTGGCCTTGAAGGTGACCTGAGCGGCGGCCCTGACGTTGACCTGGACGAAGAGCTGCCAGACGAACCGGTCGGGATCGTTGAGGGGGGGCGCGGGATCGGCGACGCGAGCCGGCGCCCTGCAGGGCCGCGGGACCTGCCCGGCCGCCACGGTGGCGAAGGCGATGAGGAGGACGGCTATCGCACTGCGCATAGGCTTCAAATGAAGGAGTAACGCGGGCGGGCAAAACCACACCCCCCATACCACAAGTGGTGGGGAGTTGGTCCCGCCGATTTCCCGATTACAATGCGGCTTTGCGTCAACGACAAACTGCCAGGAGGGTTCCATGCGTCGATCGTTCGGCCTCATCGTTCCTTTTCTTCTCAGCGGGTCGCTGTTGCTCGCCCAGCCTCGTCTCGACCAGGAGCAGGTGAACATCCTGGCACCTGAAAACACCGTTGTCGGCGGATCGCCGCAGCAGCGGTTCGCTCAGGCATTCACCGTCGGCAGGAGCGGCCTGCTCGCCTTCATCGCCGTCCCGATGGGGTGTCAGCCGGTCGCGAACGTCCTGGTGACCGTGGAGGAGACGACCGGAGGCGTGCCGAACGGCATCGTGCTAGCGAGGCAGACCGTTCCCGGCACGTTCTTCACTGCGCACCCGACACCGGCCGTCGGCATGCGCCTCATCCAGTTCGATCTTCCCCTGCGACTGCAATCCGGCGTGACTTACGCGTTCACGCTCGACACGGTCGGAGGCGACTGTGCCCTCTGGACCGGGCCGGACGGCGACACATACACCGGCGGGCGCGCCTTCTTCGAATCCGCGTCAAACCCTCCGGGATGGATCGAGCTGTTCTTCACGCCCGGCACGACGCGTGATCTGGCGTTCCAGGTCTACCTCGTCGACCGGTGGGGGCGCGGAGGGACGAAATAGCGTCCCGGGATCGTGAACAAAAGGCATCTCCAGGCCGGGCGGCGGAAACCGTGATCGCGCGACGACGAGCGAGTCCTCGAACATTCCGACCATCGTCGACAACGCCGCACGGCCGGGAGCTCCACCCGTGACCACGAAATCGACCGACGTCGCGCCGGCGGGCAGCGCGACGAACGACGGCGCCGCGAGGATACCTGGATGGGAAACGACGATCACGTGAACGGTCTCCAAATCTGATCGCGCCGCGGGAGAAATCGAGAGCGTCGCCATGACGCTCTGGCCGGTCCTCAGTTGACGTACAGGCAGAGAGAGCGAGCCGAGAACGCTGATGAGTCCCTCCGCATGATTGTTTGACATGTCGGGGTCATGCTCGGCGGAGGACACCGGGCGAGCAGGTGATGTTCTCGGCGAACGATGGAGTGACCGGAAACGAGCTGCCGTCCACCTCGGTGAGGATGTCGACCTGCTCGTCCACCAAGCGAGGTGACCTCGACCTTCAGACTTGACAGGTCAGACGTCCAAGACTAGATTGGTCATGTGGCGCGCGTCTCCATCTCCGAACTGAAGGCGAATCTCTCCCGCTACCTCCGGGAGGTACGCCGCGGCGGAGAGGTCGAGATCCTCGAACGGGGGGTGCCGATCGCGCGTCTGGTGGCACTCGAGCCCGGCCCTTCCTCGCAGGACGAAAGGCGGGAGCGACTGATTCGCTCGGGTGTTCTCCGGCCCGGTCGCGGCGATGCCTCCCCGATCCTCGGCGAGCCACCGCTTCAGTTGAATACCAGCATCCTCGATGCGCTCGAGGAAGAGCGGGCCGATCGCCTGTGAGGTACTGGGATGCCTCTGCGATCATCCCTCTGGTAGTGGCCGAGCCGTCGAGCGCCGAGGTGAGAGGATGGCTCGAGGAGGATCCCGCCATCGTCACCTGGGCCTGGACCCGGGTGGAGCTGATCAACGCGGTGGAGAGGCGGGCCCGCCAGGGGGAACTGACTCGGGAGCACCGGCGCAATTGCCTCGATCGCTTCGAAGCGCTCGCTGCGGCGTGGGACGAGGTGAGCGACCTGTTCAGCGTCCGCGCGCGGGCCATCCCGCTCCTGGCCCGGCACGCCCTGCGAGCGGCCGATGCCGCGCAGCTCGGAGCGGCTCTGCTGGTAGCCGAAGGGAACCCCGCCAGCCTGCAGTTCGTCTGTCTCGACGAGAGGCTGGCCCGCACCGCCGAGCTGGAGGGACTGCAGCTCCTC
>DATLEX010000164.1:0-46301 GCA_035525045.1 Thermoanaerobaculia bacterium | reverse complement strand
GGCTCATTCGATTCACGGCGTGACGCAGGCGCTTTGGAAGCACAGTCGAGATATCAGGGTAATAGCAGTGGAGCCTGATGAATCGGCCGTTCTCTCGGGTAGGGCGTCGGGTGCCCACAAGATTGAAGGTATTGGGATTGGTTTTGTACCTCCGCTGTGGCAACCCGAGCTGGTCAGCGAGATTCAGACGGTGACGACGGAGGATGCAAAAACAATGGCGAGGCGTCTCGCGCGCGAAGAAGGGGTGTTTGCAGGCACGTCCACAGGCGCTAACGTCGTCGCTGCCATCCGGATCGCGCAGCGGCTGGGGCATGATGCCACCGTAGTAACGATTGCCGTCGACTCGGGATTGCGCTATTTGAGCACGGACGTGTACGGCGCCGGCTAACCCGGATCATTCATGAGGCTTTCGTCGCGAGGCAGTCGAGACGAGTCTGGATGCGAGAAAAATGGCGATTTCGCGACGAAGGCATAGTTGACACTATGTCGAGGAGCGAAATCGCCGTTTGACGAAGCAGACAGCCTCCTAGCGGCTGCCGCAGCAGAAAGCCTCATGAATAATCCGGGCTAACTAGCGGTTGCACCGGACGCGAACCGCGTGTTGCTGTGTCTCCAGCTCTATACTATTCGGAGTGCGGTTCGCGCCGGTGAACCGCAGGAAGAAGAATGCCGAGACAAGTTGGCTGCGGCCATCGCTCTCATCCTCGAAGACCGACGTGAAGATCGGCTTCGCGGTGTGCCCTCCACCGCTGAAAAAGGTACCGTGGTCGTTTCGTGAAGCAGAGACAACTGCTTCGGCATCTTCGGAAGCATGGTTGCTATCTCAAGCGTCAGGGTAAAGAGCACGAACTTTGGCTCAATCCCCAGACGGGCCACATTGAAGCGGTTCCACGATACCGAGATTCCGAACAGCTTGGCGCGAAAGATCTGTCGAGAGCTAAACGTCCCTGAGTCCTGAACCGCTGATTTGAGTCATCGGGCCAGCAGGCGCTTCTGGCGACGCTTCGAGGATCTGCCTCCTGAGGTACAGGCACTGGCGCGAGAGAATTTCGAACTCCTGAAGTCCGATCCGCGGCATCCTTCCCTTCATTTCAAACGCGCGCGACCGGGAGCGGCTCGAGCAGAACGCGCTGGCTCGTCATGATGCGCACGAACCCGAGAATGACGAGCCACGGGATTCCGACCGGGCGATCATCCGACAGCGCCGCTTCCCACCACCGTTTCGCGGCGGCGTGGTCGAGCACATCGGTGTTGTAGGCCCAGACGAGCAGATTTGACGTCGGGGATCAGCACGTCTCACCGGTCGCGGATCACGAGAGCGGCCGCGCGATCGAGCCTCGTCGGCGAGCTGATTCCTCACCCCAGCCGCGCCAGCAGCGCGGCGAAGCGTGGATCCCCGCGCAGCGGGTCGAAATCCGTGTCGTGGCGCAGCCAGTCCGCCACCGGCGACCCCTTCCCCTGCTGCGCGATCGTGCGCTCGAGATAGGCGAGCGCTTTCTCGGAATCTCCCGCCTGCACCCAGAAGCAGCCGGCGTTGTACAGGATCGCGGGGTCGTCCGGGGCCACCGCGATCGCCCGCTCGAGCAACCGCTCCCCCGCCTCTCGTTGGTCTCGCCGCACCAGGAGAATCGCTCCGATGTACATCGCGCGGGCATCCGCGGGATGGATCGCCAGGCGCCGGTCGATCCGCGCGAGCGCCTCGGCGGCCGCGTGCTCCGCCTCCTCGCCGCGCCCTGACGCGTCGAGGACCGGTGCGACGAGCCCGAGTGTCTGGAAGTCGTCGGGTCGCAGCTCCGCCGCACGCAGCATCAGGTCGATCGCCTCCTCCATCCGTCCCTCGCTGAACGCGACGCGACCCGCGTAGTAGGTCGCATCGAAGCTCCGTGGATCGAGCGCCAGCGCGCGCTGCAGCTCCTTCCCCGCCTCGCCGTAGTTCTTGCCGAGCATCAGGGCGAGCGCGCGCGAAACGTGGACCTCGGCCGCGTCCGGGTCGAGTGCGAGAGCCCGCGCGCTCGCCTCGAGAGCCGCCTGCCGGTCCTCCTCCGCCGTCCCGAACCACATGAAGAGCCAGCTCGACGCCTCGGTAATCCCGCACCACGCGAGCGCGTACTCCGGGTCGATCTCGGCCGCGCGCCGGAACATGATCCGCGCCTGCCGCAACGACGCTCCCTGCAAGTCGGCCACGAGCTGCCGTCCGCGGAGGTAGAAGTCATACGCGTCGACGCTCGTCCGCCGCGACCGCCGCACGTCCCCCGTCGCCCCGCCGAGGAGCGGGCCGAGCGTGCGTACGGTGTTCTCCGCGATCCGATCCTGGATCGCGAACACGTCTTCGAGATCGGCGTCGAACCGCTCGGACCACCTCTGATATCCGCTTCCCGCGTCGACGAGCTGAACCGTGACCCGCAGCCGGGCGCCGACCTTCCGCACGCTGCCGTCGAGGATCGACGACACGCCGAGCTTCCGCCCCATCTCCGCGACCTCGCCGCGCGGGGCGGCCAGTGCGAACGACGCGGTCCGAGACGCGACCCGCAGTCCCTCGATGCGGGCGAGGGTGTTGAGAATCTCCTCGGCGATTCCTTCGCAAAAGTACTTCTGATCCCCCTCGGCGCTCATGTCCGCGAAGGGAAGAACGGCGATCGACGGCCCCTGCGCCTCGGCCGCACGCGGCCGATGATCGCGGCGGCCGCGGAAGGGAGCGCCGCGAGATCGACGCGCGCGCGAAGCACGGCGGCGAGCGTCTCCTGCGTCGTCTCTCGCCGGAAAAGCGTCTCCCCGCGGAGCATCTCCCACAGCACGACGCCGAGGGACCAGAGGTCGGCGCGCGCGTCGGCCTGGCGCCCGGCGAGGAGCTCGGGGGCGAGATAAGCCGGCTTTCCGGCGATCGCGCCCGCGGCGGTGATCGTATCCGCTCCCGTCTTCGCAATGCCGAAGTCGAGGATCTTCAACGTCCCGTCCGTCGTGACCATCAGGTTCGCCGGCTTGATGTCGCGATGGACGATCCCGGCAGCGTGCGCCTTCGTGAGACCCGACGCCGCCTGCGCGGCGAGAGCGACGGCCTGGGCCGGGTCGAGAGGGCCGCGCGCGAGCCGCTGCTCGAGCGTTTCCCCTTGATAGAAGGCCATCGCGACGAAGAGCTGGCCGTCGACGGTCTCCTGGACGTCGTGGATGGTGCAGATGTTCGGATGGTCGAGGGCCGACGCGCGTGTCGCGCCCGCGGTGCACCACGCCCATCCCGCCGCTGCCGACCGGCTCGAGCACTTCGTAATGCGCGACGGTCCGGACCACGACTGCCATTCTAGTGCCGTATACCGCGGGATCGCGACAGAAGCGGCGCGACTTCTGCAACTCACCATGGCGCGAGCAAGAGTTGGAAGTTACGATTTCCCGTGCGGGTCGCGCGGCTGATGCGCAGTTCCGTTAGGCGGACGTAATAGACATCGATCGGTCAGCCGACATATCTCGCGGCAAGGGTTTCGCGGGGTGGTGCTGGCACTTGCCGCAGTCGCCACTCAGAGTGTTCCGTTGGGACTCGCCGGAGCAGCTCTCTTTTTCATTGCGACAGCCTGGTACTTCTCGTTACAAGTTTCGCAGGTGCGGTCTGGTACGGAGATGACGACTACCCGTCTTGGTGGCAGACACGAGATAAGCTCCGTCTTGCACCCATGTTGAGAAAAGTGCAGCTTCCCGCCGACGTGCCGGGGTCTCTCTTCCTCCACAGCCTGCCGGGCTGGCAGGAGGCGTTCGAACAGGCGCGGGAGGCGATCATCGGCAGCGACGTGAGGCACGTGGTCTGCCTGACGCCGGAGGAAGAGATCCGCGGGAAGAGCCCGGCATACGCCGCGGCGATCGCGGCCGGATTGCCGTGGCGCCACCTCCCGTTTCCGATCCCCGATTTCGGCGTTCCCGCGGATGAGGCGGCCTTTCGATCGCTCGCCGGCTCGGTTGCCGAATCGCTGAGAAAAGGGGAGAACGTGCTGGTGCATTGCGCCGCCGGCATCGGCAGGACGGGTACGTTCGCCGTGGCTGTCCTCTGCCAGCTCGGCGTCGCCCTCCCGGAAGCGCGCACGATCGTGCACGAAGCGGGATCGTCGGCCGACGGCGACACGCAGCGCAGTTTTCTCGAGCGCATCTGCGGAGCGGCGCGCTGAGGGGCGCGCCGGCCTACTGCCGTCCGACCCACTCGGCCAGGCTTCCCTGCTGCGTCATCCGGAGCGCGGCGCAGGTCTCGATCCGTTCCAGCGTCTGCGCGACGGCGCGCTGCGACTGCGGAAGGGGATGCTCGGCGACGAAGTGCCGCAGGCGATCGCTCCATGTGCGGTCGCAGCCGACGATGGCCCCGATCACTCTGCCGGTGTGTGCTGGAGGGATCTTCGTCTCGAGGGCGTTCCAGTTCTCGTTCAGAAAGCGCCATCCCATCTCCCTCCCCGCCGGGTTGGCGATGACACTGGCCAGGACGGAGGCGATGTCCTGCGATCGGACGTCCTCGGTCAGGGTGAGCTGGAGCGTCCGGCCGAGGAGGGCAGGGTCGCGGAAGGCGCCGAGCAGCGCGAGCAGGCGCGCTTTCTCGCGCGGGTCCGTCGTCGTGCGATACCTCCGCAGGTACGACTCGTAGAGCCGGGCGTTGCCGCCCGCCGCGGCGACCCGCAGCACCTCCGGGAGCATCTCCGGCTCGATCGATCTCCGATCGCGCAGCCAGCGATGGGTCAGCTCGCGCGCCCGTCGGGCCGTGACGGGGTCGGCTGCTCGTTCACCGAGGAACGTGACCAGGTCGCTCCGCAGCCGGCGCTCCTCCGGCGACTCTCCCGGGCGCCGCGTCCATCCGAGATCGCGCAGGAGCGGTTCACCGAGACGGCGCATCGCGGCCTGCAGCCGGGCGCGCTGCGAGTCGTCCACCAGGTACCGCTCCACGTAATCGAGCTGGGAGAGGACGCTGTCCGCGACGTGGCGGTCTGGCCCGAGCGCGAGCGCCAGATCGAGATGATCGGCGATGTCGCGCTTGCCGGCGCGGACGAGGAACCAGCCGTCGCGCAGGAGGGCGTAGCGCTCGGCGGGCGAGAGGCGCTCGCGCTCCGCGGCGAGCCGCGCATACTCGCCCTCGCCGTACGCGGTGAGGAAGTAGCCGAGCCCCGACGCGTTGGCGAAGAGGGGCTGCCGGCACCCGGCCATGCGAAACGTCTGCTCGCGCTCGCGGAGCAGGACGCACTCGCCGCCGCCGAAGCAGACGGGGATCGTCCAGATCTGCGAGTCGACGGCCGCCGGGCGCTCGCTGCCGGCGAGAAAACGCGACTGCCGCAAGGTGACCACATTCGCATCGCCCTCGCAGCGGCTGCGCACCTCCACGAGGGGAACGCCCGGCTGGTTGATGTACGAGGAGAGGATCTCGGCCACGTCGCGGCCGGTGGCGTCGTCGATCGCCGTGGCGAACTCGCCGGCCGACGCGTTGCCGAACGCGTTGCGGCGCATGTAGAGATTGACGCCGTCGCGGAACTTCTCCTCGCCGCCATACGCCTCCAGCATGCGCAGCAGCGCGGCGGTCTTGCCGTAGGCGATCCCGTCGAAGAGCTGCCAAATCTCATGGGGCGTCTCCGCGCTCCTGCGGATCGGCCGAGTGGCCAGGAGGACGTCGCCGGCCATCGACCGGCCCGCCGCCGCGACATCACTCGTCTCCGTGGTCCATTGCGGGCGCACGCGCGCGACAACACGGCGTGCCATCCAGGTGGCGAAGCCCTCGTTGAGCCAGATGTCGTCCCACCAGCGCATGGTGACGAGGTCGCCGAACCACATGTGCGCCAGCTCGTGGGCGATGGTGCTGAGGCTGCCGTGCAGGGAGTCGACTCCGGCCGTCCTCTCGTCGGCGAGGAGGATCCGTTCGCGGTAGGTGACCGCCCCCGGGTTCTCCATCGCCCCGGCGGCGAAGTCGGTGAGGGCGATCTGGTCGAGCTTTCGGAAGGGGTAGGGGATCTCGAAATAGCGCGTCAGCTCCGTCAGGACGTCGTCCGTCGCCTGCAGCGCGAAGCGGCCGAGCTCGACGCGCTCGGGCGCCGCGCAGATGCGCGAGAGGTCGCCCGCCGCCGTCCCGCTGAGGCAGGCGAAGTCACCGACGATTAGGGCGATGTGGTAGGTCGAGAGGCGGGGCGTCGGGGCGAAGCGGACGGTCTTCTTTCCCTCGCCGGGGCCGGCCGTCTCCGACTCGATGGGCTCGTTGGAAATGACCGCGTGCTGCCGGTCGGCGATGACGTTGATCTGGAAGGTCGCCTTCAGGTCGGGCTCGTCGAACGAGGGGAACGCGCGCCGCGCGTCGGTGGCCTCCAACTGGCTGGCGAGGTACTTCTTCCCGTCCGCCGAGCCGATGTAGAAGCCGCGGAGCCGCCGGTTCAGAACGCCGTCGTAGGAGATCCGGATCGTGGCCGGGCCGACCTCGAGCGAGCGTGGCAGCGTCAGCGTGGCGCGCTCGGCCTGCTCGTCGACCGAGACGTCCGCGCGCTGGGTTTCCCCGCCGGAGGCGACGGTCGCTTCGCGGAACGTGATCTCGGCGGCGTTGAGCTCGATCCGCCTCACCGGTCGCTGCACGCTGACGGCGATGGTGACCTCGCCGGCAAACCGTTCCGCCGGCAGATCAGGGGTGATGGTCAGAACGTAGTGTTGCGGCAGGACGAAGCGGGGGAGGCGCGAGGCCGCCGCGGCCGGCACGAGTGCGACGAGAAGGAGAGCCCAGAAGGCGAGCCGTCGGTTCATGGCGGGGCATTATGCGGCAGCGTCACCCTTTGTGACGTGCATCATTTGACGCTGCAGGTGGCGGGGCGCACAATGACGATCGGTCCGGTTTCCCAACCCCCAAGACGTGTGACGCCCTCTCCTCTCTCGGCGGGCCAGCACAGAAGGTCCGGCCCCATGAAAGCGGTAACGCAGGACTTCATCGAGCTCCGCACCCGTGCCGAGCTGCTCGAGTTATGTGACGATCCGGGAGGTGCCGCGAAGCTGCGGAAGCTCTCGCTGGAGATCGCGCGGGAGGTCGACCTGACCTGCTATGGCTACCAGCTTCTCTGGCGCAACCGGGTGCGGGAGGCGGTCACGATCCTCGAGGAGAACGCCGCCCGGCATCCAGAATCATGGAACGCGTGGGACAGCCTCGGCGACGGGTACGCGCAGGAGGGGGAGATCGCCCGCGCCGCGGAGTGCTACGGTCACGCCTCGCGCCTGGCCGAGGACGTGGAGCAACGCGTCCGCATCGAGAGCAGCCTGCGCGAGATGATCGCCCTCGGCGCCATGGCGTCGTAGAATCCGCGGGCGTGCCGCTGGTCGAGATCACCCTCCGCAAGGGACATTCGCCGGAGTTCCTCCGCAGCGCCGGTGAGGCCGTCCACGAGGCCCTGGTGGCGGAGGGGAACGTTCCCCCGGACGATCGCTTTCAGATTTTTCACCTCGTCGATTCCGGCCAGGTCATCGCTCATCCGACGTACGGCGGCGTCAGCCGTTCCGACGATCTCGTGGTCATCAAAATCACCCTGAACGCCGGGCGGACGACCGAGGTCAAGAAAAAGCTGTACGCGGAGATCGCCCGCCGCCTGGAGCGGGCCGTGGACGTGCGGCCCGACGACGTCCTCGTCTGCCTGGTGGAGGTCTCGAAGGAGAACTGGTCGTTCGGTAAAGGGGTGGCCACGTACGGGTGAGGGGGATCGGGGGAGCGGTCACGCCTCGCGCCTGGCCGAGGGCGAGGCGTCGTCGTCTCAAGGCGCGGCGGCGTCGCGCCGCAGGCGCTCCACCCCCTGCAGCGCCGGCGCGGAGCGGGGATCGATCCGCAGCGCCCGCTCGTACTCCCGGATGGCATCGTCTCGCCGGCCGGCCGCCGCATAGGCGCGCGCCAGACTGTTGTGGGCCAGCCATGAGCCGGGATTGACGGCGGCGTTGAGCTCGAAGAGGGCGAGGGCGAGCGCCGGGTCCTTGCCAAACAGGCCGGCGGCGAGCGAGTTCAGCTCGCCCTCACCGGTGAGGAACTTGTGGCGCGGATCGCTTCGCCAGGCCGAGAAGGCTACCGAGATCGCGTCGATCCCGCGCGGCGCGGCCTCCCGGAGAATGTCGCCGAGTGGAGGATGGGGCGTCCAGGCGAGGATTGCCTCGAGGGCGGGGTCGCGTCCGCTTCGCTCGTCCTCGGCGCTCAGCTCGGCCGCGATGGCGGGAGCGATCCAGAGGCGCCGGTCGCGCGGGTCGGCATCCTGCCACCAGAGGGTGGAGACGCGGATGGAGAGCCCGCTGTTCGGCAGCTCGATGGCCACGGCGTCGCCGAAATGGTTCGGCGAGCCGCCGGTGGGCTCCCCGACCAGGATGGCGTTCGTGTGGATGTCGAGGAGGTTGGCGAAGTTCTGGGCGGCCGAGTAGGTCTCCCGTCCGATGATGGCGAAAAGGTGGCCCCTTCGCCCCAGCGTGGCGGCACGTTGCATCAGGCCGTAGAAGATGGGCCGGTTCAGGTAGTTGTTCCCGCCGCCGTTGTTGCGGATGTCGAAGACGAGCTTGTCGACCTCGTTGGCGTCGGCGAACGCGAAAAGGCGCGAGAAGAACGAGGCCACGCTTTCCTCGGGCGAGTTCGCCACCGCGCTGTAGTTGACGTAGAGGACCCTGGTGTCGGGGAAGTATTCGTACCAGTAGTTCTTCCGGGCCCCATGGCGATCGAATGGGTTGGCGGCCGCGTGCCGCCGATAGAGCGGCACGGAAGCGCCGTCCCCGGCGTGCGCCCAGTCGGTTCCGTCGAGCGACTCGACCGGCTGGAGGGTGACGCTCGTCTCCGCGCCGCCGGGGAGGCGGAGCGCCATCTCCACCGGCGCGGCGGGCTCGCCGCCGGCGATGCGGAGCGCGCGAAGAACCTCCGGGATGATCAGCAGTTTGACGGCGCGGCTCGTCTGATCGAAGGGATTGTCGCCGGCCGTGATGTCGAGCACGCGGCGCAACGCCTCGCCGGCCGGCGTGCCGCCGATCGAGAGCACGCGTGCTCCCGCCAGTCGCGCATGCGGTCGCGCCACGGCCCGCACGTGGATGCCGTCGGAGTAGGAATAGAGGTTGATCGGAAGCTTGTGAAATCCGATGTCCCTTCCCGGCAGGTGGAGGTACGTATGCCCATCCCGCGGGCCGGTCTTCGCCGCGATCCGCGCCAGCTCGACGATAATCTCGTGGTCGGGCAGCTCCGGAATCCGCTCTTCGAGCCGCCTCAGGAGCCGTTCGAACTCCGGGCGAGGGAGGTGATGGAACAGATCCCTGTGCAGCAGCGGCATGCGCCGGCCCAGGTACTCGACATCCTCCCTCCACCGCCGCGTCGAGGCTTCGTCGTGGACCGCGGCGGAGGCTGTGACCGTGGCCGCCAACGCAACCGTGACCAGGAGGGTTCTTCGGCAGAGCGTCATCGCTCCTCCTTTGTTGGGATTTCAACAGAGTTCTACGAAGGTCGCCGTAGAACATTCCGTTACAATCGCCGGCCGTGCCCAGGCGGCCCTGGTGCCTGCTGTAGAATGCGCCGCGTTTCCCCGCTGTTCTGCCCGCGTGTGACCTGCAGACGGTGTCACGCGTCACACGGGAAGCGGGTCTGAGCCGTCGGGCCGCAACCCTCAGAAGATCGAGGCAGGAGAGCAGCGGCATCCCATGCCTGAGATCGAGGGCCTTTCGAATCCATGACACGACTTCTCACCCTCACGCTGGCGGTTGCACTCTCGGCCGCGACCGTGGTCGAAGCCCAGACAGAGCCGCCGCCGCAGCGGCCACGGCCGGGCACGATCATCGATACGCCCTCCACCGGCCGCATCACCGAAGCGCCGGCCGCTCCCGAGACCCCCGCAGGGGCAGAGATCGTGGAGCGGTTCGAGGCGGTGGGCAACGTCTCGGTTGCCAGCGACACGGTCCGGGTCTACCTCGGCGTGGTTCCGGGCGAGCCGTACGATCCGGAAGCGCTGCGGCGGAACTTCCTGAACCTCTGGCAGACCGGTCTGTTCGACGACATCCGGCTGGAGGCCGAGCAGGGACAGACAGGGGTGATCGTGCGGGCCATCGTCACCGAGCGGCCGCGCATCGGCTCGGTCGAGTTCCGGGGCAACAAGGAGCTGACCTCGGCCAAGATCAACGAGGCCCTGGAACGGGAGCGCATCGACCTCCACGTCGGCAGCACGATCGAGCAGACGCTGGTGCGGCGGGCGGCGGAGACGATCCGGCGCGCGTACAGCGAGGGGGGGTTCGAAGGGGTCTCGGTCGGGACGTCGATCGAGCCGATGGCCGATCCGGCGGACCGGAAGATCATCTTCCACATTTCGGAGGGGATGAAGGCGCGGGTGGCGGAGATCGAGTTCACCGGCAACACGGTGTTCTCCGACCGGGTCCTCCGCTCGGTGATGAAGGAAGTGAAGGAGCACGCGGTAGTCAGCTGGGTGCGGAAGAAGAACCTCTTCATCCCCTCCCGCATGGACGAGGACCTGGAACGGCTGAAGAACCACTACCAGGACCACGGCTACTTCGACGTCTCCTTCAGCGAGCCGCGGCTGGAGACCATCGGCCGGAACCGCGTCCGGGTGCTGGTGACGATCAACGAAGGCGGAATCCATCGGTTCGGCAAGGTGACGACCTCCGGCAGCACGCTGTTCACCGCGGAGCAGATCACCGGCGACTGGCCGCTGAAGGAGGGGGAGACGATCCGGCGCAGGCCCATCCAGAACCGGGTCGACGCGTTCGGCGAGGCCTACCGGATGCGCGGGTACATCTACGCCTACGTCAATCCGGAGTACACCAAGCGCCCCGGCTCCGACGAGGTGGTGGACGTGCACATCGAGGTGTTCGAGGGCGACCAGTTCCGCCTGGGGCGGCTGGAGTTCCAGGGCAACACCACCACCAAGGACAAGGTCCTGCGGCGGGAGATGTTCGTCGAAGAAGGTCAGATCATGGACATGGAGACCTTCAAGCAGAGCCTCTACAAGCTCGGGCAGCTCGGCTACTTCAAGGTGACGGAGAACCCCGACTTCAAGGTGAACCAGGACACCAAGACCGTCGACATCACCGTGAAGGGGACCGAGGAAGGGCGGAACGACATTCAGTTCGGCGGCGGCTACTCGGAGGGTGGCGGGGCGTTCGTGCAGGCGATGTTCGCCACGCGGAACTTCATGGGCGAGGGGGAGAACTTCTCGCTCGGGTACCAGCGCGGAAACCGCATCAACTACTTCAGCCTCTCCTACGCCGACCCGTGGTTCCTCGACACGCCGAACAGCCTCGGCATCTCCATGTTCAACCGGGACAGCCAGTACCCGGAGAGGTACGGCTTCAACTCGCGGTCGCGGGGGGCCACGCTGGCCTACGGGTACCGGCTGGGCCGGTTCGACAGCGTCTCGTTCCTTTACGGCCTGGAGCGCGCCGAGACGCTGTACGAGTTCGTCACCCTGCCCGACGAGCAGGGCAACGTACCGATCTCCGCGATCTCCGACTACACCTTCACCATGTCCTCGGTCGTGCCGGCCTACCGCTACGACTCGCGCGACAACCCTTTCGATCCGATACGCGGCTCGCGCATCAACGCCTCGGTGGCGTACTCCGGTGGGCCGCTGGGCGGGACCATCGAGCTGCTCAAGCCGCGGGTGACCCTCTCACGCTTTTTCCGCATGACCCGGCGGAGCGCGTTCAGCGTCAACCTCGAAGGGGGATACATCCACCCCCTGACGGGCGGCTGCTCCCATTCCTACGCCGAGCGGGAGGAGACGGGGCAGACACTCTGCGTGCCGGAGGTCGAGAGGTTCACGGTCGGGGGCGAGTACTCGGTGCGGGGATTCGAGCTGGGGACGCTGGGGCCTTTCGAGATCTACCTCGGAGAATCGAGGCCGGTCGGCGGCTACAAGTACCACACCTACAACTTCGAATACATCTACCGGTTGAACGATCCGCTCCGGCTGGTCCTCTTCGCCGACGCCGGAAAGGCCTACGGGTACCGCGAGAACATCGACTTCTCGAGCCTGCGCTACTCGGTGGGCGCAGAGCTGCGGATCTTCCTGCCGGTCTTCCAGTTCCCGCTCCGGTTCATTTACGCGATGAATCCGGACAAGCGCCCGGGCGATTTCTTCCAGGGCTTCCAGTTCACCATCGGGAATACGTTCTAGAGAACAGCGGATTAACGAGTCATCCAGCCTGAGGCTGATCAGACAAGAGAACGCAACCGTGCCTCGCGACGCCGGGACGGAGCGCAAAAGGAGATCCCATGAAGAAGTTCCTCGTTTCGGTAGCCGTCGCCGCGCTGGCCCTGCCGGTATTCGCGCAGAGTACGCCCGCACGCGTTGCCGTGATCGACGTGCAGAGAGTCCTGGCCACCTCGACGGCGGGCAAGGCTGCGTACGAACGCCTCAAGAAGCTGCAGGAGGACCGTATCGCCAAGGCCAAGGGGATGGAGGACGAGCTGCGCAGGCTCGAGACCGAGCTGAGCACCAAGCGCCTCTCCCTGAGCGAGGAGAAAGTGGTCGAGCTGACCAAGCAGATCTCCGACCGCAAGATCGCCATGCAGCGCTTCGCGCAGGACGCCGATCGCGAAGTCGGTGAGGCGCGGGACCGCGCTCTTCTGGAGCTGGAAAACAAGATCAAGCCGGTCATCGACGCCCTCGGCAAGGAGATGGGGCTGGCCGCGATCTTCAACAAGTTCGAGTCCGGCCTGGTCTACGCCTCCGACGCCATCGACCTGACCGATACGGTCATCCAGCGTTTCAATGCCGCCGTCGCCTCCACCACGCCGCCGGCGCCGGCCGCCGCCTCGAACCGGCCGTAAGCCAATTTGTCATCCTGAGCCGCCAAGACGGCGAAGGACACCCTCAGACAGCGACAAAAAGCCGCCTCCGGGGGGGGCGGCGTTTTTGTTGTCGGATACAATCCGCCGCCGATGCCTGAGGTGACTCTCGGCGAGATCGCCGACCTGGTGGGCGGCAGCTACGCCGGTGCGCGGGAGGTACGCGTCAGCGGCGTGGCCCCCCTCGCCGAGGCGGGCGAGGACCAGCTCAGCTTCCTGTCGAATCCGAGGTACGCCGCGCTGCTCGAGTCCACCCGCGCGGCGGCTGTGCTGGTCGCTGCGACTCATCCCGGACAGTCGGGGCGCTTCATCCGGGTGGAGAATCCCTACCTGGCGCTGGCGGCGGTGGTGGAGCGCTGGTTCGCCGGCCGTCCCGCGCCGAGCGGGGTCTCGCCGCTGGCCTCGATCGCCGGGAGCGCGCGCCTGGGTCGGAACGTCTCGGTCGGCCCGTTCGCCACCATCGCCGACGGCGTGGTGGTGGGGGACGGCGTGGTGATCTACCAGAACGTGTCGATCGAGGCCGGCTCCTCCGTCGGCGAGAACTCGATCATCTATCCGCTGGTGTCGATTTACGAGCGGACCCGGATCGGCAAGCGCTGCATCATCCACAGCGGCGCCGTGATCGGCGCCGACGGCTACGGGTTCACGGCCGACGGCGAGCGGCATCGCAAGATCCCGCAGATCGGGATCGTCCGGATCGAGGACGACGTGGAGGTGGGAGCGGGGACGTGCATCGATCGCGCCGCGCTCGGCGAGACGGTGATCGGCGAGGGAACGAAGATCGACAACCTCGTGCAGATCGGGCATAACGTCCGGGTGGGCCGGCACTGCCTGCTGGTGTCGCAGGTGGGGATCGCCGGCTCGACCGAGCTCGGCGACTCCGTGGTGGTGGCCGGCCAGTCGGGATTCGGCGGGCATCTGAAGATCGGAAACGGCGTGCAGGTGGCCGCGAAGTCGGCGGTGCTCGAAGACGTGACGGGCGGCAAGGTCATGGGGTCGCCCGCTGTTCCCTTCCGTGAGTTCGGCCGCCGCGAGGTGCTGTTGCGCCGCCTGCCGGAGCTGTTGCGGCGCATCGAAGAACTGGAGAAGAAGGTGACGAAGTGACGATGACGATCACCGAGATCATGAAGCTGCTGCCGCATCGCTATCCGATGCTCCTGGTCGACCGGATCCTGGAGATCGAGGACGGGAAGCGGATCGTGGGGCTGAAGAACGTCAGCGCCAACGAGCAGTTCTTCCAGGGTCACTTTCCCGGCGCGCCGGTGATGCCGGGCGTGCTGATCATCGAGGCCATGGCCCAGTGCGGCGCGGTGCTCTTCCTCCGCGACATCCCCGACCGCGAGAAGAAGCTCTTCCTCTTCGGCGGGGTGGACAAGGCCCGCTTCCGCAAGCCGGTGGTGCCCGGCGATCAGCTCATCATCGAGTGTGAGGTGCTGCACCGGAGGGCCTCGACGGTGAAGCTGCGGGGCTCGGCGCGCGTGGGCGACGAGCTGGCCGCCGAGGCCGAGCTGATATCGGTGATGGTGGACCGGCCGGAATGACCACGCAGGGTACGATCCACCCGACGGCGATCGTCAGCAGCGAGGCGGCCGTCGCCCGCGACGCGGTCATCGGCCCGTACGCGATCATCGGCCCGCATGTGACCATCGGGCCGGGCACGGTGATCGGGCCGCATACCCGCATCGAGGGCCCCACCACCATCGGTGAGCGCAATCACATCACCGGCCACGCCTGCATTGGTATGCCGCCGCAGGACGTGAAGTTCCGGGGGGAGCGGACCGAGCTCATCATCGGCAACGACAATCTCTTCCGCGAGTTCGTGACCGTCAGCCGCGGCACGGCCGGCGGTGGAGCGATCACCACCATCGGCTCCGAGAACTTCTTCATGGCCTACGCGCACGTGGCGCATGACTGCCACGTCGGGTCGAACACGATCTTCGCCAACAACGCCACGCTGGCCGGGCATGTCGACGTGGGGGACCATGCCACGATCGGGGCGTTTTCGGGCGTGCATCAGCACTGCCGTGTCGGTGACCACGCCTTCATCGGCGGCGGGACCATCCCTACGCAGGACGTCCTGCCGTTCGTGAAGACCGTGGGAAGCCGCCCGGCGAAGACCTACGGGATCAATACCCTCGGCCTGGCACGGAAGGGTTTTTCCCGGGAGAGCATCGAGGCCCTGCAGCGGGCCTACCGGCTCCTGGTGCGCTCGAAGCTGAGAGTCGAGGAAGCGCTGGCGCGGATCGAGGACGAGGTCGGCTTCTTTTCCGAGGTTCGCTATTTCGCCGAGTTCGTCAGGAGCTCGAAGCGCGGGGTCGTCCGCTAGTGCGCATCGGCGTCGTCGGAACCGGATACCTGGGGCGGCTGCACGCGCGCGTGCTGACCGAGATCCCGGAGGCGACGGTCGCCGGGTTCGTGGAGACGAACGACGAGCGCGCCGCCGAGATCGCCTCCATGCTCAACCTCGAGCGCATCGGCTCGGTCGCCGAGCTGGCTGCCCGGGCCGACTGCGCGGTGGTGTCGACGCCGACGACCACGCACTACGAGGTGGCGCGGGAGTTGATCGAGACGGGATGCGACGTGCTGATCGAGAAGCCGATCACCGCGACGGCCGCCGAGGCGGAACGGCTCATCGAGCTGGCCGGGGCGCGGGGACGGATCATCCAGGTCGGGCACGTGGAGCGGTACAACCCCGCCATCGTGGCCGTAGCCGATCTCGTTTCCGAGGCCCGGTTCTTCGAGGCGGACCGGATCGGCGTCTTCAGCGGTCGCTCGCTCGACATCGACGTGCTCCTCGACCTGATGATCCATGACTTGAACCTCGTCCTCTCCCTCCTGCGCCAGGAGGTGGTCGAGATCCGCGCCGTGGGCGTGCCGGTCCTGACCGACAAGGTCGACATCACCAACGTCCGCCTGGAACTGGCCAACGGCGCGGTGGCGAACCTGACGGCAAGCCGCGTCTCGCAGGATCGCGTGCGGAAACAGAGGTTTTTCGGCAGCGACTTCTACGTCTCCACGGACACCAAGGAGCAGGAGGCGAAAGGCTACCGCCTGACGGGGAGGACCCTGCAGGCCCTGGAGCTGACGGTGGAGAAGAAAGAGCCGTTGCGGGCGGAGCTGGAGGCCTTCCTGGAGTGCGTCCGGCAGCGCGCCCGGCCGCTGGTGACGGCGGAAGACGGGCTGGCCGCGGTCGTCCTGGCCCATCGCGTGGCGGGGGCGATCGAGGAATCGATGAGGCGGTGGAAACCATGACCGCCGAGGCACAGGTCGGCATCATCGGCGGCTCGGGGCTCTACGATATGGAAGGCCTGCGCGTGCTCTCTGAGCGCAAGATGGAGACGCCCTTCGGCGAACCGTCGGACCCGTACGTGCTCGGAGAGATCGACGGGGTGCGGGTGGCGTTCCTGGCCCGGCATGGACGCGGGCACCGCCTGATGCCGAGCGAGCTGAACTACCGCGCCAACATCCTCGGCTTCAAGCTCCTCGGCGTGCACACGATCCTCTCGGCGAGCGCCGTCGGCTCGATGAAGGAGGACTACCACCCGACCGACATCGTCTTCCCGCACCAGTTCATCGATCGCACGCGGCACCGCCCCGACACCTTCTTCGGCAACGGGCTCATCGCCCACGTCTCCCTCGCCGACCCGGTCTGCGCCGGGGTGTCGTCTCTGCTGGGCAACGCCGGGCGCGAAGCGGGTGCGCGCGTGCACATGGGCGGAGTCTACGTCTGCATCGAAGGGCCGCAGTTCTCCACCCGCGCGGAATCGAGCCTCTATCGCTCCTGGGGCGTCGACGTGATCGGGATGACCAACCTGCAGGAAGCGAAGCTGGCGCGGGAGGCCGAGATCTGCTACGCCACGATGGCGCTGGTCACCGACTACGACTGCTGGCACGAGAGCGCCGAGGCGGTCACGGTCGAGCAGGTCCTCGGTTATCTCCGGGCCAACGCCGCCATGGCCCAGAAGATCCTGAGAATGAGCATCAAGCCCGCCGCCGGGCGCAGCCGCGACTGCGCCTGTGCCACCGCGTTGCAGTACGCCATCATCACCGACCCGCGCGTCGTCCCGCCGAAGGTGAAGGACGATCTCGCGCCATTGATTCGGAAGTACATCACGTAGGGGCCTGAGGATTCGCATGGCCATTCTCGTAGTCGGCAGCGTCGCGTTCGACGCGCTGAAGACACCGTTCGGGCAGGTCGATCGCGCCATCGGCGGATCGGCCACGTACTTTTCCGTCGCAGCGTCCTTCTTCACACCCGTCGATCTGGTGGCCGTCGTCGGCGACGACTTCACCGACCGCGACATGGCCGTGTTCGAGGGGCGGAACATCAACACCGACGGTCTGCGGCGCGTCGCGGGCGCGAAGACCTTTTTCTGGAGCGGCGAGTACGGCTATGACCTGAACGTCGCCACGACGCGCGACACGCAACTGAACGTCTTCGCCGAGTTCCAGCCGCAGCTCAACGAGCGGCAGCGGAGGGCCGACGCCCTCTTCCTGGCAAACATCGATCCCGAGCTGCAGATGAGCGTCCTGGAGCAGACCCGCCGTCCGCGCATCGTGGCCCTCGACACCATGAACTACTGGATCACCTCGAAGCCCGAGGCGCTGGGACGGATGTTCGGCGCGGTCGACCTGATCATCATCAACGAGGCCGAGGTGCGGCAGTTCATGGACGAGTCGAACCTGATCCGGGCGGCGCGCGGCATTCTCCGCTTCGGTGCGCAGGCACTGGTCATCAAACGCGGCGAGTATGGCGTGCTGATGATCACTCCGGAAGCTGTGTTTGCGGCGCCTGCCTACCCGCTGGAGAGCGTCTTCGATCCCACGGGCGCGGGCGACACCTTCGCCGGAGGCTTTCTCGGTTACCTCGCCTCGCGGAGCGATGTGACGGACCGCGAGATCCGCCGCGCCATCATCTTCGGCAGCGTCCTGGCCTCGTTCACGGTGGAGAAGTTCTCGCTCGATCGCCTCCGCGAGATCAGCCTCGCCGACATCCACGAGCGCTACCGCGCCTTCCGCGCGCTGACGCACTTCGAAGACTTCGAGATGAGGGATGAGGAATGAAGTCGCTCGCTGAGCGATCTCTTATCCGCCTCGCCTTCGGAAATCGCCCGGCGTCATGCCGGTCATTCGCTTGAAGACCCGGCCGAGGTGAGCCTGGTCGGCGAAACCGGTCTGCTGCGCGACCTCGGCGATGGGCGCGTTCGTCCCAGCGAGGGCTTCCCGGGCGCGCGCGATTCGAACCGATCGGATGAGCTCGCCCACTGATGTCCCGCGGAACCGCCGAAAGGCGGCCGCCAGCGTGGCCCGATGGACGCCGGCATCCTCCGCCACCGACGAGAGGGACATGGGCCGGTCGTAGTCCCGCTCGATTCGGAACACCGCCTCCCGCACCCACTGCGGCTCGCGCGCACCCCCCTGCAGCTCGAGGCGGGCCAGGCGCGAGAGCAGAACGAGAGACAATCCTTCGAGAGCGGCGCTGGAAGCCGGATCCTGGCGCGCCAGCTCCTTCCTCACCTCGCGGCCGATTTCATCCAGAACCGGGGAACAGAACGGCCGCCGTGCGACGACATCGATCCAGCGCTCTCGATCGACCGAGATCAGCAGCGTCAGGGCCCCGCCGGCAGCGACGGAATTCGCGTGCCGCTCGCCGGGCGAATGGAACTGGATGTCCCCCGGCCTCAAGAGGTGTTCGCCGCCGGCAAGCTCCTCGCTGTACGTCCCCTCCAGGATGAAGCAGACCTGCCCCGGGTCGTGTGCATGTTCCGGGAGGACGAGACCCGCGGGCATCAGCGTTTCCGCGACATGAATGCCGGGCAGCACGCAGGTTCGAAGCTCCTGGCCGAAGCTGTGGACGCCGCGCATGGCCCAATTAAAGCACCGCCGGCCGGCGACGCCGGTACAAAGCGGGAACGACGCATGTTCTAGCGACCGACATCGCGACGGGCGATGATGTCCGCATGCGTACGGCTCTGCGTTCGATCGGGGCGGCGGTTGCCGGGTACGCCCTCATCGTGGTTATCACCAGCTTCGGATTCCCGCTCGTCCTGGGCCATGCCCTCGTCGACAAGGGCGATCTTCGCGAAGTCGTTCTCGGCACGATCGTGGCCGTGATCGCGGGATTCGCCGGCGGCTACGTCGGTACGATGATCGGTGTTCTACGGCCAACCTTGAACGCGGCGCTGGTCACGATTCCGATCGTGATCGAGACGACATTCGTGCTGCTCTTCAGGACCGATCCGGAGGAGGTTGTCTTCAGCGCGATCGGCGCGCTCATTCTGATCGGGAGCACCATCGCGCCAGGCGCGTTGCGCGAGCTCCTCTCCCGTCGCTACCGGCCGGCGCCGGCCGCGAGGTAGACGATCTCCCCGCCCACGACCGTGTACTTCACGCGCACCTCGTCGAGCGCGTCGGGCGAGACGGCGTACGGGTTCTCCTCGACGATGGTCAGGTCGGCAAGTTTCCCCGGCTCGATGCTGCCGCTTCTCGTCTCTTCGAACGCGGCGAAGGCCGCGTCGCGGGTGAATCCCCGAATCGCTTCGGCCAGGGTCAGGCGCTGGCCTGGATACCAGCCTTTCTCCGGCCAGCCCTTCTGGTCGCGCCGGGTCACGGCGGCGTAGATCCCGAGCCACGGGTTCACCTCTTCGACCGGAAAATCGGACCCGAGGGCCAGGCGGCCGCCGCTGTCGAGAACGGTCCGCCAGGCGTACGCCCCCCGCACGCGCTCGGGACCGAGGCGCGCCTCGGCCCAGTACATGTCGGAGGTGGCGTGCGTCGGCTGCATCGAGGCGATGACGCCGCGCCGGGCCAGCCTGGCGAAGTCGGAGGGGGCGACGACCTGCAGGTGCTCGATCCGGAAGCGGTCCTGCTGCTGGACGCCCGCGGCCTCGTATGCGTCGAGGACGTTGCGCACCCCGGCGTCGCCGATGGCGTGCGTGTTCACCTGGAAGCCGGCCGCGCGGGCGCGGCGGGCCACGTCGGTCATGTGCCCGGTCGAGGCGATCATCAGGCCCCGGTTGCCGGGGTCGTCGCTGTAGGGCTCGAGCAGCGCCGCGCCGCGGCTGCCGAGGGCCCCGTCTGCGTACAGCTTCACGGAGCGGACGGTCAGCCGGCCGCCGTAATCGAGGAGCGGACCGCGCGCGAACCACTCCCGCAGCAGTGCTTCGTTGTCGCCGAGCATCACGTAGACACGGATCGGAAACCGTCCCTCGTCGATCAGCTCCCGCACCGCCCGGATCGTCTCCCCGTCGGCGCCGGCATCGTGGATGGCGGTCAGCCCGTTCCGGGCGATGCGCTGCGCGCTGGCGAGGACATGGCGTTTCCGCTGCTCGAACGAGACCGGCGGCACGATGCGTTCGACCAGGGCCATGGCCGCGTCGATGAAGACGCCGGTGGGCTTCCCCTCGGCGTCGCGGAGGATGCGGCCGCCCGGCGGATCAGGCGTGGCCGCGGTGATGCCGGCGGCGCGCATCGCCGCCGAGCTGGCGAGCGCGGCGTGTCCGTCGACGCGGCGCAGCCACACCGGCCGGTCGCCGACGGCGGCGTCGAGCGGTGCCGCGGTCGGAAACTCCTGCACCGGCCACTGGTTCTGGTCCCAGCCCCGGCCGAGGATCCACTCGTCGGGTGCGGCGGTGGCGAGGCGGTCGCGGACTCGCTGGACGACCTCGTCGAGCGAGCGCGTGCCGGTCAGGCTCACGGTGTCGAGCGCGAGGCCGAGGCCGTAGAGGTGCGCGTGCGCATCGACGAGGCCGGGGAGGATCGTTCCCCCCGTCTCCACGAGGCGGGCTCCCCGATGCGCGGCGGTAACGGCCGCGGCCGGTCCGACGTCACGGATGAGCCCGTCGTGCACGTAGACGGCATATCCCGCGCGCGGCGTCTGCTCCTCTCCCACCACGACCGTCCCGGTGAAGATCGTCCCCTGCTCCATCTGTGCGGTGCCGCAGCCGGCGAAGGGAAAGAAGCATACTGCAGCGATGAGTCGGCGAATGCGCATGCGGCGGATCGTATCGGAATAGGGGCTCCCGGGGGCCGGTTCCCTCACTGCTCTCCATGAAAAATCTCTTCGTGATCGCCGTCACACTCGTCCTCGCCGCCGGTGTCGCGCCGGCCGGCGAGCGGAAGTTCTCGGCCGCCGACGTGCCGGCCGCCGGGCTTCGGAAGCCGGGGCGGGTGGTGATCAGCAACGACGCGAAGCAGATCACGGCCCACCGTTTCGAGGGGAACATCCGCGAGGCGCTGGTCATCCTGCAGTCGGCCAGGCGTTTGGCGACGCGTCACTTCGGCGAGGTGCTGTTCGATTCTCGCGCGCGCGCCACGGCGGTTCCCGGGCGCTTCTCGCCGGTCATCGAAGAGGCGGCGCGTGAGCACGGCGTCGATCCCCGCCTGATCGCGGCCGTGGCCCGCCGCGAGTCGGCCTGGAACCCGAACGCGGTGTCATCGGCCGGCGCGAGCGGCCTGATGCAACTGATGCCCGCCACGGCCCGCTACCTCGGCGTGACGAACGTCTTCGACGTGCGGCAGAACATCTTCGGCGGGACGCGTTACCTGCGACAGCTCCTCGACACGTTCGACGGCGATCTCGACCTCGCCCTGGCCGCCTACAACGCCGGCCCCGGAGCGGTGCAGAAGTACAAGGGCATCCCTCCCTACCGCGAGACGCGCGCCTACGTGAAAGCGGTCCGGGCCACTTACGAAGTCTCGCTGCAGCCCTAGCATCTGGTCCTACCCTTCCCCCCACTTCAACTTCGTCCGCAGCACGTCGAAGTAGTTCTTGTCGGGGGACTGCACGAGCAGGACGTTGTTCGATGATTTGCGCACGCAGACGCGGTCGTTCTCGTTGATCGGGGTCCCTTCCTGGCCGTCGAGGGTCACATAGATCTCCTGCTCCTCGGCAGGGGTGACGATGCCGATCTCGATGTCCAGCTCGTCGGGGAGCACCAGCGGCCTGTTGGTGATCATGTGCGGGCAGATGGGCGTGATCACGATGGCGTTCATGGTCGGGTAGACGATGGGCCCGCCGGCGGAGAGGTTGTAGGCCGTCGACCCGGTGGGCGTGCTGACGATCAGCCCGTCGCCGCGGAAGTTGGAGACGAAGAGGCCGGCCACGCTCACCCGCATCTCGATGATGCGCGCCAGGGCGCTCTTGTTGATGGCCGCGTCGTTGAGCACGCGGTACTCCCGATCCTCGCGCCCCGGTCCCTGCACGGTGACGCTGAAGGTGACGCGCGGCTCGACCAGGTAATCGTCCGCCAGCACGCGTTCCAGGAGCGAGGGAAACTCGTCCAGCCTCACCTCGGTGAGGAAGCCGAGCGTGCCCATGTTCACGCCGAGGATGGGGACGTTCGGCGGGGCGTGGCGGGCCACGGAGAGGAGGGTGCCGTCTCCGCCGAAAGTGATCAGCAGCTCGGAGCCGGATCCGAGCTCGGAGCGCGTGACGCAGTCGGCCGCCTTTTCGCCGATGGCCGCGGCGGTGACGTCGTCGAAGCAGACCTCCAGGCCGCGCTTCTTCAGGTCGCGGGCCACGCCCGCGGCGTACTCGAGCGCAGCGGGCGACGACGTTTTCGCGGCGATTCCGATGCTCCGCATGCCCGCAGTCTATACAAGGTCCGTCATCCCCTTCTCCCGCCGAGAAGATTTGTACGTCGCAGAGCCTTCTCCCCCGCGCAGCGGGGGAGAAGGTGGCCGAAGGCCGGATGAGGGGGCGCTTCTCGAGGATTGCCCCTCACCCGGCGCTTCGCGCCACCTCTCCCCGCAAGCGGGGAGAGGGCACACCCTTCCCGTGATCCCTCGTCGCGCCCTAACGCGACGTCAGGAAGCGCTGATCGCCGCGCGGACTTCTTCCGGCCCGATGGTGATCCGCTCGCCCGCCCGCTCGGGCGCGACGAACAGGATGGGGTGCAGCACCTTCTCCAGGATGGCCCGCAGCGCGCGCGCCCCGAGCTTCTGCCGGAGGGCGGCGTTGGCGATCTCGAAGAGCGCTTCCTCGTGGAACTCGAGCTGGATCTGATCGAGCGCGCAGAGCCGCTGGTACTCCGGGACCATCGCCTCGCGCGGCTCGGTGAGGATCGCCACCAGGTCGGGCGCGGTGAGCTGCTCGAGCTGCACGCGCACCGGAAGCCGCCCGAGCAGCTCCGGGAGGAAGCCGTACTTGCTGAGGTCCTCGGTGGAGACCTCCGCGGGGCCGCCCGTGCCGTCGTTGAAGAAGCCGATCGGCTTCCCCTCGCCGCTCTCCTCCATGTCGGAGAAGGACCCGGCGCAGATGAACAGCACGTTGGAGATGTCGATCTCCACGTAGTCGTACTTGTTCCAGTGCGCCGTCACGTTCAGGGGGACGAAGATCTTCTCCCCCTCCAGGATCTTGAGCAGCGCCTGCTGCACGCCTTCGCCGCCGATGTCGCGGTTGCCGGCTCCGGTGCGCGCGCCGCCGGAGCGGCGGGCGATCTTGTCGATCTCGTCGATGAAGACGATGCCGTTCTCCGCCGAGCTCACGTTCTGGTTCGTGGCGTAGAGGAGCCGCCCGATGGCCACCTCCACGTCCTCCCCGTAATATCCCGCCTCGGTGAAGGCCGTGGCATCGTTGTAGGCGAACGGCACGTCGAGGATGCGGGCCAGCGTCCGCGCCAGGTACGTCTTCCCCGATCCCGACGGCCCGATCATCAGGATGTTCGACTTGCGGATCGACACCTCGCCGCCGAACTTCAGATACTCGATGCGCTTGAGGTGGTTGTACGCCGCGATGGCCAGCACTTCCTTGGCGTGTTTCTGGCCGACGACGAATTGATCGAGCTGTTCGAAAATCCGGCGGGGGGTGACGTGGAGGAAACGGTAGATCTCGCGCTTTTCCTTCATGGATGGCGCCGCTGTCGAGTATAGCATCCGGTAGAATGAGCGGACCTTGCGCTCGCCCCTCGCCGCCCTCGTCCTCTGCTCTCTCGCTCCCTTCGCCGGCGCGCGCGAGATCCCTTCCCCCGCGGCCCCCGGCGGCGTCCATCCGTTCCTGACCACCACGGCCGGCGGCCGGCTGCTGATGACCTGGACCGAGCCGGCGGGGGACGAGCATGCCGTGAAGGTGGCCTCGTTCGCCGATGGAGGATGGAGCGAGCCGCGGACCGTCGTGCAGCGAAGCGACCTGTTCGTCAACTGGGCCGACTTCCCTGCGGTCGCGGTCACGCCGGACGGGACGCTCTTCGCGCACTGGCTGCAGAAGAGCGGCGCCGGGACCTACTCCTACGACGTGCGCGTGGCCTCCTCGCGCGACGAGGGACGGACGTGGGGCGCCTCGCGCGTGATCCATCGCGACGGCACGCCCACCGAGCACGGCTTCGTCTCGATGGTGCCGGTGCGCGACGATGCCGTGGGGGTGGTCTGGCTCGACGGGCGGCAGATGAAAGGCGATCACGGCGGCGACATGACCCTCCGCTACGCCCGGGTCGACGCCGCGGGCCGCCTGGCGCGCGAAGACCTGCTCGACCGGCGGGTGTGCGAGTGCTGCTCGACCGGGATGGCCATGGCCGCCACCGGGCCGGTGATCGTCTACCGCGACCGGACCGCGGACGAGGTGCGGGACATCAGCGTGGTGCGATGGGACCGCGGCCGCTGGACGAAGCCGGCGAGCCTGCACGACGACGGCTGGACGATTCACGGCTGTCCGGTGAACGGCCCGCGGATCGCCGCGCGCGAGAAGCTCGTGGCGGTGGCGTGGTTCACCGCCGCGCGGGAGGAGCAGCGCGTGAACGTGGCCTTCTCATCCGACGGCGGCGCCACCTTCGGCGCGCCGCTCCGCATCGACGGCGGCTCGCCGACCGGCCGCGTCGACCTCGTCCTCCTCCAGGACGGGAGCGCGCTGGTGACGTGGATCGACGGGCTCGGCGAGCAGGCGCACATCGCCCTGCGCCGCGTCCGGGCCGGCGGCCGCCTCGGCCCGATCGAGAAGCTCGCCGTCTCGAGCACCGCGCGCGGCGCCGGCTTCCCGCGCCTGGCCGTCGCCGGCGAGGAGCTGTTCGTCGCTTGGACCGAGCCGTCCTCCCCGCGGCGCATTCGCATCGTGGCGCGTCCGCTGCCGCGGTGATCCCTCGAGCGCAAAACCGCTTTCCCGCCGGCTCCCGCGCGCAGAAGATTTTGACGCGCTGAAATCTCCACCACTCACCTAACTCACTTCACCTCAAACATTTGCCAATTGCCGGCCCATGGTCGGGCGCTTGAACCATGCCCCGGCGAAAGGAGGTGATGCGAAGCGAGCTCAGCGAAGTGAAGTGACAGGGAAGACACGGTTCAGTGTGGAAAACAGCCAATCAGTCAACCGTCAACCAAACAACCAACAACCAACAAGAAAGTGAAAGGAGACAAGACCCATGCGGAAGTCCCACTTCGTTACCCTGGCCCTGGTCATCATCTCGATCTGCGGAACGGCGTTCGCCGCCGACGCGGAGAACGCCGTCGCCGGCGTGGTGAACATCAACACCGCCGATGCCGCGCAGCTCGCCCTCCTTCCGGGCGTGGGCTCAAAGACCGCGCAGCGGATCATCGACTACCGGACCGAGCACGGCGAGTTCCGGAAGCCGACCGACCTGATGCAGGTCAAGGGCTTCGGCGACAAGTCGTTCGAGCGCCTCAGCCCCTACATCACCGTCAGCGGGAAGACCACGCTGAGCACGAAGGTGCGCAGCCCGCGGAAGCCGCGCGCCAGCTCGGCCGCCCAGCAGCCCTCCAACACGGCGTCGGAGTAACGCCGCCCACCCCCCGGGAGTCGCCGGCCCACCTGCCGGCGGCTCCCCCTTCCGGGAACGACGAAAGGAGAACACGTGTCTGGAGACGGAAAGAGAGGATTCACGCTCGCGGAGCTGCTGACGGCCGTCGCCATCATCGGCATGCTCGTCGCCTGCGCCATGCCGGGGTGGATGTCGCTGCGGCGGCGGGCAGCGGTGCGGTCGGCGGCCGCGGAGATCCGGTCGGTCTTTCACCACACGCGGTCGCGAGCCATCGCCGAGGGGAAGCACTTCGGTGTCCGGTTCAGCCGCTCCGGAACGGAGTGGCGGTACGCGATCTACGAGGACGGCGACCGCGATGGGATCCGTGCCGACGACATCCAGCGGGGGATCGACCGCTGCGTGGCGCCGCCGCGCCACCTCTTCCAGCAGCCGCATCTCGTCACCATCGGGCTCCTCCCCTACACCGTGCGCGATCCCGACGGCGACCCGCTCCGCCCCGGCGACTCGCCGGTGAAGTTCAATCGCTCCTCGCTCTGCTCGTTCACGCCCCTCGGGAAGGCCACGCCGGGGACGATCTATCTCACCGACTCGAACGGGTCGCTCTTCGCCGCGCGCGTCTACGGTCCGAGCGCGAAGATCCGCCTGCTGCGCTACGAGCCGTCGCGCCGGAAATGGGAGGGGCGATGAGCGGGCTACACGCCCCGACGGCGGACCACGACCTGCTCCGCCTCGTAAGTCTGGATCGCGGAGACGGTGGTGCGGCGCAGGAACTCCTCTCCGAAGGCCTCGCTGAGGATGCGGCCGTCCATGTCGCGGCCGACAGGGAGACCGGCCGCGAAGAGGAGCGTGGGGACCACGTCGGCGACGTAGGCCGTCTCGGGGTTGGGCCGGTGGACGGCACCCGGGCCGAGCAGGAGAAGGAACCCGTCGTCCGATCCCGGATCGAGCCGGCGGATGGCGCGCGCCGCGATGGCGTAGGCGCTCGCGGCCAGCTCCGGCGGAACGACGGCCGAGGGAGAGGAGATGAGTACGAGGTGATCGGGATTCGTCGCCACCACCGAAGCGATGTGGTTGTCGAGCTGCTGCGCGTACGCGCGAAGGGCCTGGCCCTTGATCGAAGAGGCCGGCGGCAGCTCGTTCAGGTAGATGTGCAGCGCCCGCTGCGCTTCCGAGAACCCTTCCAGCGCCACCACGCGGAGATCGAAGTCCTTCGCCTCCTCGATCTTCTCCAGCGCGGCGATGTCGGCGGCCAGCGCGGTGAGGATGGCCTCCTTCACGCCGGTGCCGTCGAACCGCTGCGATTCCTCCGCGGTGGCCGGCGCGGCGTGGACGGCGGAGCGGAGCGCCTGGTCGGTGACCACCAGCGCCGCTCCCCCCGGCACCGAGGAGGGCCAGTTCACCACCGCGGCGTCGAGACCGAGGCGGTCGTAGAGGCTCCAGAGCGGAAGGGCGTCGCCGGCGGGGAGCGTCGCCGCGATCCGCTCGACCGGAGGAATGAGGCCCCAGAAGCGGAAGCCGACGCCGCTCGGGAGGAGAAGGAAGCGCTCCCCCCGCTCGACGCGGTTCAGCGGGGTGCGATACGAGAAGCGGCCGGTCACGCCGTGGCGGTTCGGCAGCTTCCCGGTGGCCAGCGAAGCCCACAGCGCCTGCCAGTGCATGGTGGGAAAGGGCTCGAGCCGGGTGAAATACGACTGGCGGGTCGCCTGCTCGAAGAACGGCAGGACTCCCTCGCCGCTCATGGTGATGATCCAGTCGAAGGGGAGGTTGCGGATGGCCACGACGATGGCCGGGCGCTTCCCGGCCACCGTGCCGATCCTGGCCACGACCACGTTCCGCGTCTCGGTCCGATAGCTCTCGCGCCGCTGGTAGAGCGTGAAGGACGAGACGCCGATGAGCACTACCGCGATCAGAAAGACCACCCGCGAGGTGCGGCGGGCGGCATTGCGCTCGATGAGCCACAGGATCAGCAGGACGAAGGCGGTGATGGTGATCAGATTCGTGGCCTTGGAGAGCACTCGGAATGCCTCGGCGGGGAGATAGATGCGCATCGTGTCCCAGTGGATCCAGTAGATCGCCGCGGAGACGAACGCCGCCAGCACGACGAACCCGAAGCCGTGGGCGCGATCCTCCTCGGCGCGGCCGAAGATCCTCACCCGCAGCATGCGCAGACCCCACAGCGCGGTGCCGAAGATCAGCCCGCAGATGGCGCCGTACAGCAGCGTCACCACGGCCAGACGACCGGGGGAGATGCCGACCTGCGGGTTGAGGAAGTACAGCAGGTGGGCGATGTACATGCCGAAGATCGCTCCGGCGACGACGCGCTCGAGATAGGCCCAGCGGACGGACACGGCGGAAGTGTAGCCGCGGGGAGGCCGGCATGATCACAGCCGGCGATCTTCGCGCCTGCCGCGGCGCGGCGGGCGTGGCCGATCTCTTCCGCAGGCTCGGTTACCCGGTCGAGCCCGTGGCGATCGATCGGGCGGAGTGGGGTCGGGCCGGAATCGACCTGCCGTGCGCCGGCGAGGGCCGGATGCTCCTGCTGGCCCGGCTCGACCACTTCGACCTCTTCCTGGCCGAGGGAGCGGTGGAGCCGGCATCGATCACGAGATTCCTGCTCGAGTATTCGAAATATAATTTGCTAACGAAATCAGCTATCATAAACTTGGATGAACAAAGCAGAATCCTTACGATTCATGTTCTGAACGGCCGCTCGCCCCGTCATGCAACGATCGCCTGCGCCGACCCCACTCCCCACGGCCTCGACCGCCTGAACCTTCTCGCCCTCGACGGCCGTGACGATCCTTCGCGCCTCTTCGACCGCGCCCTCGACCGCGAGGCCGTGGCGCGCCAGTTCTTCGTCCGCTTCCGCGCCGCGGCCGGCGACCTCGCCGCGGCCCTGGCCGGGAGCTGCCCCGGGGAGAGCGCCGCGGCCCTGGCCGACGAGGCGCTGCTGATCCTTTCCCGGCTCCTTTTCCTCTGCTTCGTCCAGGAGAAGGGGTGGCTGAACGGGGAGCGCCGCTTCCTGATCGACCGCGCCGAGCGCGCCGTGAGCGAGGGGACCGACTTCTTCACGACCGTCCTCCTCCCGCTCTTTTTCGGATGCCTCAACACGCCCGCCAGCCAGCGCGACGCCGTGGCCGGCCGTCTCGGGCGCATCCCCTACCTCAACGGCGGCCTGTTCGAGCCTGCCGCCCTCGAGCGGCGCAATCCGTCGCTCCACGTCCCGACCGCTCTGATGCGGCAGGTGCTGGAGGACGTCTTCGAGAAGTTCGACTTCACCGTCGACGAGAGCGCGGCGGCCGGGACGCGCGTGGACCCGGAAATGCTCGGGAAGGTCTTCGAGTCGCTCATGGCCGGCGACGAGCGCGCCGTCAGCGGCAGCTTCTACACGCCGCGGGAGATCGTCGACGTGCTGACCGGGCGGGCCATCGCCGAATGGGCCGGCGGCGGTGACGCGGGCCTCCGCGACGAGCTGCAGTCGGTGATCGGCGGAGGCATCGCGTCGCCTCGCCTGGCGGAGGCGGCCCCCGAGGTGATGGGCCGGTTGGAGACGATCACGATCCTCGATCCGGCGTGTGGCTCCGGCGCGTTCCTCCTCTCGGCGCTGAACACCATCGAGCGCCTGATCGCCGCGCTCTCCGCGACGCGCCCGGCGACGCTGCGCCAGCGGATCGTGGAGCGGTCGCTCTACGGCGTCGACCTGAAGGCGGAGGCGGTGCGGCTCTGCGAGCTGCGTCTCTGGCTGGCCATCGTCGCCGGCGCGGACGTCACCGCGGACCAGGTCCGGCCGCTGCCGAACCTCGACCGCAACATCCTCCAGGGCAATTCGCTTCTGAGTCCACTCGATTTCCTCGGCGCGGCGCGGGGAGACATCTACCGCGACTGGGCGGTGGGGATCCGCGCGCAGCACGACCTGATCGAGCGCTACCGTTCCGCTGCGCGCGAGGAGCGGCCGGCGCTCTTCCGGCTCCTGCGCGCGAACGACCGCCGTCTCGCCTCCGATCTCCTCTCCCGCGCCATCGACGCCGACGAGCGCGAGCTGCAGGCGGCCACCGCGCCGCGCCTCGACCTCTTCGGCCGGCCGCTGCGGGAGGACCTCGACGCTGTCCGGCACCTCCAGCGGCGGATCCGCGAGGCGCGCCAGACGCTGGAGCGCGTCGAGGGCGGCGAGGTGGACTTCTTCGCCTTCGACGTCCACTTCGCCCACGTCATGGCGCAAGGCGGATTCGATGTCGTGGCCGGAAACCCGCCGTGGGTGCGCAACGCACGGATCGACCCCGGCGCGCGGCGGATGTACCGCGACCGCTATCCGCTGTTCGGCGGCGCCACTGCCGGCTCCCCCTTTCACCAGCCGGACCTGAGCGTGGCTTTCGTGGAGCGATCGCTGGCGCTGGCCGGGGACGGCGGAGTGGTGGCGATGCTCCTTCCGGCGAAGATCGCAAACGCCGCCTATGCGGCGCCGCTCCGCGAGTTCCTTCTCGGGCGCGCATCGCTGACGGCGCTGATCGACTGGGCCGACGAGCGGCGCCGCTACTTCAACGCCGACACCTTTCCCCTCGGCCTCGTTGCCCGGAAGGGGGAGGATGCCTCCCGGCCGGTCGAGATCCGATCCGGTGGGAGCGCGTTCTTCGTCGCTCCCTCGGCGCTGCCGGTCGCGGGACGCCGTTCCGAATGGTCGCTCGTTCCGCCCGACGCCGGCCGAATCCTCCGCCGGCTGCGCGAGCGGTTCGCCCCGCTCGAGACGGCCATCGGCCGCCGTCCGGTCATGGGGGTCAAGACCGGCGACAACCGAAGTTTTTTCCTCGACGGGACGAGCGTCGACTGCGGCTGGCTGCACACCGGCGACGGCCTGCCCATTCCGACCGGCTTCGTCTGCCGCTGCGTCCGCGGCCGCGACGTCCGCCGCTGGACGACGCGCGCCTCGCACTGGATGCTGTGGCCGCCCGCCGCCGGCTGGACGCAGTATCCGCCATGGCTGCAGCAGATCGCCGTGCGCCGCGGCGTCGATCCGGAGGTGCTCGAGCTGTCGTACGTCCGTCCCGAGCACGTCGGGATCAAGGTGGCGTGGAAGGACGTCTCCCGCGGCATGGCGGCGGTGGTGCTGCCCGAGAGCGTGGAGGTGTCGGGGCACTCGTTTCCGCTGGTGCCGAACCAGACTCTCTACTCGGTCGACGCCGTGTCGCTCGACGAGGCCTACGCCATGGCCGGCCTGCTGAACAGCGTGGTCGCGGATGCGCTGCTCCTGGAGATCGCCGAGAGGGCGAAGGACGATCACTACCGCTACTTCGGCAGGACGGTGGCGCGCATCCCGTTTCCGCTTCCCGACCCGGCATCCGAGCCGTGGCAGCGGCTGGTGAGGTCGTCGCGCGTGGCGCACCGCGAGGGTCGGGCGCCGGCGGGGCACGAGGAGTGCGCCGGGGAGCTGTTCGAGTTGACCGCGGCCGAGCTCGAGGTGCTGCGTGCGCACGTTGCGCGACGCCTCCCTGCTCGCTGAGCATCAGCTCCGGGCGGTGGAGGATCTGGTCCCCCTTCTCGACCGGTACGGCGGAGCGATCCTGGCCGACGAGCCGGGGCTCGGAAAATCGTTCGTGGCCGCCGAGGTGGCGCGGCGCGAGGCCGCGCGCGGCGCGGTGATCGAGGCGGTGGTCCCTGCCTCGCTCGTCGATCAATGGCGCGAGACCTTCCGCCGCTTTCGAGTCGCGGCCGAGGTGATGACGCATGTGGGGCTGCTCCGCGCGGAGGAGCCTCCCGCGGCGCGACGGCTGCTGATCGCCGACGAGGCGCACGCGTTCCGCAACCCCGGAACGCAGCGGTACGCGGCGCTGGCGCGGCGGTCGGCGGGGGCGCGACTCCTCCTGGTCACGGCGACGCCGGTCTGCAACTCGGCGCGCGACCTCGAGGCGTTGTTGCGTCTCGCGGTCTGCGACGACGCGCTCATGAAGCTCGGCGTCCCCTCGATCGACCTCGCCTTCGCCACCCGCGACCGCGGCGCGCTCGGCGCCGTCGTCTCCGAGCTGGTCATCCGCCGCGACCGGAGCGTGCTCCCGCCGCCACTCGCCTTCGGCGACCTCGATCGCCGCGTGATCCGGACGCCGCCGGCGGGGGAGGAGGTCCTCCGCAGGATCGCCGCCCTCCGCTTCCCGCTCGCCGGCGGCGAGGAGCTGGTGCGCGACTTCCTTCTCCGCCGTCTCGAATCGAGCGAGGCCGCCCTCCTCGAGTCGCTGCGCCGCCAGCGGCGCTTCTACGAGCGGGCGCTGGAGTGCCTGGCCGCGGGGCGTGCCCTGCCGAAACGCGAGTACCGCCGCGCCTTCGCCCACGAGGAGGACGCCCCCTCCTTCCAGACGATTCTCTTCTGGGAGCTGTTCGTGGGAGAGGAGCGCCACGCCGACGCCGGCGAGATTCGTCTTGCCATGAAGAGCATCGAGGAGTTGCGCGAGGTCGTCGAGCGATTGCCGCGGGAGAAGGAGCGCGTTCTGCTCGGCCTCTGCTCGACGATCTCCGAGCCGGTCCTCCTCTTCACCGGCTGGACCGCGACCGCGCGGGCGCTCGCCGCCGTGCTGCAGCGCGTCCGCAGGACCGTGCTCGTGACGGGAAGGGAACGATCGAACGCCGCCTCCATCGAGGCCTTCCGGCGTGGAGCGGCCGATATCCTGGTCTCGACCGACCTCGGAGCGGAAGGGCTGAACCTCCAGCGCGCCGGCGCCGTCATCCACTACGACCTGCCGTGGAACCCGGTGCGGATCGATCAGCGGAACGGTCGCGCGCACAGGATCGGGCAGCGGCGCGAGTCGGTCCGCGCCATCTACTTCCTTCCCGACCGGCATCGCGGCGCGGTGCTGCAGAAGATCGTGGCGAAGAACCGCACCCGGCGGCGGCTTCTCGGGGCGGCCGCCGGCTCCCGGGTCGAGCCGTGCCATCCGCCGACGCTGCGGCCGCGGGTCGCGGCGGGTTCGGCCGTCGTTTCCTTCGCCGCCGCGGCCGCTCGGGCCGGGTGGCGGGTTCCGGCGCCGCTGGAGCGCCGTCAGAGGGCGGGGCTGGAGCTCCTTCTGGGCGAGCTGGGCGGCGGGCCGCTCGACGAGCGAGGGATCGGCCGGATCGAGCGGTGGCTCGCGCTGGAGCCGTGGGCGGCATCACGCGACTGCCGATTCAGGCACCTATAATCGGTCCGTGGACCTGCTCATCGTCGATGACGAGGCATCACTGCGCGACTTTCTCTCCATCGTCTTCGAAGAGGAGGGGTGGCGTCTGGAGGCGGCGTCGACGCTGGCCGAGGCTAGGGCGGCCTTCCAGAAACGGGAGCCCGACCTCGTTCTCTGCGACCTGATGCTGCCGGACGGCTCGGGCATCGACCTGCTGAAGGACGTGAAAGCGCAGGATCCCTCGATCGCTTTCATCATGATCACCGCCCACACCTCGACGAAGTCCGCGGTGGAGGCGCTCAAGGCGGGGGCGTTCGACTACATCGCCAAGCCCTTCGACATCGAGGAGCTGAAGATCATCGTCCGGAAGGCGGTGGAGCGGAAGGAGCTGGAGGACGAGAACCTTCACCTTCGCAGCGCGCTCGAAGAGCGGTTCACCTTCGCCAACATCATCGGCAAGAGCGCCAAGATGCAGGAGATCTTCTCCATCGTGCAGCGCATCGCCAGGACGCTGTCCACCGTCCTCATCTCGGGGGAGTCGGGGACGGGGAAAGAGCTGATCGCCCGGGCCATCCACTACAACTCCGGCCGCCGCGGGAAGTTCGTCTCCATCAACTGCGGCGCGCTTCCGGAGACGCTGCTCGAGTCGGAGCTCTTCGGGCACGAGCGCGGCGCGTTCACCGGCGCCATCCGCGAGAAGCGCGGCCTCTTCCACGAAGCGGAGCGCGGAACGATCTTCCTCGACGAGATCGGCGACACCTCCACCGCCATGCAGATCAAGCTGCTCCGCGTCCTGCAGGAGCGGAGCGTCCGCAAGGTCGGCGCGAACGTGGAGAGTCCCGTCGACGTCCGCGTCATCGCCGCCACGAACCGCGACCTCAGCGAGTCCATCCAGAAGGGAACCTTCCGGGAAGACCTCTTCTACCGGATCAACGTCATCCCCATCGAGCTGCCCCCGCTGCGGCAGCGCAAGGAAGACATCCCCCTTTTGGTCGAGCACTTCATCGCCAAGTTCTGCGGGAAGCTCGGCGTGGCGCAGAAGCGGATCTCCGCCGACGCCATGCGCGCCATCGAGAAGTACCCCTGGCCGGGCAACGTGCGCGAGCTCGAGAACGTGATCGAGCGGATGATCGCCCTCGAGGAGTCGGAGGTCCTCACCACGAGATCGCTGCCCGAGCCGGTCCTCATCGGCGGGCACATCCCCGAGGCCACCTTCGAGCTGCCGCCGGAGGGCATCTCCCTCCAGGACCATCTCGAGTCCATCGGGAAGATCTTCATGCTGAAGGCCCTCGAACGGGCCGGGGGCGTGCAGACGCAGGCCGCCGAGCTGCTGCGGATGTCGTTCCGCTCCTTCCGCTACTACGCCAAGAAGTACGACCTCATCGCCCGCGACGCCAAGGAAGTCGTCGAGGTGGAGGAGTGACGGTCGGTGCCCGATGCCGGCGCGCGCAGGTGGCGGTCGTGGTCATCGCGCTGATCGCATCGTGCGCCCAGCCCGCTCCATCGCCGGCCTCTGATCCTCAGTCGCCCGTCCCACGCGTGATCTTCCCCGACGGTTACCAGGTCCGCGTGGAGCTGGCCACGGACCCCGCCACCAGGGCCCAGGGCCTCATGTTCCGCGACCGGCTGCGGGAGCACACCGGGATGCTGTTCTTCTTCCCCGGCACCGCCGTCCAGTCGTTCTGGATGAAGAACACGCTCATCCCTCTCGACATCATCTGGATCGACGAGCAGCAGCGGATCGTCCATCTGAAGCACGATGTGCCCCCCTGCAGGGCCGACCCATGCCCCAGCCACGACCCGGGCGTCCCGGCCAGGTACGTCCTGGAAGTCGCCGCCGGGGTGGCGCGGCAGCACGGCCTGGGGGAAGGGGATATCCTCCGGTTCGAAGGGGTCGAGAACGTGGTCGTGCGCTGACCATCCCGGAATGACCCGTTTCCACGCGGGCGTTGTCTTTCGAGTCGCCGATGTCCCACGCCAAAGGTGAAAACCTCCGTTCCGTCTACGTCCTGCTGTTCCTCTACGTCGCGCTCTTCTTTCTCGAGCATCAGGATGCCGAGCGCTTCGCCGCGCTCTTCGCGTTCGAGCGCGATGCGTTCTTCGAAGGCGAGCTGTGGCGGCTGATTACCTATCAATTCACCCAGGCAGGACAAGGGTGGTTCCTCTTCCCGAAACCGATCGTCCTCTTCTTCACCCTCCTTCTCCTCTACATCATGGGATCGGCGCTGGAGGAGGAGTGGGGGACGCTGCGGTTCCTGCTGCTGTTCGGCGTGTCGACCCTCGCCTCCGCCGCGACCGCCGCCATCCTCGGCATCTCGCTCCTCGGCTCGTACTTCGTGAACTTCTCGCTGCTCTTCGTCTACGCGGCGGTGTTCCCGCACCAGACCTTCTACCTGTTCGGCGTTATGCCGGTCCGCATCCGATGGATCGCCTGGGTGGCCGCGGTGGTGCTGGTGGCGGGCGTATTCGCAGGCGGGGAGACCAACACCGCGGCGCTGTCGGGAGCCGTGGCGGCCTACGTCTGGTTCCTCGCGCAGAAGATCCCGCCGGTCAACCGCGCCCCGGCCGGACCTGCGGCCGAGCCGCCCGTGCGGGAAGACTCGGTCGATCGGGACGCCGTCCGCAACGCGGCCCGCTTCGTCGGGGTCAAGAAGGCGCTGGCGACACGATCGGCGGCCGAGATCGACCGCCTCAGCGCTCAGATCGAGCGCGACGTCGTCGAGGGCGTCAACATCTGTCCGCCCGTCGACTTCAAGCCGGAGAACAGCGACGGCTACTGCATCCGCTGTGAAGGGTTTGCCGAGTGCTCGGTGCGGTACCTGGCGATGAACCGCCCCGCGGCCGACCCGGCGGGAGATGCCGTCGTTCCCGAGGTCTCCTAGCGCTCTCGCCCCCCTTACTCCTTCGGTGGCTTCGGTGGGCCCTCACCCTCACCGCGTCCCCCGCCACCACGGCGCCGGCGGCGGAAGCGGCGTCTCCTGCGGGCCTGTTCGCCCTCCCCCCCGCCACCCTCCGCCGGTGGCCGTGGAGGCGGTGGGCTGATCGGCAGCGCCGCAGAGCCCTGCGGCTGCTGGGGCCGCGGGCCGCGACCGCGGCGCCGGCGCCGGCGGGAGCGCCCCCCCTCGGCTCCTTCCCCTGCCGGCCGCGGCTGGACGCGCGCCTCGGCGGACGCGCCGCGCTGGTGGGGAGGCTGGTTGCGGTGCGGCCTCTGACCGCGTGGCTGCTGTTGCTGGCCGCGCTGGCGCTCGCCGCGGGGAGGG
Organism: Thermoanaerobaculia bacterium; assembly: GCA_035525045.1. Classification (GTDB taxonomy): domain Bacteria; phylum Acidobacteriota; class Thermoanaerobaculia; order Gp7-AA8; family Gp7-AA8; genus DATLEX01. The sequence goes on along the minus strand of DATLEX010000164.1, from coordinate 10,408 downwards.
CGTTGGGAGGGGGCGGGGTGCTCTTTCCGGCGGGCCTTGCCCGTCCGCTGTTCGAATTCCTGGACCTTCCTCTCCATGAAGCGGCGGGCCTGGCTCTCCCGCCTCTGCCGGGTTTCGTCGAACCCGCAGTAGGGGCAGCGCCGCCATCCTTCGGGGTACGTCTTCCTGCAGCTCGAGCAGAGGATACTTTTCGGGAGAGGCATCGCGAATCGGCGCGCATTGTACACTTCGGCCTCTGTGACACGACCGGCCGACGAGGAGCGGCGGAAGACGCTCCAGACCTTGCTCGATCTCGCGCGCGGGTCCAGACCCGGCGACTGCTGGGACGACCAGCGCGCCGAGGCTCTGCTCCGCTCGCAGTCGAGCCCGGACGAGCTGCGGTCCGTCGGGGCCAGTGAGGCGACCATCGAGCACCTCTTCCGGGAGGAGGCCGTCGGCGGCTCGTACAAGGTGCGGGTCGAAGCGCGGTTCGAGTCCGCGCACTTCCTGCGCGAGTACCGCGGCATCTCCGAGCCGCTGCACGGTCACTCCTATAAGGTGGAGGCGGAGCTGGCCGGGCCCGGCGGCGGAGTCGACGCAGATGCCATCGCCGTCGACTTCGTCAGCGCCAGGCAGAAGCTCGAGGCGCTGGCGAAACGCCTCGATTACACCTGCATCAACGACGTGGCGCCCTTCGACCAGATCAACCCGACCGCCGAGAACCTCGCCGCCTGGTTCCACCGCGAGCTGTCCGCCGCGGTCGCGGAGGAGAATGCCGTGGTGAGCGCCGTAACGATATGGGAAGGGCCGGTGAATTCGGTGAGGTACGAGGCAGGGGTAAGATGATTTTGGATTTTGGGTTTTGGATTTTGGATTTTGGGTTTTGGATTGGGCAATCCAAAATCCAAAATCACTACTGTCCGGTTAAAGGGCGCGGCGCGAGGCCGAACTCAAACGATGACTAGAGTTTAGAGACGAAGGAGGGTGGCGTCGATTTGAACTTGCGAACAACAGGGACGGCGGGGGAGAGAGCTTGAGGGATATCGAGGCGTGCCGGGCAATCCAAAATCCAAAATCCAAAATCCAAAATGACCATGAACCTCCCCAACCACACCGCCCTGAAAGAATGGTCCAACGTCCTCGACGCCCTCGGGCGCGGCGAGCAGGTCGTGCTCATCCGCAAGGGAGGTCTGGCCGACGCCGACTTCGGGCTGGAGGCGCCGAGGTTCTACCTCTACCCCACGTACTTCCATCAGGGTGAGAGCGAAGCGCGGCGGTCGGTGCTGATCGCGCAATGGGCCGAGGTGGTCAGGACGTGGAGGCTGCGCGAGCTGGAGCTGCTGGGCCGGCTGGAGCCGCTGGTGGCCATCCCTCGCGAGACGCTCGAGGCGCGCTATCGCTTCCGTCCCGATCAGGCGCTCCACGTCATCGGCCTGCGGGTCTGGAGACTTCCTGCGCCGGTGGAAGTGAAGTTCCGTGAAGAGTATGCCGGGTGCCGGAGCTGGCTCAGTGTCGAGGAAGAGATCGACACGGCCGCCTCGACGGCGGTGCTCGGCGAGGGCGAGCTGCAGGAACGGCTCGCTGCCATTGACGCGCTTCTTGCCGCCCCGGTCTGACCATCGTGGAAATCATCGCCGTCGTGGTCATGATTGCGGCGGGCGCCGTCACCGCCGCCTTCGCCCTGATCGCCTTCGCCATTTCGCGGAAGGAGCGGCATGGGACCGGCGGGCAGAGGACGGCGGACCGGCATCAGATCGCCGCGTCGATCCTGCACCAGGTGCTGATCTCGGGTGGGATGCCGTCGTACGAGGCGCTGCGCCGGCTGCGCCGGAGCGCCGGGCTCGCCGCCCCGGTGACGCCGGGTGCCGACGTGGCGAGCTGGGCGGAATCGTACGTCGGGCTGACCACCGAGTCGCAGCGGCACGGCCTGCTCGAGACGGCCGTCAGGCTGGTCTCGGAAGGGAAGCAGCCGGTCCCGCTCGCGCAGTACTCGGCCCTGCTCGACCTCAGCTTCGCCCTCGGGTTTCACATCGACGCGCTGGCGCGGCTGCGTGAGAAATACGGCTTCGAGTACGTCGACCATGCCAAGAACGCCCGCCCTCGCGAAGCCGACCGGGCCGGCGGCGCGGCGCCGCTCTTCACCCGGGAGAACGGCGACCCGCGGGAATGGCTTCGTGTTCTGGAGATCGAAGGGAACCCCGACCGGCAGGCGATCATCTCCGCCTACCGCCGGCTGGCGGCCCGGCATCATCCCGACAAGGTGGACGACCGCTCGGCGCTGGCGCAGGAGACGGCGGCGGCGCGGTTCATCGAGATCACCCGGGCCTACGAGCGGCTGCTGGCGATTTACCGGGATTGATCTTAGGGCGGCGGCGTGCAATAATCGGGTTTTGGGAATATCCGATCGTTAACCGTTTGTTGACAGCTGGTTCCGGCAGTTCCCTCCAGTTGACCGTAGACTTTCACCGTAGATCTCATTGACCTCGAATCGATTCCGAGGACGCCCGTGTCCGCTGCTGGTGACGTGGACGGCGTGCGGGCATGTTCGCGGAATCGCCGCGGCGGTAGCGATAAGTAGCTGGTTTTCTGACGTTTCGCAGTGAACCGCCCGTCGGGAGTAACTATTTTATTTGCCGCTGCATCTAAGAATGCATGCGGCATGGAGTGTGAAGTTTCCACGGTGCCCTGAGCACGGGAGAGATCATGAAGAGCGCGGTTGCCAACGAGCACGAACAGGGGTGGGACTTCGAGAAGGCAGCGATGCCCTACGTCGATTCCCTCTACAACACCGCCTACCGCATGACGCGGAACTCCGAAGACGCGGAGGATCTCGTTCAGGAGACGTACCTGAAGGCGTACAAGTACTACGACAAGTTCGAAGAGGGAACGAACTTCAAGGCGTGGCTCTTCAAGATCATGAAGAACACGTTCATCAACAACTACCGCAAGAAGAAGCTCACTCCTCACAAGATCGACTTCTCGGAGATCGAAGAGTCGTACGAGCGCGTGATCCAGAAGAACGCTCCCGATCTGATCAAGGATCCGGAGACCGACATCTTCCAGGACATGATGGACGAGGACGTCAAGCGGGCCCTCGACTCCCTGCCGCACGACTACAAGATGGTCGTGCTGCTCGCCGACATCGAAGGCTTCTCCTACAAGGAGATCGCGGAGATCCTCGACTGCCCCGTGGGGACGGTGATGTCGCGGCTTTACCGGGGGCGGAAGATGCTCGAGCGCACGCTGCTCGAGTACGCCCGCAAGTACGGCTACATCCGCGGCGGCGCCGAGCCGGCCAAGATGCGCTCGCGCAAGGACGAGCTGAAGCCGCGCAAGAAGAAGGAGTCCTCCGAGGAGGGCGAGGCCCACGAGCCGGACGACAACGAGGAGGAAGTCCTCTTCGCCGGGGCCCCCGAGGAGGAGTTCGAGGAGTTCGAGGTCGAAGAGGAAGAAGAAGAGCGCTTCGAGATCGAATGAGAAGGTGAGCCGACTGCCGGGTGCCGGGTGCCGAATTCAACTGCCCGGCCCCGGCATCTTTTCCTTTGGAATCTTGGCTCACCCTTCGCAGTTGGAACGCGACGAGTGTCGTCACCTCACGTAACAGGAAGGGACCCGATGCTGTGTCGCGATGTGAAACGCGTGGTGTACTTCTTCCTTGACGGTTCCCTCGGCGAGCGCAGGAAACACGATTTCGACAGTCATCTCCGGCTCTGTCCCGAATGCCACTCGCGCATGATGTTCCATCAGCGCCTGCGCGAGTTCTTCCGAGGGCGGATCCAGCGTCTTTCCCTCACCGCCCCCGCCCGGCTGAAGATGCGCCTGACCCGTTCGCTCCGCGCCTTCGGCACGGAATGGTCGCGTTGATCGCCTAGAACCGACGCCCTTGGCCGCGAAGAAGAGCAACGAAGAGAAGCTGATCCTCGTCTCGACCAATCCCAACAAAGCGATCGAGGCCGAGCGGATCCTCGGCGTTCCCCTTCTCCGCGTCTCCCTCTCCCTTCCCGAGATCCAGGCCTCCTCGGTCGAGGACATCACCCGCTACAAGCTCGAGGTCGCCCGCACCAAGGGCTACGCCCGGCTGATCGTCGAGGACGTCTCGCTCGGCTTCGACGAGCTCGGCAATTTCCCCGGCCCCTTCGTCCGCTGGCTGCTCGAGGCCGCCGGAGGAAGGGGGCTGGCCGCGATCGCCTACGCGCTCAACAACCGCGATGCGACGGCGCAGTGCTGTGTCGCCTACTGGGACGGGGCGGCGGGGTGGGTCTTCATGGGCGAGACCGCCGGCGAGGTCCTCGTGCAGCCCCGCGGCGAGCAGCTCTTCGGCTGGGATGCCTGGTTCCAGCCCCGAGGCTCGGACAAGACCTTCGCCGAGATGTCGGCGGAGGAAAAGGATGCCGTGTCGCATCGCGGTCACGCCTACCGCCGCCTCGCCGAGCACCTCCGCACCGAGTCGGGCGCCCCCCGAGCGGGACATCGCTGACTCGAAATCGGGACAGCGGGCCGGGCTCATCCGTTCGTCCACTCCGCAACATCCTCTCCAAGTCTTTCGTATTCAACAGTTGAGAAGCCGGCCGTGCGGAGCGCCAGGTGGCAGGACGCTTGAAGTCCCCATGAGTACGCCGGGAAGGCCGGCGGGCGGTGGAAAGGAAAGGCCATGTGGGTATTCGACGGAGAGGAGTGGAAGCAGGAGGGGGCGGGCGAAGAGAAGCAGACGCCCGAGACGGCTGCCCGTCCGTTCGATGCTTACGGTCCTGAGCTGCAGGTGATCGAAGTCGTTCAGGACCAGCCGCGCAGGGGCTCGGGGGTGGGACGCACGCTCTGCGCGCAAGACTTTGATCCTACCTCCGAGCCCTGAGCCCCCTTTCACTCACCGGAGCGTGTGCCGGATGAGAAAGTCCGTGAGGAGCGGCTCGATCACGTCGTGCGCGACGGTGAAGATCCGGTCCGCGTGATAGTTCCCGTTCACGTCGAGGATGTGGATCTCCTTCGGCTCGTTGGCGCGGCGGAAGAGAGCCTCGGAGTGGGTGTGGCCGACGAGCCAGTCGTCCTTCACGTGGATCAGGCAGATCGGGACGCGGACGTTCTGCACGTCGTCGAGGGCACGCAGCTTCGCGCTCCGCTTCATCTTCCAGTCGAATCGCGGCTTGTGGAAGGCCTGTCCCACGGCGATGTGGCGGTGCAGGGAGAAGACGTTCAGGCGCGGGGTGATCATGGCGAAGTCGGCCACCGCCGAGATCAGCAGCAGGGAGGAGAGCGGCAGCTCGTGGCGCGCCGCGGTGGAGACGGCGATCGAGCCGCCGTAGGAGAGACCCAACAGCGTCACCGATTCGAGGGCCATCTTTTCCAGCAGGTGACCCACCACCGTTGCCACGTCGTGGTGCTCGTGGAGGTTGAACCCGTAGGTCCCTCCGCTCTCTCCGTGGCCGCGGACATCGACCACCGCCACCCGGTAGCCGGTGCCGTGGAGGAGCGAGGCCAGGCGGACCATGGCCGGGTGGCGCCGCTCCCGCCAGAATCCGGGAATCACCACCACCAGCCCGCGGGAGGGACGATCGTAGAGGTCGAAGTGGATCGCCGTCCCGTCGAAGGAGAGAACCCGGCCGGCGACGGGAGGGGGGAAGGGTGGGGTGTTGGGGAGTGGGCGGCTTGACATCGTGAGGGGTTCCTAATATACCGCCCGGGACCGCCAGAGCGGTCTCCCCCGGGAATCGCCACGCGGCGCACATGCGCTGATCGAGATCTCCCAACGCCAGCGAAAAGAGGTGAGCTCGGCACTCAGACAATTTCGAACGGCTGCACGTCCACGGAATCAACGCATCCAAGAAGGAGAGTCTCCTATGAAGAAGTCCCTCGTCCTGATCATGATCACCGCCCTCTGCCTGACCATGCTGGCCGGCTGCCAGCGGGAAGAGCACGTCAATACGGATACGGCCGCCACCGACACGATGATGACCGAAACGGCGACCGACACCATGTGGACCACCGGCACCGACACGATGGCCACGGACACCACCGCCACCGATACCACCGGCACCACCGCCACCACCACCACCTGAGCCCGCCTCCGATGGCCCCCGAACGCCCCGCTCCGGCGGGGCGTTTTTTTTTCGTGGCACCTGAGTTGCTAAATCTACGGTGGCGTCCGGTGTCCCTGCTGGGACGCGGCGCTTTCTCCGGAAAAAGGAAGGAGACTGCAGCGCATGAAGAGAACACTCGTTTTGATGATGATTGCGACGGTGAGCCTGTTTGGCTTTGCCTGCGCACGTGAGGAGCACACCAATATCGGTACAGAGGGCGAGTCGGCCATCGTGACGGACACATCCGTGACGATGAGCACCACCGACACGTCCTACACCACCGACACGGCGGTGGCCACCGACACGGCCATGGGTACGGACACCACGATGACCAGCACCACCGGCACGACGGGTACCGAGCTCACCGAACCGCCCCTGACGCCGAATCCGTAAAGCGACCCCGGCGTCCCGCCCCGGGCAGGGCGCCGTTGTCTGGGCTCGAAGAAGACGCAAGGAGGTGAATGCCGGCACTCGGATATGAAATGACCACGATGACTTCGACAATGTTTGACGCAGGAGAGGAAACACTCATGAAGAAAGTCTTTGTACTACTGATGGTGGCGGCACTCACGGTTTTCGGCTTCGCCTGCAAGAGTGAAGAGCACACCAACATCAACGACCCGATGACCGACACGACTTATGTCACCGACACGGTCTACACCGACACAGGCGTGACCGGCACGACCGGCACGATGTCCACCGACACGATGTCCACCGACACGATGGATACCTCCGGCACCGCCGGCGTGACGGGGACGGCGACGGTGACCACCGGCACCAGCACGACCCGGCGCCCGTAGCCGGGAGCGTTGGTCTTCAATCCGGGCACCGGCTCCAGGCCGGTGCCCCTTTGAGCCATCCCGACGCTCAGGCCCTCGGCTGCAGCTTCCCGCTCTTCTTGGCCTGGAGGTCCTCCCGCAGCCTCGCGTAGACGCGGTGCGTCTCCAGTTCGGCCGCGCGGCGGTCGCCGCCGTTGTCGATGACGTAGTCCGCCTGCCGCAGCCGCTCCTGACGCGGCATCTGATGGCGCATCCGCCGCTCCGTCTCCTCCGGGGACATCCCTCGTTCCACGGCTCGCTTGATCTGGGTCTGTTCCGGGACATCGACGACGACGATCCGGTCGTACCGGTCGCGTCCTCCCGACTCGAGCAGGAGTGTGGCCTCGACGACGAAGATCCGGTCGCGATCGGGGAAGCGCCGCATCTCGGCCTCGATGATCCGCTGCTCCTCGGCGATGACGAGCGGGTGGATGAGCGCGTTCAGTCTCGCCGCGGACTCCTTGCTGGCGAAGGCGATGCCGGCGAGCTTCTTCCGATCGACCTCGCCATCGGGCCGCAGCACCCCGCGGCCGTACTCGCGCATGACGGCATCGTGTCCCTCTTCTCCGGGACGGTAGAGGCGGGCCACGACCTCGTCGGCGTCGGCGGTCAGGCAGCCGAGGGCGGCCAGCATGCGGGTGATGGTCGACTTCCCGCTGGCGATGCCGCCGGTGAGGCCGGCGCGCAGAATCACTCCCGCCGCCATTTCGCCGCCTGCACGGTATTGCTCATCAGCATGGCAATGGTCATCGGGCCCACACCGCCGGGCACCGGCGTGATCCATCCTGCCACCTCCCGCACCGCGGCGAAATCGACGTCGCCGACGAGCACCGATCCGTTCTTCTCCAGCAGCCGGCTCTTCTCCGGGTCGTGCCGGAGGCGGAGGGCGAAGCCGGCGCCGGCGCGGTTGATCCCGACGTCGATGACGACGGCGCCGGGCCGGATCATCGCGGCGCCGATCATCAGCGGCTTCCCCACCGCGGCCACGACGATCTCCCCCTCGCGAACGACTGCCGCGAGGTCGGGCGTGCGCGAGTGGCAGATGGTCACGGTGGCGTTGCGCTGCAACAGGAGCGCCGCCACCGGCTTCCCCACGATGTCGCTGCGCCCCACGACCACGGCGCGCTTCCCCTCGATGGAGACGCCGGTGGAGTCGAGGAGGCGCATGCAGCCGGCCGGTGTGCACGGGACCAGCACGGCGCGGCCGAGGTGCAGCCGGCCGACGTTCAGCGGATGGAAGCCGTCCACGTCCTTCATCGGATCGATGGCGTCGATCACTTTGCGGGCGTCGATCTGTTTCGGCAGCGGGAGCTGCACCAGGATCCCGTCGACCTCCGGGTCGCGGTTGAGCCGGTCGATCTCGGCCAGCAGACCGGCCTCGGACGTCGTCTCGGGAAGGACCTGCTGTGTGCCCCGCAGGCCGAGCTCCTCGGCCTTCCTGGCCTTGTTGCGGACGTAGATCTCGGAGGCGGGATCGTCGCCGGCGCGAATCGCCACCAGGCCCGGACGGAACCCCAGCCTGGCGATCTCCGCGGCCACTTCCCGCTCCACGTCGCGGGCAACGCTCTTTCCGTCGATGATGCGGGCGGGCACGACCGCGCGGCTTGTATCACGCCCCTCCCGGGAGCGGCAAGCGCCGGTGATACACTCCGCCCGGCTCGGACAACTCAACGCGCGACGGAGGCCTGCATGAGAATCTCCCCGGCCCGGTTTTTCATCGTGTTCGTGCTTCTGACCCCGGTGGCCGCCCTTGGCCAGACGTACAATGCCGCGCTCCTCGGGACGAACGAGACCGCGGTCTGCGATGCCGACGGCACCGGCAACGCAACCATCGTGATCAACGGGACGACGGTCTCGTACAACATCAGCGTCGCCAATATCCTCCTGCCGCCCATCGGGCAGCACATCCATGGTCCCGGCGGGACTCCCGGGGTCAATGCCCCCGTGTTTGTGGGCCTGACGGGAACCTGGTCGGGAGGCACCTTGAGCGGGAGCGTGACGGCCACGCAGGCGCAAGTGGACGCCATCAACGCCAATCCCGCCGAGTTCTACGTGAACGTGCACACCAGCGACTGCGGGGCCGGCGCCGTGCGGGGCCAGATGGTCTTCGTCTCGGCGGCCACGAGCATCCCGACCTTCTCCGGCGGGATTCTTCTCCTGCTGCTCGCGGTTCTGGCCGTGGCAGGCGTGATCGCGCTCCGGCAATAGGATTCGAGGAGGGGCGGGGCCGCCATGGCTCGGTGTAACCCGTTCGAACAGAAGGGGCTCAGGGAATGAACGCCTTGACTCCCTTTGTTCGGCAGTGTTACCGTTTCACCCCCTTTCCTGGGAAAGGTGTGCAGTCGTCTTTGATTTGAAGGACTTGCGGCGCGCGGCCGTTCACACCAGGCGCCGCGGTTTTTCCGTCTCAGTTCGCGAGGTTGACAGGAGAGTCATGCGTACGTATTTCCCCAAGAAGGGCGACATCGAGCCGCGCTGGTTCATCATCGACGCGGAGGGGCAGGTCCTGGGCCGGCTCTCGACGCGGATCGCCCAGATCATCTCCGGCAAGTCGAAGCCGACCTACACGCCTTTCCTCGATACGGGCGATCACGTGATCGTGATCAACGCCGAGAAGGTCGTCCTCACCGGGAAGAAGGAGACGGACAAGATCTACCACAGCCACTCGCTCTACCCGGGCGGGCTGAAGTCGCGGGCGGCGCGCTTCGTGCGTGCCGAGAAGCCGGAGGCCATGATCGAGGAGGCGGTGTGGGGGATGCTGCCGAAGAGCCGTCTCGGCAGGAAGATGCTGAAGAAGCTGAAGGTTTATCGCGGGTCGCAGCACCCGCACGCGGCGCAGAAGCCCCAGGCGCTCGAGGCCGGCGAGTAAGAGGAGGAGACCCCTTGTCTTTGGTTGAATACTACGGAACGGGCAGACGGAAGACCTCCACGGCCCGCGTACACCTGCGTCCCGGCAGCGGCCAGATCACGGTCAATCGGCGCAGTATCGACGATTACTTCGGCAACGAAGTGCTGAAGATGATCATCAAGCAGCCGCTCTCGCTCACCGAGACGGTCGACAAGTTCGACATCGTGATCACGGTGGACGGCGGGGGGCCCAGCGGGCAGGCGGGGGCCATCCGCCACGGCATCTCCCGCGCGCTGCAGGTCTACAACACCGAGCTGCGCAAGCGCCTCAAGAAGGCCGGGCTCCTCACCCGCGATCCGCGGATGAAGGAGCGCAAGAAGTACGGACAGAAGGGCGCCCGGGCCCGCTTCCAGTTCTCCAAGCGCTGATTCCATGGTCCCCGCGGATTCACGGCACTAAATTGAAGGCAGGAGCGATCCGTCGCTCCTGCCTTTGTTTTTCGTCAGTTCTTTTTCAATTTTCAATTTTCAATTTTCAATTTCTCACGTGCAAAGGAGGGTTACTTGGCGGTCTCTATTACGATGAAAGAGCTTTTGGAAGCTGGCGTGCACTTCGGTCATCAGACCAAGCGCTGGAATCCGAAGATGAAGAAGTACATCTTCGGCAAGCGCAACGGGATCTACATCATT
>DATLEX010000162.1:0-9892 GCA_035525045.1 Thermoanaerobaculia bacterium | reverse complement strand
TCGCGCACGCTCTTGTTGCCGCGGAAGGAGAAGGAGATGTTGCTGATCCCTCCCGAGGCGTTGGCCAGCGGGTATTTGCGGCGAAGCTGACGGACGGCCTCGATGAAGGCGATCCCGTACCCGCTGTGCTCCTCGATACCGGTGGCCACGGTGAGCACGTTCGGATCGAAGATGATGTCGGCCGGCGGGAATCCGACCTCCTCGGTGAGGATGCGGTAGGCGCGCGAACAGATCTCCACCTTCCGCTCGACGCTGTCGGCCTGCCCGCGCTCGTCGAAGGCCATCACCACCACCGCGGCGCCGTAGCGGCGGGCCAGGCGGGCATGGTGCCGGAAGGTGTCCTCCCCTTCCTTGAGGCTGATGGAGTTGACCACGCTCTTCCCCTGGACGCGCTTCAACCCCTCTTCGATCACCGACCACTTCGAGCTGTCGATCATGACCGGCACGCGGGCGATGTCGGGCTCGGAGGCCAAGAGGTTGAGGAACTCCGCCATCACCTTCTCCGAGTCGAGCAGGCCCTCGTCCATGTTGACGTCGATGATGTTCGCGCCCCCCTCGATCTGCTGCCGGGCGATCGGCAGCGCCGCCTCGAGGTCGCCCGCCTTGACGAGCTGCGCGAACTTCGGCGAGCCGGTGACGTTGGTCCGCTCGCCGATCATGATGAAATTCGAGTCGGGGCGGATCGTCAGCGGCTCCAGGCCGCTCAGGCGCAGAAACGGCTCCGGCGTGGAGGGCACGCGCGGCGGGAGGTCCCGCACGGCCGCAGCGATGGTCCGGACGTGGTCGGGCGTCGTCCCGCAGCATCCGCCGACGATGTTCAGCCAGCCGGCTTCGGCGAACTCGCGCAGCACCTCCGCCATCGACTGCGGAGTCTCGTCATATCCGCCCAGCTCGTTTGGCAGTCCGGCATTGGGGTAGCAGCTCAGGAAAAAGGGGGCGATCCTCGCCAGCTCCTCGATGTAGGGCCTCATCTCCTTCGCGCCGAGGGCGCAGTTGATTCCGACGCTGAGAAGGGGGGCGTGGGAGATCGAGTTCCAGCAGGCCTCGACCGTCTGTCCCGACAGCGTCCTCCCGGAGGCGTCGGTGATGGTGATGGAGGCCATCACCGGGAGGCGGAGCCCGGTCCGGTCGAAGAACGTCTCGATGGCGAAGAGCGCCGCCTTCAGGTTGAGCGTGTCGAAGGTGGTCTCGGGGAGGAGGATGTCGGCGCCGCCGTCCACCAGGCCGCGCACCTGCTCGGAGTAGGCGGCGACGAGCTCGTCGAAGCTGATGGCGCGGAAGCCGGGGTTGTTCACGTCGGGGGAGAGCGAGGCCGTCCGGTTGGTCGGGCCGAGCGCGCCGGCTACGAAGCGGGGGTGCTCGGGGGTGGAGAGGGCGTCGGCCGCGCGGCGCGCGATCCTCGCCGCGGCGAGGTTCATCTCGTAGACGTGCTCCTGGAAGCCGTAGTCGGCCATGGAGATGGCCTGGGCGTTGAAGGTGTTCGTCTCGATGATGTCGGCGCCCGCCTCGAGGTAACGGCGGTGGATCTCCTCGATGATCTGCGGCTGGGTGAGGCTCAGGAGGTCGTTGTTGCCACGCAGGTCGGAGGGGTGGCCGGCGAAGCGCTCGCCGCGGAACGCCGCCTCGTCCAGCGAGTAGCGCTGGATCATCGTTCCCATCGCGCCGTCGATGACCAGGATCCGCTTCTTCAGCAGCTCGCGAATCTCGACGCTCCGGTCGGGTTGTGGCATCTGGCTCTCCAAAAACAACAAGGCCCCGCAAGAGCGGGGCCGGGATGAGACGGGTGGTGAACTGCCGGCTCTTTAGCTTTTTTTAGCCTGGTTGCAAGCGGCCCCGCAAATCACTCCAGGTCGGGCCAGCGTACGGCAGGGCCTGCCGGTTGTCAAACAGCGGCGCGTGCTATGTTCACGGGCGTGGCATCGGAGCGCGGAAGCGATCTCGAGAGGCCGCCGTGGCTCGCCGAGGCGCTCTGGATCGCCGCTGCCTCCGCCGTCGCCATCTGGATCGTCGCCGGCGCCTGGCACGGTGCGCTCGACGCGATCACCGATACGGGCCGCGACCTGCTCATCCCCGAACAGCTCCGCGCCGGGGCCAGGCTGTACCGCGACGTCCTCTACTACTACCCGCCGCTCGCCCCCTACTTCCTCGCGGCGCTGACGGCCCTGACCGGCAGCAGCCTGGCGGCGTACACGGCCATCGGGACCGCGATCGCTCTCCTCACCGCCGGCGCTCTCTACGCCGCGGCGCGAGTGACCGGAGGGGTCCATGCGGCCGGCGCGGCCACCCTCCTGTTCGTCTCCGGCAGCGTCTACAGCGTGAGCGGCCGGACGATGAATTACCTGATCCCCTACGCCTACGCGGCGACGCTGGCGATGCTCTTCTTCCTCTCGGCGGCCGCCTTTCTCGCTCTCTTTCTCTTCGTCCGGAGGAGAGGGGTGTGGATGGCGCTCGCCGTCGCGCTGCTGCTCGCGGCCTCCTGGACGAAGATCGAGTACGCGGCCTTCTCGCTCCTCGTGCTGCTCGTGGCGACGCTCGCCTACAGGGTGCCGTTCCGCTGGATGGCGGCCTACGCCGTGGCCGGCGTACTGTCCCTCGTCGCCGTCAGCCTCTTCTTCGCCGACGCGCCCGCCGGGCAGCACTGGCTCCGGCACAACGTGCTGGCGCCGTCGCTCCTTCGCGGGGAGCCGGCCCGCTACTTCTACAAACAGGTCATGGGCTTCGATGCCGCCGGCGCGAACCTGCTGGCCGCGGCGGCCGGCGCGCTCCTGACCGCGGCGATGGCGGCGCTGGTGTTGTGGGCCGGCCGGGCCAGAAGACCCTTCGTGACCGTCCTGGCCGGCGTGCTCCTGGCCCTCGCCGCCGTCGCCGGGGGCGGGGTCTTCACCCGCGGGTGGGCTCTCCTTCAGGTCGCGCTCGTGCCCCTCGCTCTCCGCCGCCGCGATCCGCTGCTTCTGCTCATCACCCTGTCGCTCTGTGGCTCCTCGCGCGTCTTCCTGCGGCTCTTCCCGGCCTGGTACGGCTTCGTCTTCGTCCTGCCGTCGTACCTGCTGATCGTCTACGTGCTCTTCGAGTGGCTTCCGGCCCGCGGCCTCTATTCGCGCCAGACGGCCCTTCTGTGGAGCGCGCCGCTGATCGTCATCTGCGCACAGCTCCTGGTCGCCGAGCAGCGGATCCTGGCCCGGAAGATCCATCCGGTGTACACCGACCGCGGCGTCTTCTACGAGGCCAACGGCGACCGCGCGGCGGTGCTCAGCGCCTTCCTGGCCGACCTCGACGCGCGCCGGCCGCGGTCGCTGGTCGTGATCCCGGAAGGGTTGACGCTGAACTACCTGGCCCGCGTGCCCAACCCGCTCATCTTTCACACCTTCACCCCGGTGGAGACGGCCGATCCGGAGATCGAGCGGCAGATCATCCGGCAGATGGGGGAGAGAGAGCCTCAACTCATCGCCGTGGTCACGCGCAGCGTCTCCGACTTCGGGTTCCGCGCCTTCGGAATCGACTACAACCGGGAGCTCGCCGCGCTGATCCGTGAGCGCTACACCGTGGTGAAGGAGTGGCGCCTCCCGGGATTCGAGCTGATCCTGCTGGAACGCGCCGGTGGCGGCCCCTCAGAGGCGGTGCTATCTTCGGCGCCATGACCTCCGCCACCGACACGCCCACGGCCCATACCGATCCGGTGAACGCGAAGATCCTGGCGGTATCGGAGGACCGGATTCAAGGGTTCGTGCGCGATCCCTTCCCGGCGATCGCCGCGCAGGCGGGGCTCGACGTGGAGACGGTCATCGAGCGGATCCGGGCCATGCTCCGCGCCGGGACGATCCGCCGCGTGCGGCAGACGCTGATGTCCACGAACCTAGCCGAGGGGGCGCTGGTGGCGTGGCAGTACCCGGGGGAGAAGATCGACGAGGCCTTCGACTTCATGTTCCGCGACGATCCCTTCTCGGGCCACGTCGTCATCCGCTCGACCGACGCCGCCACACCCGGCTCGAACTACCGCCTCTGGACCACGGTCAAGGTGCCGCAGGGCTATTCCATCGAGAAGCACTGTGCCTTGCTGGCGCGCCTGACCGGCGCCGAGCACTTCCGCGTCATGCCCGCCCGACGGATCTTCGCCCTCGGCGTGGGGCACGTGCGCCGGAAGGGGATGGAGCCGGGGAGCAGATCGGACGAGCCGGCGCAGGTCAAGGACACGGAGAAGGTCGAGCTGTCGGAGCTGGAGTGGCGCGTGCTGACGGCGCTCAAGCGCGAGCTGGAGCCGGAGGAGGTCGCGCTCGACCTGTGGCGCCGGCGCGCGGCGGAGGCGGGTGTGCCGCTCGAGACGTTCTGCCAGGTGGCGGAAGACCTCAACCGGCGTGGCGTCATCGGCCGCTTCTCCACGTTCCTCGAGCACGTCAAGCCACTCCAGAGCGGCGAGCGCGTGACGCGCTTCAACGCCCTCTTCCACTGGGCCGTGCCGCCGGGGCGGGAGATCGAGGCGGGGCGGCAGGTCGGCCGCTTTCACATCCTGACCCACTGCTACTGGCGCGAGGGGGGCCCGGAGTTCCGCAACGTGAACATCATGGCCGTGGCGCACGGGACGGACAAGGACGTGGTGCTGGCGCACAAGCGGGCCATCGACGAGCATCTTCATGTCGAGGGCATTCCGGTCAGCTACACGAACGTGTTCTGGGGCGGCCGAAGTGAGATCAAGCCGAGCGAGATCTCCCCGTTCGCCTACGCGGAGTTCTGCGAGCGGCTGGGGGTGGAGGCGAGGGAGATGGCCAGGGGGACGGTTCGACCGTTCACCGAGGAGTGAAAGACCGGGCACGGGCACGGGCTCGGGCTCGGGCTCGGGAGGCGGTCAACGGTCGACGGACGCAGTCCTGAACTCCAGGCCCGGGTTCTCCTTCTCCGCGTATTCCAGCTCCCACGGAGAGGTGAACAGCACGACGGCCTGGCTGGCGGAGTCGACGGCGATGCGGCTGCGGCTGGGGAGGGTGAGGGCGGCGACGGCGGCGGGGTCGCGGTCGATCCAGCGGGCCATCGTGTAGGGCAATTCCTGGAAGGTGGTTTCGACGTCGTACTCGTGCTCGAGGCGGGAGCGGAGCACGTCGAACTGCAGCTCGCCGACGACGGCGAGGATCGGCTCGCTCTTGAGGCCCTCGTGCAGCGTCAGCACCTGCATGACGCCTTCTTCCTCGAGCTGCTCGAGGCCCTTCTGGAACTGCTTCTGCCGTGTGAGCTGCTTCGCGCGCAGCATCCCGAAGTGCTCCGGGGCGAAGCGGGGAATGCGGTCGAACTCCACCGGGGCGCCGGACGAGACGGCGTCGCCGATGCGGAAGAGTCCGGGGTTCACGAATCCGATGACGTCGCCGGGATAGGCGCGGTCGATGGTCTCGCGCTCGCGGGCGAAGAGGCGATGCGGGCGGGTCATGCGCACCTCGCGGCCGAGACGGGCGTGGCGCACGAGCATGTCCTTCTCGAATACGCCCGAGCAGACGCGCATGAAGGCCAGGCGGTCGCGGTGGCGTTTGTCCATGTTCGCCTGGATCTTGAAGACGAAGCCGGTGAAGGTCTCCGCGGTCGGGTGGAGCGTGAAGCTCTCCCCCTCCGAGCGCGCCTGCCGTGGCGCGGGTGCAGGCGCCAGCTCGAGCAAGGCCTCCAGGAACGGCTCCACGCCGAAGTTGTTGATGGCGCTCCCGAAGAAGACCGGGATCAGCGAGCCGCGGTCGAATCGGGCCCGGTCGAAGGCCGCTCCGGCACCTTCCAGAAGCTCGGCCGCCTCCCGCAGCTCCGCATAGGCCCGGGGACCGATGGCGTCCTCGAGCGCCGGATCGTCGAGACCGCTGGCCGTCACCGGCGCGATCGACTGGCCGTGCGCCGTGCGATCGAAGCGGAGGACCTGGCGCCGCCTCAGATCGAACACGCCCTGGAACGTCGGGCCGTTGCCGATCGGCCAGTTCATCGGCACGGCGCCCACGTTCAGCTCGCGCTCGATTTCGTCGACCAGATCGAAGGGATCGCGCCCCGGATGGTCGAGCTTGTTGATGAAGCAGATGATGGGGATGTGCCGCATGCGGCAGACCTCGAACAGCTTCCGCGTCTGCGGCTCGATCCCCTTGGCGCTGTCCAGCACCATCACTGCGCTGTCGGTGGCCGAAAGCGTGCGGTAGGTGTCCTCGCTGAAGTCCTCGTGGCCGGGGGTGTCGAGTAGATTCAGCAGGTAGCCCTCGTACTCGAACTGCAGAACGGTCGAGGTGATCGAAATGCCGCGGCTCTGCTCGATGGCCATCCAGTCGGAGGTGGCGTGGCGCTGGGCCCGCCGCCGTCGGACGGCCCCGGCCACCTCGATGGCCCCGCCGTAGAGGAGAAGCTTCTCGGTCAGCGTGGTCTTGCCGGCGTCGGGATGGGAAATGATGGCAAAGGTCCGGCGCCGGCCGACTTCGCGGACGAGCTCGTCGGTGGGGTGAGGAATGGCACTCATCGTCTATCTATCGGTCGTTGAGGAACTTACAACAAGGGCGGGCCGTAAACATTCCTGGGAGGCCGCCCCAGCGATCTGCGCCGTATCGACTCAGGAATAAAGCAAATCGGGCTAGAGTTGACCTATCTTAGTAGTAGAAACTCAAATTTCCTTAAGGAGATGATGATCATGACGTTCCTGACTCGCACCAATCCCTTCAACGATCTTCGCACGGTCCCGAACCGCCTCTTCGAGCCGTTCTTCGGGCGCTTCAACTTCATGGATGACGCCCTCACCAGCGGCACCTGGGCTCCCCCGGTCGATGTGGCCGAGGATTCCGAGCGCATCCACGTGAAGGTCGAGGTCCCGGGGATGGAGGAGAAGGACCTGAAAATCAACTACGAGGACGGTCTGCTCACCGTGAGCGGCGAGCGGCAGTTCGAGCGCCGCGAGGACCGGAACTATCACCGGATCGAGCGCGCCTACGGCAGCTTCGTCCGGACGTTCAGCCTGCCGCGCAGCGTCGATCCCGGCAAGATCGTGGCGAACTACCGCCACGGCGTTCTGGAGATCGAGATCCCCAAGAAGGAAGAGGCGAAGCCGAAGCACATCCAGATCAACCTCGGCTCGGAGAAGCAGATCGACGCCAAGTGACCCGCGCGCGGGCACGCGAATCGTCCCCCAGGGGCCGCCTCCCGGCGGCCCCTTCTCTTTTCGTCGCATAGAATCGCGCCCGCATGCGCCTGAACGTCACCAGCGAGATCGGCCGGCTCCGGCGCGTTCTGGTCCACCTGCCGGGCCGCGAGATCGACCTGATGGTCCCGCCGATGATGGCCCAGCTCCTGTTCGACGACATCCTCTACGGCCAGGTCGCGCGGGAGGAGCATCGCCGGTTCCAGCAGTTGATCCGCTTCATCGCCGACGAGGTGATCGACCTCCAGGATCTGCTCGAGGAGGTGCTCCAGAACGGCGACTCCCGCGACTTCGTCGTTCGGGACCTGGCCAGGCGCAACCGCCTGGGGCGCAAGCTGGTCAACTGGCTGCTCGATCAACCGGCGGACAAGCTCGCCGAGGTGCTCATCAGCGGGATCCCGCGCGAGAAGGAAGAGTCGGGCGACCTGCCGAAGTTCGACCTCTTCCCCGTTCCGAACCTCTTCTTCGTGCGCGATCCGCAGGTCGTGATCGGCGACGGGGTGGTCATCAGCTCCATGGCCACGCAGGCGCGCCGGCGCGAGTCGCTGCTGTCGAAGTACGTCTTCGAGCACCATGAGGCGTTCCGCAACCGGGAGCTCTTCTGGGTCGACTTCATGGCCGGCGAGCCGGAGAGGCCGATGGGCCGGAACCTGGCCACGCTGGAGGGGGGCGACGTGCTGGTGGCCGGCCGCGAGATCATCCTCGTCGGGGTCACCGAGCGCACCAACCGCGCGGGCGTGCAGCAACTGGCCCGGGCCCTCAAGGACGCGCAGAGCGCCGTGACCACGATGATCGTGGTGGAGATGCCGAAGCAGCGCTCGTTCATGCACCTCGACACGGTCTTCACCTTTACCAGCAGAAACGAGTGCCTGATCTACCCGCCGGTGATCCTCCCCGGCGGCCGGCAGGCGGCCAAGGTCAGCTCGATCGACCTGACGCGGCGCAGCCTCACGGCCAAGCCCGAAAAGTCGCTGCTCGCGGCGCTGGAGCGAAGAGGTTTCGAGCTCGAGCCGATCTACTGCGGGGGGCGGCGTTCCGTCGATCAGCAGCGCGAGCAGTGGACCGATGGAGCCAATGCCTTCACCCTCGCGCCGGGCATCATCCTGATGTACGAGCGGAACGTCCGGACCGCCGAGGAGCTCGCGGCGCACGGCTATCACATCATCTACGAGGACGACCTTCTCCTCGGCCGGGTCGAGATGGAGACCTGGACCGACAAGAAGTACGCGCTGCAGATTCCGGGGCACGAGCTCTCCCGTGCCCGCGGCGGACCGCGCTGCATGACCATGCCGCTCGAACGTGAGGACCTCTGAACGTGCGCAAGCTCGCCGTGGTCGCCTTCGGCGGCAACGCCCTGCTCCGGCCCGACGACCGCGGGACGCAGGAGGAACAGATCGCCCGCGCGAAGCAGGCCGCGCGCTGGCTCGCCGAGATCGTCCGCTACGGCTACACGCTGATCGTCGTCCACGGAAACGGGCCGCAGGTGGGTAACATCCTCGTGCAGGCGGAGGAGGCCTCGACGAAGGTCCCGCCGCAGCCGCTCGACATCGCCGTCGCTCAGACCGAGGGCTCCATCGGCTTCATGTTGCAGCAGGCTATCCGCAACAGGCTGGAGAGCATCGGGCTCGGCGGCGACGTGGCCACGATCCTCACCGAGGTCGAGGTCGATCCCGCCGACCCCGCCTTCAAGCGCCCGTCCAAGCCGGTCGGGCCGTTCTTCACCCGCTATCGCGCCGAGGCCCTCGAGCGCGACCTCGGCTGGACGATGCGTGAGGACGCCGGTCGCGGCGGGTGGCGGCACGTCGTTCCCTCACCACGCCCGCTGCGCATCCTCAACGTCGCCGCCATCGAGCACATGCTCGAGGCCGCCGCGGTGGTCATCGCCGCCGGCGGAGGAGGGATCCCCGTCGTACGCGGCCGCGACGGACAATGGCGCGGCATCGAGGCCGTCATCGACAAGGACTTCGCCTCGGCAATCCTGGCCAGAGAACTGCGCGCGGAGCTCTTCATCAACCTCACCGGAGTTCCGAAGGTGGTCGTCGACTTCGGCAAGCCGACGGAGAAAGCCATCGACCGCATGTCGGTCGCCGAAGCGGAGAGCCATCTGGCCTCCGGCCAGTTCCCGCCCGGATCGATGGGCCCGAAGATCGAGGCCGCCGTGCAGTTCGTCCGCGCCACCGGCCAGAAGGTGCTCATCACCGACATCGAGCATGTCCGGGAGGCGTTGGAGGGGAAGGGGGGGACGGTGGTCGTGCCGTGAGGGCCGTTCGCCGTTGCCAGTGAACCGGAAGCAGGAAGCAGGAAGCAGGAAGCAGGAAGCATACGTGATCGAACACCAACCGTCGCCACGACAGTGGGCATCGTGCGACTTGAACCAGGGCTGACGCTTCGCGGAATTGAGCGCTGAGGCGACGAAAGACTGTCGTTCGCCGAATCGCACGACCGTCACGAGGTGTAACCCATGTGCCCGGTCTGATCTGTCACCCATGTTCCCGGCCGGACGGTGGAGTTGGGCAGCGCCGTGGAATAGCTGTACACGGATTAGTGTACTCTTTATGCGTGAAGCGGCGGGATCTTGAGAAGATGCTGACCGAGAGTGGCTGGTACTTTCTCCGTCGTGGCGGCAAGCACGACGTTTGGAGCGATGGCGAACGGGAAGAAGCCGTGCCACGCCACCGTGAGATCAACGAGAACCTTGCGAGAGCGATTCTGAGACGCGTGAATAAGGAGCGAACATGAGATTTGAGGGACAGCTTT
>DATLEX010000142.1:0-8713 GCA_035525045.1 Thermoanaerobaculia bacterium | reverse complement strand
AGTGCGCGGAGAGATCCGCTTCGAGAACGTGACCTTCGGTTACCGGAAGGACGAGCCCATCCTGCGCGATGTCTCGCTCGAGCTCCGCCCCGGGGAGAAGGTCGCCCTGGTGGGTCCGACCGGAGCCGGGAAGAGCACGCTAGTCTCTCTCATCCCCCGCTTCTTCGACCCCTGGCAGGGCAGAATCCTGCTCGACGGGCAGGACCTCCGGGATCTCACGCTGGCGGGGCTCCGGCGCCATATCGCGTTCGTGCTGCAGGAGCCCTTCCTTCTCCCCTTGAGCGTGCAGGAGAACATCGCCTACGGCCGACCCGGCGCCTCGTTGTCCGAGGTAGAGACCGCCGCCCGCGCCGCCCAGGCCCACCACTTCATTTGCAATCTTCCCGAGGGCTACGACACGGTGATCGGAGAACGCGGCTCCACGCTCTCGGGCGGCGAGAAGCAGCGCATCGCGATCGCCCGGGCGCTGCTCACCGACGCCTCGATCCTCATTCTCGACGAGCCTACCTCGGCGCTGGACGCGGAGACCGAAGCTGCTCTGACGGAGGCTCTGGAGCAGGTGATGGAGGGCAGAACGACGGTCATCGTCGCGCACCGGCTTTCGACCGCCCGTAAGGCAGATCGGATCGTGGTCCTGGAGCGCGGCCAGGCGGTTCAAGCTGGCTCGCACGACGCGCTGATCGACGAACCGGGTCTCTACGCGTCACTGCATGAAACCCAAACTCAGAGTCGCTCCGCCACTCCGAGCGGATGACCACGCGAGTCACCACAGCAGGGTATTCGCGGTCATCGACCTAAGAGTCATCGGCGTCGCAAGAACTGCGGCGGGCACCACATGCATGTCGTGATCCTGAACACCGTCGTCCTGAACTGTGGCGATGCCGCCATTCTCAAAGCGGAGATCGAGATTCTCCGTCGCGTGTTCGGCACAGATGTCGAGTTGACCGTCTATGACAGCCACCCTGCGGTGGCTGGCCGTCACTATCCGTGCATCCGCTTCCGGCGGTCACCCTATTGGGACCTTGCCCAGTCCTCTGGCGATAGCAGCTACAAGATCGGCCCTGTGCACCTCGTTCGATTCAGCGCCGCCTTCAGGTTGCACAGAACGGGGCTACGCCGCCTCTCTCTCCGTCTCGCAAAGGACCACGCGCAATTCGTTGAAGACCTGGCTAGCGCCGACCTGATCATCAGCACCGGAGGTACCTATTTAGTCGAGCAATATGACCTGGACGAGCGGATCTTCCTTCTGAGAGCTGCGGTCGCAAGCGGACGCCCCCTCGTCTTCTACACCCAGTCGCTGGGGCCCTTCAGGAAGCCCTCGAACAGGCGCTCCTTGCGGCGCGTACTCGCCTATGCCGACTTGATTCTCGTTCGAGACATCGAATCTAGATCGTCGGTGCAGGATCTGGGAGTCAGAACAGCAACACACGTAGTCGCCGATGCGGCGTTCGGCCTCTTAGAACCGAACAGCTTCCGGAGGCCGCCTCCCCAATCTTGGTCCCCCAAGCGAGTCGCGCTGTCCGTACGCAGCTGGCCTTACTTCGAGAGGTTCTCCCCGGAGGAGGGGATGAAGCGATATACCGCGAGCGTTCGGGGACTTGTCGCGTATCTGACCCAGACTTACGGGAGCGAGATCACTTTCATTTCTTCTTGCCAAGGGGTTCCCGACTATCACGACGACTCGAAGCTGGCCTCGAACATCGTGAAGGCGCTTCCCCCGGCGGTCGCCGCCAAAGTCGTCTTGGATCGGTCGTTCAACACTCCTTCTCGGCTGGCTGAGAAATTGAGTGCCTTCGACATGGTCGTCGCGACGCGAATGCATGTAGCAATTCTCGCTCTCACCCGCGGCATCCCCGTCTTTCCAATCGCCTATGAGTTCAAGACCCGCGCTCTGTTCGAGCAGCTCGGTTTTCCCCAGTGGGTCCAGGACATCGAGGATCTGGACCCCTCGCTCCTGAGGCAGGCGCTAGAGAGCTGGATCAACGGACTTCCGGCTTGTCGAGACGCGCTCTTCGACGCCGTGGAGTCTCAGTACACCAGCGCCGTCTCCGTGGCCACGCTGCTTGCCCAGCTTCACTAACACGACCTTCGAGGGACAGATCAACGTTGCGCAGATCGAGACGCACCAGACTCTATTCCGTGGGAACCGCCAAGAGCGGGACACACTCGATTGTCTCAATGTTCGACGACTCGGTTCGCTCTCGACATGAACCCGACGACGAAGCGGTCATTCGCAAAATAATCGACATCGAGAATGGAAGGTTGTCCCAGTCAGACCTGACCTCCTACGTACGAGAGAGAGACCAGCGCCTGTGCCTGGATGTCGATTCGTCGCAACTGAACTTCTTTTTGCTAGATCATCTCTTGGAAGCTTTTCCTGACGCTGTTTTCATACTTACCATCCGCGACTGCTATTCGTGGCTGAACTCGTTCATCAATGATTCCTTGCGTCGAAGCACGAGCAAGGCATGGGTTACGTTCCGGGAGTATCGATTTCGGCCGGATCTCTTTTCACATCCTCCGGAAGAGGAGGCGCTGAAGCGGAGAGGCTTGTATACGTTGGACGGCTACCTCTCCTATTGGGCGCGCCACAATAGTAGGGTCCTGGCGACTGTTCCAAAGAACAGGCTGCTAATAGTCAGGACTAGTGAGATAACAAAGAGGGCGCATGACATTGCCGCCTTTGCCGGTATCCCCAAAGAGTCCGTAAGGGTGCAGGAGTCTCACTCCTTCAGGAATCCAGAGAACTTCAACGTGCTGCGGGAAGTAGATGAATCCCATCTCGAAGGGAAGGTGCGCGCGTACTGCTTTCCGCTCATGGAGCAGTTCTTCACCGATATCAGATCAATGAGCGACGCTGGAGTGTGATCAGGTTCTATCCACGGCGCTCGTGGAGATTCGAGTTCAGAGACTTGCACAGGCTCTTAGTCGCTCTCAATTTCTTGGCGGCAACGACCCCCAGTCCTGCGAAGTCGATGTGGCGTAAGTTGCGCACCGCCGAGGCCTCGGAGGACCCGGACCGCCGGTCTGACTGGCAACGGGTGAGAAGCAGATGAGAGTCGCCTTCGTGCTCAACTGCTTTCCTGCGGTCTCGGAGACCTTCATCCTCCGGCAGATTTCCGGCTTGCTCGATCTGGGCCACGATGTACGGATCTTCGCCGAGACCAGAGGCCATGGCCCCCTGCATCCGGAGGTGGAGCGCCATGATCTCCTTGGTCGGACGCACTATCTGGGCCTTCCCGACGAGGTGGCCGTCTACGAGCTGCCGGTTTTCCCCATCTGGGGGAAGACCTGGTCTCCAGAGTCCGGGACGGCGGAGTCGAACCTCCGGCGCCTCGTGCGCACCGTCCCGGCGTTCCTCCAAGCTCTTTTCGCGCACCCACGGTTGGCAGTCGGCACCCTTCGCTGGCAGGAGTACGGCTATCAGGCGGCGAGTTTGTCGGCCCTCGGCCGTCTGAGCAGCATGGCCGGTCACGAGAAGTGCGACGTCATTCACGCTCACTTCGGACCCGTCGGAAGCAGCTTCCGCTTCCTTCGAGAGTTGTGGCAGGCGCCCCTGGTCGTGAGCTTTCATGGGTATGACTTCTCTCGCACGAGGAGCGGCGAGCTCCCGCGCTACGCGAAGCTCTTCGAGGCCTCCGACGCAATCACGGTTCACAGTGACTTCGCAGCCAACCGACTCGTGGAGCTCGGTTGCCCCAGCTCCCGCCTCGTCCACTTGCCCTGTGGCGTCGACCTCGACCAGTTTCCCTACCGCGAGCATGTACTCGGGGAGGGCGAGCCGATCAAGCTGCTCACTGTCGGCCGGCTGGTCGAGAAGAAGGGGGTGGAGTTCTCGGTCCGCGCCCTCGCCGCGCTGAGAGACTTCCCACGCGCCATTCGCTACGACATCGTCGGCGATGGACCGCTCGGCGCGCCGCTCCGGGATCTGGTGGCGACGCTCGGCCTCGAGGACCGAGTGATCTTCCACGGAGCACAGAATGGCGAGTACGTCCGCAGACTGCTCGAGCAGGCGCACGTCTTCGCCCTGACCTGCGTGACGGCTGGTGATGGCGAAACGGAGGGAACTCCGGTCTCCCTTCTGGAGGCCCAGGCTTGTGGGCTCCCCGTCGTCTCCAGCTACCACTCGGGCATTCCGGAGATCGTTCTTCATGGCCAGTCGGGATTGCTCTCGGAAGAGAGAGACGTCGCCGGCATCGCCGAGAACCTCGGATTCCTCCTGCGCAACCCAGAGCTCTGCGCTCGCTTTGGCCAAGAGGGTCGCCGCCACGTGCAGATGCACCACGACATCGGCGCGCTGAACCTGCGACTTGCGCAACTCTACGAGCGACTGGCGACGAGTTTCGGCGTCTCGCGCAACCAAGCGCGCGGGAGCACGGCGGCAGCCCGATGAGAATCATCCTGTCCGGCGCCATCGGCCGCTCCGTCACCGGCGGTCAAGCGTGGGCCAACCTGCAGTACCTGATCGGCCTGCGGGCGCTCGGCCACGAGGTCTTCTACCTGGAGGACTGCGGCGGCTGGTCCACCGTCCACAACTGGGAGACCAACGAGCCGACCTGGGACCTCGACTACCCCGCCGGCTTCGTGCGCGCGTGCCTCGAGCCGTTCGGCTTCGGCGGTCGATGGATCTACCGAGCGGGGGACGAGTCGCGCGGCCTTTCCCTCGCGGACTTCTCGGAGGTCTGTCGCGCGGCCGACCTCCTTATCGTCCGCGGCATTCCGTTTCTCGAGTGGCGTCGCGACTACGAGCTGCCGCGGCGGCGCGCTTTCATCGACGTCGATCCCGGATTCACGCAGATCCGCCTGGCACGAGGAGAACCGGCCTTCGCCGAGACGCTCGCCCGCTGCGAAGCGCTCTTCACGGTGGGCCGTCACGTAGGTGCGGCCGATTGCTCCATTCCGACCGCTGGGCGCGAATGGATGAGGACCGTGCCGCCGGTCGTCCTGTCCGAATGGCCGGCGGCCACGTCGTCCGACGACGGCGCGTTCACCTCGATCGTGAGATGGCGGGGGCTGAAGGATGTCGAGTGGGAGGGCGTCAAGTATGGTCAGAGAGACCGGGAGCTTCTGAGCTACCTCAGCTTGCCGCAATTGACGAGTCAGCGTCTCCAGATCGCCCTCACCGGAGGCGGCTCCGAGAAATGCGTCGCCGCCGGGTGGGACGTCACTCCGGGCTGGTTGCCGTCGAGGACGGTGGACACCTATAGACAGTACATCCAACAGTCGAGGGGCGAGCTGACCGTGGCCAAGCACTGCTACGTCGCCACCCGCAGCGGGTGGTTCAGCGATCGCAGCGTCTGCTACCTCGCGTCGGGAAGACCGGTGCTGGTCCAGGACACCGGCCTCGGGGACTGGCTGCCGGTGGGAGAGGGCATCCTCGTCTTCCGCGACCTCGACCAGGCGGTCGAGGCCATCGACGCGGTGAACGCGGACTACCCCCGTCATCGCCGCGCCGCGAGGCGGCTGGCCGAGAGCCACTTCGCGGCGGAGAGGGTGCTCCCGGAGCTGATCGCGAATGTCTTCCGCTGACTCGCAATCGATCGACCCGCTCGCGATGCGGCTCGACCTCGAGTACCCGGCGCCCAAGCGAGGCTCGGCCGTGGTCTGGGGCCAGGTAGGAGCGTCTCCCTTCGGGGGAATGATCTGGCAGGTTCTCCACCATCTCGCCGCGCTCCGGCTGCTCGGCTTCGATACCTGGTACGTCGAGGACTCCGATCGCCTAGTGTGGGACCCGCGGACGTGGGACCTGGTGTCGGATCACTCGCAGAACGTGAGCCTGCTGTCCCGCTACATGGAGGCGGCCGGGTTCGGCAATCGCTGGGTGTTCCGGCCGCCGGGGGTGAACGATCGCTGCGAGGGGAGGCTCGACCTGGCCGGTCTGCACCAGCTCTACCGGCACTGCGTCGTGGCCCTCAACGTCTGCGGGTCCCAGGAGGTGCGCGAGGAGCACTCCCGAATCGCCTGCAGGCTGTATCTCGAGACCGACCCGGGATGGAACCAGGTCCTGGTCGCGCAGGGTGACGCGGCGAGGATCGCGGAGCTCGATGCTCACGACCACCACTTCACCTACGGCGAGAACATCGGGTCGGACGACTGCAGGATTCCGGTGACCCGCTACCACTGGTTGGCCACCCGCCCGCCGGTCGTCGGTCAATGGTGGAGCACCACGCGCCCCCCGGCGGGTGCGCTGACCACCGTGGCCAACTGGAAGCACGGGAGCAAGGACGTCGAATGGCAGGGAGAGACCTGGCGCTGGAGCAAGCACGTGGCGTTCAAGCGATTCCTGGATCTACCGCGCACCTCGTCGCTGCCGCTCGAGCTCTCGGTGGGAGCCATCAGCCAGGAGGACCGCGACGAGCTCCGTCGCCACGGTTGGCGGCTGCGCGCCTCGGAGAGTCTCGAGCGGGCCGATGCCTACCGCCACTACATCCAGCAGTCGCTGGGAGAGTTCTCGGTGGCGAAGGAGCAGTACGTGCTGCCGCGCAGCGGCTGGTTCTCGGATCGCAGCGCCTGCTATCTGGCCGCCGGCCGCCCGGTGATTCTCCAGGACACGGGGTTCGCCCGCTACGTTCCCACCGGTGAGGGCCTCTTCGCCTTCACCGGCGACGACGACGTGCTGGCCGCGATCGACGCGATCCGGACCGACTACGCGCGCCATTCCGCCGCGGCCCGCGCCATCGCGAGCGAGTACTTCGACGCCGAGACGCTTCTCCGCCGCGTGCTCTCCGCGGTCGGGCTCCTGTAGCGATCGAGCGCGCGATGCTCCACTCCATCGACGGCACGGACGAAACGCCTTGAGAGATCGGCTGCGCGTCGTCGTCGGCGGCTACCTCGGCCTCCTGCGGGCGGGAGGCGTCACCTGGGACTACCTGCAGTACCCACTCGGTCTCGCCGAGCTGGGCTGCGACGTCTTCTACGTCGAGGACACCCGGCTGTGGCCGGTCTACGCCGCGGGCGACGGCACGGTCGAGGCGTCGGCGAACGTCGCTCACCTGGCCGCCGCGATGAAAGCCTTCGGCCTGGCCGAGCGCTGGGCCTATCGCGACGAGGTCTCGGGCGAGTGCTTCGGCATGCCGCTTCCAAGGGTGCACGAGGTGTGCGCGACGGCCGACCTCCTGATCAACGTCTCGTGCTCGACGGTGATGAGGGACGAGTACGCGTCGATCCCGGTGCGGGCGTTGATCGACAGCGATCCCATGTTCACGCAGATCCAGTGCGAGACCGCGATCAGCTTCACGGCGGGCGAGTCCAACCTCAGGGCGCTGCTTCAGAGCCACACTCACCACTTGACCTACGGCGAGAGCCAGGGCCTGCCCGGTTGCCGGATGCCCTCGTGCGGCGTCACCTGGCAGGCGACCCGCCAGCCGATCGTGCTGCGCCATTGGCCGCTACCTGACGAGCCCGCGCGCGAAGACGCGGCCTACACCACCGTCATGAACTGGAGCGCCGTGCCGCCGCTCCGGTGGAACGGCGAGACCTGGGGACAGAAAAACGTCGAGCTCCTGCGGTTGCTCGGCCTTCCCCGTCGCGTCCCCGCGCTCCGGTTGGCGATCGCCGTCGGGCAGACGCAGGGCGATCCCTTCCCCGCCGAGGCGGCTCGACGCCAGGGATGGAGCATCGAGGACCCGGCCCGCTGCGCCGGCGACTGGAAGACCTACCGCCGGTTCCTGCAGCGCTCGAGAGGTGAGCTCTCGGTCGCCAAGGAGACCTACGTGAAGGGATGCACCGGTTGGTTCTCGGGTCGCTCGGCCTGCTACCTCGCCTCCGGGCGCCCGGTCGTCGCCCAGGACACCGGCTGGACGGCGCACCTGCCGAGCGGCGCCGGGCTGCTCGCCTTCACCGACGAGGAGGAGGCGGTGGACGCCCTGTCGCGGGTCGAGGCCGACTGGGCGATGCATGCCCGAGCGGCGCGCCGCGTCGCCGAGGAGCATTTTCACAGCGACCGCGTGCTCGGCGATCTGCTGCGTGCCGTAGGCTTCTGACATGCCCACGCCGCACTTTCATCCGCTCGTGCCCGGGGTCAAGCTGGAAGGCGATTGGTTTCCGGGAGCGATCCCGAGCAACATCCGGGTCGGCCGTGGCTGCGTCGTCGACTCGTCCTTCTGCTTCAAGCACTTCTTCGCGCGAGGAGAGACCGGACTCGTGATCGGCGACGACGTCACCTTCTGGCGCACCTCGCTCGCGGTGGAGGAGAACGGGCGGCTTGAGATCGGCGATCAGTGCTACCTCTCCAACGCCTCGATCGTCTGCGCGACGCGCATCACGCTCGGCAGCCGCGTGTTCGTCGCCGGCGGCGCCACCATCGCGGATGCCGACTTTCACCCCCTCGAGCCGG
This sequence comes from Thermoanaerobaculia bacterium, assembly GCA_035525045.1. GTDB lineage: Bacteria > Acidobacteriota > Thermoanaerobaculia > Gp7-AA8 > Gp7-AA8 > DATLEX01. Next base: position 378 of record DATLEX010000142.1, on the reverse strand, counting down.
CGGCGCGCCTCGCCGACACCATCGCGCTCTCCCCGGCCGGCGATCGCACGCGACGTCCTGCCATGACCGCTCGCGCGGTGACCATCGGGGACGACGTCTGGATCGGCTACAACGCGGTCATCCTCAAGGGCGTGGTCGTCGGTGACGGCGCCGTCGTTGCGCCGGGCGCGGTGGTGCTGCGCGACGTCGGCCCAGGAGCGTACGTGGCTGGCAACCCGGCGGCCGAGGTCGGGCCGAAGCTCTCGGCGCCACCAGATGAGTGATCGATTCCTGCCGCACGACTGGTACGCGAGCGCGATCCCCGCCAACGTCGAGCTCGCGTCCGGCGTCTACCTGGACAGCGCCTACGCCTTCGCGAGCTTTCTCTCGCGCCGCGAA
>DATLEX010000124.1:0-33047 GCA_035525045.1 Thermoanaerobaculia bacterium | reverse complement strand
GCCCTCGACGTCTGGCACGCCTTCGGGCTGCGCGACGTGGCCCGCGTCGATGTCCGCCGCGATCGGGACGGCGTGCCGAACTTCGTGGAGGTGAACCCGCTTCCCGGGGTCCACCCCGTCACCAGTGACCTGATCATCCTGGCGCGCCTGCTTGGGATCGCCTACAACGACGTGATCGGCCGCATCGCCGGCAGCGCCGCTCGACGGTGGGCATGCGCGTAGTCGTCGCCTACAACGACGACGTCGACCTCAAGCCGCACCTCGGCGAGTTCGAACGGGCCGGCGAAGAGGAGGTCGTCTCCACCGCGCGGGAGGTCGCCGCCCTCACCGGCGGAAGCCTCCTCCCGGTTCGCGACGTCGCCGCCGCCTTCGACGACCTGCGCCGCGACTCCCCCGACCTCGTCTTCAACCTCTGCGAGGGTGTCGCCGGAAAATCGGGATGGGAGATGCATTTCGCCCTCGCGCTGGAGATGCTCGGCATTCCCTTCACCGGCTCCGATCCGACCGCGATCGGCATCTGTGGAGACAAGGGCCTGACCAGGGAGCTGCTCGCGGCTGCCGGGCTCCCCGTCCCACGGGGATCTGTCGCCCTCACCCGGCGCTTCGCGCCACCCTCTCCCGCAAGCTGGAGAGGGCACGCCCATCCCACTCGCTGGATCGTGAAGCCGGTCCACGAAGACGCCGGCATCGGCATCGAGCCGGCCTCCGTCTGCTCGACACAGGCCGAGGTGACGGCGCGCGTCGAGCATGTGATCACGACCTACGGCCAGCCCGCTCTGGTCGAGGAGTTCATCGAGGGGCGGGAGCTCAACCAGGCCCTCTACCACGGGCGGAGAGGGATGGTCCTGCTGCCGCCCGGCGAAATCGTGTTCTCCGAGGGGCTCCGGCCGGAGGAGCGGGTGGTCGGATGGAAGGCGAAGTGGGCGGAGGGGTCGGAGGAGGACCGGGCCACCGTCAACCGCACCCCGGCTGTGATCGAGGACACGTTGCGGAGTGACCTCTCGGATTTGTGCGCCCGGGCGGCCTCGGTACTCTCGATCGGCGGCTACTGCCGGTTCGACCTGCGGCAGCGCCCCACGGGTGAACTGTGCATCCTCGACGTCAATCCCAACCCCGACATCGGGAGTGGCAGCGGATTCCGAAAGGCCCTCCGCGCGGCGGGAATGGCCTTCGAGGAGTTCCTCGACGAGCTTATGATTGCGGCCCAGTCGCGACGCCGCCCATGAAGATCCGCCCTGCCGAGGAGAAGGACCGGGAGCGCATCGAGGCGATCCTCCTCGCCACGGGGCGCTTCACCGAGGAGGAGGTTCGCTGTGCGATGGAGCTGGTGGAGGAGTCGCTGGAGAAGGGGGAGAAGGGCGAGTACGTCGTCCAGGTGGCCGAAACCACCGATTCCGGAGCGTCGATCAGCGGGTACGTCTGCTACGGCCCGACGCCGCTGACGGACGGCGTGTTCGATCTCTACTGGATCGCGGTCGAACCGCGGCACCAGGGGAGCGGGGTGGGGCAGCTCCTGCTGCAGTTCGTGGAGAGCGAGGTGCGGAGGCAGCATGGGAGAATGCTGCTGATCGAGACGTCTTCGAAGGAGACCTACGCGCCGACGCTGCGCTTCTACGAGCTGAGCGGGTACGAGGAGATCTCCCGGATCAAGGACTTCTACAGAATCGAAGACGACAAGGTCGTGTTCTGCAAGAGGCTGGCTCAATGAACTTCGACGCTGCCGATACCCTCTACGTGGCCCTCGCGTTCTACGCGCTCGGCACGGTGACGGTGCTGGCCTCGCTGGTGGTCAAGACGCGCCGCCTGCAGCACGTGGCGCTGCTGCTGATGATCGGCGGCTTCGCGGCGCACACGATGTGGATCGGGACGATCTGCGCGCGGACCGGTCACCCGCCGTTGACGAATCTGGCCGAGCTGACCGCGTTCCTGTCCTGGACCGTCTTCGCGGTGGAGCTGGGACTGTGGATCCGCTACCGCGTCTACGCGGCGGCGTTTTTCGTCTATCCGCTGGTGCTCCTTCTCCTGACGCTGTCGGCGGTGGTGGGGGAGCCGTTCGCGGACCTCGACCCGGCGCTGCGCTCGACGCTCTTCACCGCGCACATTCTCCTGACCACGCTCGGCATCGCCGGGCTGCTGATCGGCCTGGCCTTCAGCATCCTGGCCACGGCGCAGGATCGGGCGCTGCGGTCGAAGCACCGCGGCCCGCTGTGGGACTGGATCCCGAGCCTGAACGTCTGCAAGCTGGTCACGTACCGCGCTCTGGCGATCGGGTTCGGCGTCTACACGATCGGCCTGATCGCCGGGGTGATGTGGTCGTACCGGACCACGGCCGGGTTCATGGACCTGCGCGTCAAGCAGGTCGGGGCGGTGGTGGCGTGGATGTTTTTTGCGGCGCTGCTGCAGTCGTACATCAGCGGAGCCTTCCGCGGCCGGCGGACGGTGTACATCTCGGCCGGCGCGTTCGTGGCCATCATCGTGGCCATCCTGGGGATCGCGAGGACCTGACGATGGCGCTGCTTCTGGTCGGGCTCAATCACCGCACCGCGCCTGTCGAGGTCCGGGAACGGCTGAGCGTCTCCGAGCAGAAGCTGCCGGAAGTGGTGCGGACGCTCCAGGCGCTCGACGGCGTGGACGGTGCCGCGGTGCTCTCGACGTGCAACCGCGTCGAGGCCATCGTCTCGTCGCGAACCGAGGACGTGATCGAGCGCGTCGTGGAGTGGCTGGCCGGGCAGGGTGAGTCCGACCGCGTGGCGCTGGAGAGTCACCTCTACATCCTGCGGCACACGGACGTGGTGAAGCACCTGTTCCGGGTGGCGGCGGGGCTCGACTCGATGATCATTGGCGAGCCGCAGATCGGCGGGCAGGTGCGATCGGCCTTCCAGGCCGCGCAGGAGCTGGGCACGCTCGATGCGCTCCTCCTGCAGGTCTTCGCCCAGACCATGCGCGTGGCGAAGAAGGTCCGCACGGATACGGCCATCGGCGAGCACGCCGTCTCGATTCCCTACGCCGCCGTGGAGCTGGCCAGGAAGATCTTCGGAGATCTCCGCGGCCTGCAGGTGCTGCTCCTCGGGGCGGGGGAGATGGGGGAGCTGACCGCCGAGCATCTCCATAACCAGGAGGTGAAGCAGGTCTTCGTCGCCAATCGGTCGTTCGCCCGGGCCGTGGAGCTGGCGGCGCGCTTCCGCGGATCGGCCGTGCAGTTCGACGGCCTCGACGAGCACCTGGCCACCTGCGACATCGTCATCGCCTCGACGGCGGCGCCGCATTTCGTCATCGAGCCGGAACAGGTCGAGCGCGCGCTGGAGAGCCGGCGCATGCGCAACCTCTTCCTGATCGATCTCTCCGTGCCGCGGAACATCAATCCTGCCGTGGCCCAGATCGAGAACGCTTACCTCTACAACGTCGACGACCTGCAGCAGGTCGCCGACGCCAACCTCGAGCTCCGCCAGCAGAAGGCCCGCGGCGCCGAGCAGATCGTGGCCCGGGAGGTGGAGGAGTTCCGCAAGCGGCTCGTGGCCCAGGACGCCGTGCCGACCATCGTCGAGCTGCAGCAGCGTCTGGAGGAGATTCGCACGTCCGAGCTGGAGAAGTGTCTCCGGAAGGTCGGACCGATGACCGCCGAGCAGCGCGCGGCCATCGACCTCCTCACCACGCAGATGGTCAACAAGATCCTCCACTACCCGATCCTTCAGCTCAAGTCCGCCGATGAGCCGCAGGAGCGCGAGTCGCTGCGCAACACCATCCGGAAGATCTTCGGGTTGCGATCATGAGCACGATCCGGATCGGCACCCGCGGCAGTCAGCTCGCTCTCTGGCAGGCCAACGAGGTCGCCAACCGGCTTGGCGAGCAGGGATACCGGCCGGAGATCGTGGCCATGAAGACCACGGGCGACAAGAGGCAGGACGTTTCGCTGGCCGCCGTCGGCGGAAAGGGACTCTTCATCAAAGAGCTGGAGGAGGCGCTCGACCGCGGTGAGATCGACCTGGCCGTGCACAGCCTCAAGGACGTCCCGTCGATCATTCCGGAGCGGTTCAGTCTGGCCGGTTTCCTCGAGCGCGCCGATCCGCGCGACGCCTGGGTCCATCTCGAGGGCCTCCCCATCACGGCGCTGGCGGCAGGGTCGGTGATCGGCACCAGTGCGCCGCGCCGCCGCGCGCAGCTGCTGGCGCGCTTTCCACACCTGAAGATCGAGAACATCCGGGGGAACGTGGAGACGCGCATCGCCAAGGCCCGGGCCGGCCTCTACTCCGGCGTCATCCTGGCCGCGGCCGGTCTCGGCCGGCTGGGCCGGACAAGCGAGATCACCAGCCACTTCGCGGTGGAGGAGATGGTGCCGGCGGCGGGGCAGGGCATCGTGGTCGTGGAGACGCGGGCGGGCGACGAGGCGGCGATCGCCGCGGCGCGGTCGATCAACCACGCCCCGAGCGAGCTCGCCGCGCGCGCCGAGCGAGGCGTCCTGCAGCGTTTCGGGGAACAGCTCGACTGCTACTCGGCGGTGGCCGTTCATGCCAACGGGAGCGAGGCCGAAATTCACATTCATGCGTTCTTTTCCGACTACGAGGCGACGCGATCGATCCGGGCGTCGGCTCGCGGCGCCGATCCGCGGGCGGTGATCGATTCCGTCTACCAGGAGCTGGTCGCAAAAGGGGCCGAGGAGCTGCTCTGTGCCGAGCGGTAAGGTGTATCTGGTCGGTGCCGGACCGGGCGATCCGCGCCTCCTGACGCTGCGCGCCGCCGAGCTGATCGCCACGGCCGACTTCGTCGCCCTCGATGCGCTGGTGTCGAAGGAGATCGCCGCCCGGATCCCGAAGAGCGCGGAAGTGGTCTACGTCGGCAAGCGCGCCAGCGCGCATGTGCTGCCGCAGGACCAGATCAACCGGCTGCTCATCGAGGAGGCCAGGAAGGGACGGCGCGTGGTCCGGCTCAAGGGCGGCGATCCGTTCGTGTTCGGGCGCGGGGGCGAGGAGGCCGAGGAGATCGTGTCCGCCGGCCTGGCGGTGGAGATCGTGCCGGGCATCTCGTCCGCGATCGCCGGACCGGCCTACGCCGGCATCCCCGTCACGCACCGCTCCTGGGCCACCTCGCTGACCCTCGTCACCGGGCACGAAGCTGGCGACTCGACGGGAATCCAATGGCCGGCGCTGGCGCAGCTCGACGGGACCATCGTCTTCATGATGGGGTTCGGCAATCTTCCGCTGATCGTGAAGAAGCTCACCGAGCACGGCATGCCATCCGATCGGGCCGTGGCGGTCATCTCGAACGGAACGCGCCCCGATCAGCGCACGGTCACCGGAACCCTGCGCAACATCGAGCGGGGGGTGAGCGGGGCCGGGCTCCCCACGCCGGCGCTGATCGTGGTCGGCGACGTGGTGCGCCTGCACGAGGTGATCAACTGGTTCGAGACCAGGCCGCTGTTCGGCAGGAAGGTGATCGTCACGCGCGCCCGCGAGCAGGCCTCGCAACTCGTGCAGCTCCTGCTCGACTCCGGCGCGGACGTGTTGCAGTTTCCGACCATCGAGATCGCGCCCCCGGAGTCGTGGGAATCGCTCGACGCCGTGATCGGCGGGCGGTACGACCTCGTGGTCTTCACCTCGGTGAACGGCGTGCGCGCGTACTTCGATCGCCTCTCCTCGAGAGGGAAGGACGCGCGCGCGCTCGCCGGCGTCGTGATCGCCGCCGTCGGAGAGACGACGGCGGCGGAGTTGCGCGGCCGCGGCGTCGTCCCCGACCTGGTCCCGGAGAGATTCCAGTCCGCGGCGCTGCTGCCGATGCTTGACCAGGAGCAGCGGGGAGTGCGCACGGCGGTCATTCGGGCCGCGGAGGGCTCCGGCGAGCTGATCGACGAGCTGCGCGGCCGCGGCGGGGAGGTCGACCTCGGCGTGGCCTACCGGACCGTGGCCGTGGAGAACGACCTCGACGAGCTGCGCCGGCTGATCGCGGAGGAGGCCATCGACGTGGTCACCTTCACCAGCGGCTCGACCGTCGAGCATTTCTTCGGCCCCCTCACTCCGGAGGAGCGCGGGCGCGTCTTCGCCCGAGCCATGATCGCCTCGATCGGCCCCACCACCAGCGAGGCCATCCGCCGCTACGGCCGCGCCCCCGACGTGGAGGCGCCCGCGGCGAGCGTCCAGGCCTTGCACGATGCGGTGGTCGAAGCGTGCTTGACGTCAACCGTTAACCGTTAACCGAAATGCTCGCCGTGCCGTGCGAAGCCGGCCGGCAACACCATTTGCGCAGAGGAGATCACCGGCGGCGTTTTCGCGGTCGGGCCGGCGTTGATCCGCGGTCGGGCCCGCCGTTCGACGCCTCTTCCGTCAGTTGCACGACTTTTTCGAGGATCGTGGCCACGCGCGGCAGAAACTCCGGTCTGAGCTTTGCCAGGCGATCGATGAGCGGCTTGAGGTGCCCGATGTCGCCGAGGTCGTTCGGAAGGAGATTCCCCGCCTTTTCGCCGAGAGCCGTGGCGATGATGATGAAATCTTCGAGGTACAACCCGCGCTGGCTCGTCTCCAGTCTGGCCAGGTGTGCCGGGGACATTCCCACACTGCGCGCGACGTCGGCCTGAGAGCGATCCTTCGATTCGCGGAGCTGTCGTAACAAGCGGCCGTACATGGCGAAGCGCCGTGCAGAAGTCTTGCCAAAAAGGCGAGAAACGTCGCCTTCGTTGCCAACGGGGAAATAGGGGTTTATACTCTTTTCGTTACCTCAACACACGCCTGATCAACAGGTCGCGACCAGGCGCGCGAGAGTCCGGTGCCAACAGGCATCCCCCGCGCGCGTCCCGCCACTGCCTCCATCCTCAGACGCGTCGTTCCGGAAGGAGGACCGATGGCAACGCGAACTTCCAGGCGCGCCGAGTCCGCTTCTGCGCGCGGCGCGAATGCGGCCGGAGCCATGACGTCGCGGGTGCGCGTGGTCGCCATCGGCGCCTCGGCCGGAGGACTCGAGGCATTCACCGAGCTCATCACCGCGATTCCGAAAAATACGGAGCTGGCCTTCGTGCTGATCCAGCATCTCGATCCCCGCCACGACAGCATGCTCAGCAAAATCCTCGCCGGTGCCACATCGATACCGGTGCAGGAAGTGACCGACGGAACGCGCATCGAGCGCGGCCACGCCTACGTGATTCCGCCCGATACGCAGATGACCATCCAGGGCGACCTCCTGCATCTGGCGCCACGCGCGCCGGAGGTGCCGCATCGCCCGCTCGATACGTTCTTCATTTCACTGGCGGAGGATCGGAAGCATGACGCCATCGGCGTGGTGTTGTCGGGGAACGACGCGGATGGATCTCGCGGCCTCGCGGCCGTTCATGATGCCGGAGGGATCACCTTCGCCCAGAGCCCGGAGAGCGCGAAGTTCGATGTGATGCCCCGGGCAGCCGCTGCCGCCGCGGATTTCGTGCTGCCTCCGGCCGGTATTGCCGAGCGGCTTCTGCGCATCACCCGGCACGAGGGCTCGAGACGAGGGAAGCCGCTCCCGCCGCCGAGTCCGGCCGAGATCGAGCGGGTGCTCGAACTGCTGCGCGCCGGCCATCCGGCGAACTTCGACCATTTCAAACGAGCCACGGTGGAGCGGCGGATTCTCCGGCGCGTTCTGCTCGAGAACCACGACAGCCTCAGCAGCTACGCCGATTCTCTGGAGCACGATGGCCACGCGCTCGAGGCGCTCTACCAGGATCTTCTGATCGGGGTGACCTCGTTCTTCCGCGAACCGGAGCGCTTCGAGGCTCTCAAGCAGGTCGTCTTTCCAGCCATCACCGAGAACCGCTCGGCGGGAGACAGCATTCGCATCTGGGTGGCGGGCTGCTCGACGGGCGAGGAAGTGTACTCGCTGGCCATCACGCTGCTGGAGTTTCTCGACGGCCGCGACGGCGCCCCGCGCATCACCATCTACGGGACCGACATCAATGAGAAATCGCTGATGAACGCGCGTGCCGCGGTCTATTCGCAGCGGGCGGTCAACGGCGTGTCGCCGGAGCGTCTGGCGCGGTTCTTCACCACCGCAGCGGGCGGATACAAGATCGCCAGGGCCGTCCGCGAGCTCTGCGTGTTCGCCGCGCATGATGTGACCCGTGACCCTCCCTACTCGAGGATCGACCTCGTCACCTGCTGCAACGTTCTGATCTACTTCGACCCGGAGCTGCAGAAGAAGGCTCTGACTCTTCTTCAGTACGCGATCGCCCCGGCCGGATTTCTGATGCTGGGAAGCTCGGAAAATCTCCGCGGCTCGGCGAATCAGCTCACCCCCGTCTCAGCCAGACCGCTGATCTACCGCCGGGTGCCCGCACCGGGCTCTCCAGCCACGCTCGACGTAGCCGGGCGCTCAGCGCACCCGAGCGCCCCGCCGGCCTCGCCGGCCTCACGCCGCGCCGCCGGCGGCGTACCTCACCCGGAAGCGCACGAGGAGGACGTCTTTCTCGCCGCCCACCTCGCTCCCTGCGGTGTGCTCATCAACGAACGGATGGAGATCACGCGCATTCGCGGAGACGTCGGTCCCTTCATTGCCCTCGAACCGGGCGAGGCGACACTCGATCTCTTCGGCCTGATCCGGCATCCCGAAATTCTGGCCGTGCTGCGACCCTCCGTCCGCCGTGCATTCCGGGAACGGATCGCGGTGACGAGGGAAGACGTTCTGGCCGGCGACGGCGAGGACCGGCGTCGTGTGGCCTTCGAGGTGATCCCGTATGGGATCGCTCCCCCTGGACACGACCTCTGCTGGGTCGTGTTCCGCAGCGTGGCGGCACCAGCCGGCGCCGGCGAGGCCCGGCCCGGCGTCCAGACGGAGATCGAGGGTCTGCGGCAGGCTCTGACCGCCGCCCTCGACGATCGCGAGCTGTTGGCGGAGGAGGCCTCCTCCGCGGCCGAGGAAGCGCAGTCGAGCGATGAAGAGCTCCGAAGCACGAACGAAGAGCTGGAGACCGCCAAGGAAGAGCTTCAGTCGGCGAACGAGGAGCTGAGCACGCTCAACGACGAGCTCCAGACCCGCAACACGGCGCTGGTGAAGCTCAACGACGACATCGAGAATCTCCTGGGGGCGGTGGAGATCCCGATCCTGTTCGTCGGCGTCGACCTCGACGTGCGCCGGTTCAATACCACCGCCGGACAGCTTTTCAACTTCCGCGGCGATGCCGTGGGCAGGCCACTCCACGAGGCCAGGTCGGTGCTCGACGTTTCCCATCTGGCAAAGCTCGCCGGCGCGGTCATCGAGACGGCCGCTCCCGCGGACGTCGAGGTGCAGGTTGGCAGCGGCGAATGGCGGCTGCTGCGGATTCGTGCCTATCGCACGGCGGCGGGCGCCATCGACGGCGCCATCATCGCCATCCTCGACATCGATGTTCTCAAGCGCGGCGCCCTCGTCGCCGAGGAAGCGGCGCGCGCGGCGGGTATGCTGTCGCAGGCTGGCGCTCTCCTGGCCTCGTCGCTCGACTACGAAACGACGCTCGAGTCGCTGACCCGGCTCTCCACCGCAGCGTTTGCCGACTGGTGCGCCGTCGATCTGGTGGGGGAAGATGGCTCGATCCGCCATCTGACCGTCTCCCATGCCAATCCCGTGATGCGCGGTCTGGCACAGCAGTTCCAGCAGGTCGCCTTCAGCGATCCGAAGCGCGCCCCCGGCGCCCCGCAGGCCCTGCTGCTGCGCAAGTCGGTGCTGCTGAGCGACATCGCCGAGTCGCATGCCACCGGCATACAGCCGGAGGCCGGGATCATGCAGCTCATCGGCGCGCTCGGCGTGCGGTCGCTCATCAGTGTGCCGCTGATCGTGCGCGAGAAGGTGCTGGGCACGATCACCTTCTCCTCGTCGCGGCGCCGCTACGATGACGGCGACCTCCGCCTTGCCGAGGAGCTGTCGCAGCGTGCCGCGGTCGCCATCGATACGGCCATGCTCTTTCGCGAGGCCGAGAGCGCCAACCGGTACAAGGACGCCTTCCTCGGGACCGTCGCTCACGAGCTGCGGACGCCGCTGACCTCGATCATCGGATGGGTGCAGCTCTCGAAGGGGGCACCGCATCTTTTCGGCGAGGCCTTCCTCCGCATCGAGGAGAGCGCGAGCCTGCTCAAGGTCTTCACCGAGGACCTGCTCGACGTCGCGCGCATCCGCGAGCAGAAGCTGAACATGGAGATGACGGAGATCGATCTCGCCTCCGTCGTCAGATCGGCCCTGGAAATCACCGCTCCCGCCTCGACCGGCCGGGGGATTCGGGTCCGTTCAGACCTGGCACTCGATCCGGCGCCGCTGCGCGGCGACGCGGTGCGGCTGCTGCAGGTCGTATGGAACCTGTTGAGCAACGCCATCAAGTTCACGGCCCGCGGCGGCCAGATCGATGTCCTGCTGCAGCGAGAGGGGAGCGATGCGCGCCTGTCGGTGATCGACGACGGCATCGGGATCAGCGCAGACTTCCTGCCGCACGTCTTCGAGCTGTACCGGCAGGCGGATACGCCGGCCAGTCATCAGCGCGGACTGGGCATCGGCCTCTCCATCGTCGAACAGATCGTCCACCGCCACGGCGGAACCGTCAGGGCCGAGAGCCCGGGCCTGGGCCGCGGATCGTCGTTCATCGTCACGCTGCCGCTGCAGCCGCCGGGAGGCCACTAGCTACTCATTCAGGATTACGCGGACCAGGGAGCTGTGAACGTGCAGTCCGCCGTTGTATTCGATGTAGCCGAGCTTCCGGAAACGGTTCATGAAGAAGTTCACCCGTGAGCGTGTCGTGCCGATCATCTCCGCCAGCACCTCCTGGCTGATTTTCGGGACCACCGTCTCCGGCTTGTCCTTCCCGAAATGCGCGAGCAGGAGCAGGGCGCGGGCCAGCCGCTTCTCGCTGGAATTGAAAAGCTGATCGGCGAGATCCTCCTGGATCCGGGCATTGCGTCCCAGCAGGAACGAGACGAAGACTTCGGCGAAGACGTGCTCCTCGTGCAGGACCCGCATCATCTCTTTCTTCTCGATGCGGAGCGCGGTGGTAGGGCTGATGGCAATGGCGCTGCACGTACGTGTCCTTTCTCCGCCCGCCACGCACTGCTCTCCCACGAAGTGACCGGCCGTCAACAGCGAGAGCGTGGCCGCCTTGCCGCGCGGCGAGAGGACGGTCAGCTTCACGGTTCCCTCCTGAATGTAGAACACCGCGTCGGCCGGGTCGCCCTGGGAAAAGAGGGCCTGGTTTTTTTCCAAATCGACGACCGTCCTGCCGGCCCCGCTCTCTTTCAAGAACAACTCGGGGCTGAAAACGCCCGCCGTTCGCCTTCCCTTCTTCTTCATGCGCGTCAGAATTGTATCGCTCAAAAGTGTTCTTTTTTGCACAGACAGCGGGCCCGCCCGGGCCATAACATCGGCGCCATGAGCGCAAGCCGCCGGTCACACACGCACGGCGGGGCAGGCTCAGACCGATCTCACCACCGCCTACAACGCGGCCGCCGGTACGGCGTGCAATGTCGACCTGACGGGCCAGGATCTGGGCACACTGACCCCCCTGACTCCCGGCGTCTACTGTGTTTCTCATCGGAGGCCGGCCTCACCGGAACGTTGACCCTGGACATGCAGGGCAACCCGAACCGGTATCGCGGGGGCGGTCGCGGTGCGTGTTCCGGTGATCGATTTCGTCGGACTGGCCGTCCTGTTCGTTCTCCTGGCCGGGGCAGGGCTCTTCGTCATGAGCAGGTTCTGAACCGGTGAGCCCCCGGGTCGCCTTCGTGACGAAGTTCGGGGCCGCGCTGATCGTTCTCTACGTCATCGTGGCCTTGAAGCCGGTGAACGACCGGGTCATCATTCCCTTGACCGAGATCATTGCTGGGGCGTCCGGGGCGGTGCTGCGCACCATCGACGGCGGGATCGAGACGGCGGGCACGGTCATCCACTCATCCCGCTTCGCCATCGATGTCCGCAACGGCTGCAACGGCATCGAAGCCGTCATTCTGCTCTGCGCGGCCATCTTCGCTTTTCCGGCCACGCTGCGGTCGCGCCTGACCGGACTGCTGGCGGCCAGCATCGCCATTCAGATCCTGAACGTCGTCCGTTTGAGCTCGCTCTTCTGGCTGGGAACGCACCACCGCCGGGTCTTCGATCTCTTCCATGTCGCGGTCTGGCAGTCGCTGGTCATTCTGGCGGCGATCTCGATGTTCATTCTCTGGAGCTGGAAGTTTGCGGAAAAACCTCTGGCCCGGACTCGCTAAGGGGACGGCCGGCTTTCTTTTCGGCCTGGCGCTCTGGCTGGCCCTCTCCGCTCCCTACGCCCGCCTGCTGGCCGCGCTCAGTGAGCCGCTGATCCGGATCGGCGAGCGTCCCGCGGTGACCCGTCTGATTGCGAAGGGAACGGAGCTGACCGTCGAACGATCGGATTTCCCTCCCGCATCTCCGCGGCCGGGCCTGGCGCTGATGGATCTCACCTTCAACATCATTCTGCTCACCACGCTCTTTGCCGTGAGCCGCAGGCCGCTCAGCGACCGGAACATGCTGGGGTTGTTCGTGGCCGGCATGGTCCTGGTGCTGGTGCACGTGGTTGCCGTGGTGACGAATGTCCATTCGATCTATGCGCTGCGGCTCGGCGCCTGGAGTGAGCGGAACTACGGGACGGTGGCGCGCAACTTCTGGGGAGGGCTGGCGCACTTCTACACCGTGATCGGGGTGTTTGGCGCCGCGTTCGTGCTCTGGTGGCTTCTCCGGCCCCCGCCACCGCCGGACGCGGACGAGCCTTCGGTCCGCCGCCCTCGCCCCTGACGCCGTTTGGCAGGGAGCTCCAGTCGACTCGGCCGGTGGACGAAGACGTCCGGGTTTGGCGAACCGTCCCAGACCTCCGAGTCGGTCAACAAGTTCCTCCGTTCCCGCGTCCCGCCATAAGTTCAGCCCCTTGCGGCTAACGGCTAACGGCTAACGGCTAACGGCTAACGGCGAACGGCGAACGTCCTGCTACACTCCGCCCCGATGCGGCTCTACGACCGGATTGCCGCGGCGCTGCTGTGGGTCGCGGCGTTCTCGTTTGCCGCCGGCGTGTTCTTCTCCATCACGCTGCTGTTTCGCGGCTTCCCTCCCACCGATCCGGTCGCCATCGGCATCGTCACCATCGAGCGTTACTCCAAGCTGAAGGACTACCTCACCGCGGCCGTGTTCTTCCTCACCGTCCCGCCGCTGGCGGTCTGGCTTCAGCATGCCGGGCGGCGTCTCATCGGCCATGAGCAGAGGCGCTTCCGGACGCGCACGCCGGAGCGCGATCTCGCCGTGACGATCCTCTTCACCGTGCCGCTCATGCTCTCGCCGGTCTTTCATCTGACCACGGGCAAGGTCGGATGGATCCTCCTGCTGCCGGCGGCGCTGGCCTTCGGGGGCGTGCGCGGCTTTCATCTCCTGGAATCGAGCAGCGCTCTGCGCCGGCTCTTCCGGCGGGAGCTCTTCCCGTACCACGCTCTGCTGTTCGGCGAGGGAGCCGCCTGGCTGCTGTACCGCTACCTGGTCAGGGGACATCGCATCGCGCACTACCCGACGCTCTTTCTGGAGATCGTCTTCGTGGCGCTCTTCCTGGCGATCTTCTTCGCCGTGGCCGTCCTGATCTCGCGAATCGTGGAGATGAGCTTCGGCCGGCCGGCCGGCGAGGTCCTGCGCAGGATCGCCTGCGGCGCGCTGCCGCTCGTGCTCCTGCCGCTCGTCCCGCTGTTCTGGGTCACGACGAAGCACCCGGTCGCGGTGGTGGTCGTGGCCGTGATGCTTTCGGCAGGCCTGGCCACGCTGCTGAGGCGGCCGCTCAGCGCGACCACCGCGCGGCGGCTGGCGGCATGGGTGATCCTGCCGTTTCTGATCTACGTCTTCAGCTACGCGTCGACGGCGCACCATACCCAGTGGATCGATCTCTTCCATCGCGGCGAGTCGATCGGCCCCGCCTCCGACTACCTGCGGGGGAAGGTGCCGTACCGCGATGTCTTCGTGCTGCACGGCCTGCTCGAGGACGGGATGCTCGACGCCTGGCTCATGAAGGTCTTCGGCCGCGATCTCGAGGTGGCCCTCGCCCGGACCGTGGTCGTGGGCGGCCTGCTGGCGGTGTCGCTCTGGATCCTCGGCATGGCCGTCTTCGATTCCATCCCCCTGGCGCTCCTGGTCGTGGGGATGAGTGCGTGGATCACCGCCGAGAACAACCGGACGTTCTTCCAGGTCGCGGCGGTGGCGCTCCTCTGGATGGCGCTCAGCCGCGGCCGCGCCGCGGCGGCGTTCGCCGCCGGGGCCTTCGGCGGCGTCGCTCTCTTTTTCAGTTACGAGATCGGTCTCTACACGGCGGCCGGCGCCGTGGCCACGATGGTGGTGCTGGCCCTCCTCTCGCGGCGGGTCGGCTGGACGGGCATGCCGCCATGGCGCGCGCTGGCGTGGTTCGGAGCCGGCTTCGCTGCCGCCGCGGCGCCGTTCGTCGTCTATCTGACGTGGCAAGGCGTCCTCGGCGAGTTCCTTCAGATCTCCTTCGTCACCATCCCGCGGATCATCGACGCGGTCTGGTCCCTTCCGTTTCCCGATCTGGTTTCCACGTTCCGCAGGGACCTCACCCTGCAGAAGCTCGCCGACTTCGTCCTCTGGGAGAAGTTCCGGCTGATCCTCAGCCCGCTCACCATCGCCATCGCCGCGACCTATCTGATTCAACGGGTCGTGCGCAGGCGGTTCGAGATGTTCGATGCCTCGCTCCTGCTGCTGACCATCTTCGCGACCGTGACGCAGAGGACGGCCTTCGGCCGGGCCGAGTTCCGCCACCAGTACTTCGCGGCCTTTCTGGTCGGGCCGATGCTGGTCATCCTGGGGATCCTCGCCGCGCGGAGGCTCGCCGCGATCTGGCGCCGGGGCGGCGAGGGCTCCCGCGCATTCGTGGTCGCCGTGGCCATCGCGGCGGCGCCGGTCATCGCCGTCGTCCTCTGGGTTCCGGACGTGGTCAATGGCAGGCTGGAAGACCTGATGAACTACCAGCGCCGCGTTCTCCGCGTGCAGCGCGACGGGCGGGCGGAGGAGGTGGCCTACCGGATCCGCTACGTGTCAGAAGAGATCCGCAGGCTGGTGCGCCGGCGCGAGCCGATCTTCGACTTCTCCAATCAGCCGGCGTTCTACTTCTTCGCCGACCGGATGAACCCGACGCGCTTCTACCAGATCCCCATCGCCTCGCCGCGCCGGTTTCAGGCGGAAATCATCACGGCGCTGGAGCGGACCCGGACCAGGGTCATTCTCCGCACCTCACCGGAGCGCTTCGACGAGTTCGACGGCGTGCCGAACGCGGTCCGGGCGCAGGCCGTCGCCGCCTACATCGACGACTGCTACCGTTTCTTCGCCTCCGTGCGGGGAGTCGAGATCTGGAAGCGCGAGCCAGGCGCGAAGGCAGCGCCCCTGGAGAGCTACCTCCGCCGCATCCGGCTCCCGGAGAAGGGCGACACCGTTGCCTCCGCGCGGGCTCGCATGGTCTTTCCAGCCGTGGGCAGCTCGCCCGGCGCGGCCGGCTCCTTCTGGATCTCCGATCTGACCCTGCACAACCCTTTTCGCGAGCCGATCACGATGTCCCTCCGCTTCATCGGGCCGTTCGACCGGGTCGACCGCCGGATGACCCTCGGCCCGCGGCAGACCGTGCGCCTCCCCGATTTGGTGCGCACCTACTTCGGCGCGCGCGGCGTCGGGACGCTCTGGATCCAGCATCGCGAGGGGCGCGCTCCGGTGGCCGTCATCAAGACGGCGGACGTGACGCGCGGCGGCCGGCCGTCGGTGGAGGGGCCCCTGACGCGCCGTCACTCCGTCACGGCCGGCACGGAGAACGCGGAGCTGATCATCGTCGGGATCCCGGAAGCGCGCTCGCCGGGCCGGCGCATCAACGCCGGGGTGGTCAACGTCGGGATCATCCCGGCGACCTTCCGCATCTCGGCGCGCACGCGGAGCGGTCAGCCCGTGGGCGGATCGGTCGAGTCGGGAATTCCGGAGGATGAGGTGTGGATGGTGCATGACATCGAGACCCAGCTCGGCGTCCGCCTCGACGAGACGACGACGCTGAGATTCAGCGCCATCGCCGGAACCGGCGTGGCCTTCGCCACGATCGTCGAGGAGAACGGCGATTCCGAGTTCATCGGCGCGCACCCGACACAGCAGGAATGAACGTCATCCCGATTCCGCAGCCGTGGCGCTCCCGCGCGATCGTGATCGGGGAGTCCGCGGTGCCGTTGTCGTGGTTCTCCGAGGAGGAGCTCCGCGCCGCGGAGTCATTCCGCCTTCCGCGGCGCCGCGATGAGTTCCTGCTCAGCAGGGCGGCGGCGAAGGCCCTGGCCGTCGAGGCCGGCCTGGCCGCCGACGTGGCGGCGTGCCGGATCGAGCAGCGGCGGATCGGTTCGCGCTTCCTTTCCCTGTCACACTCCGCGCCGTACGCGGCGGCGGCCATCGACACCGCGCCGGTGGGAATCGACGTGCAGGTGGTCAGGCCGCTCAGCGAGCAGGCCGCTCATCTCTTCCTCACCGCGGCGGAAACCGAGGTGATGCGCGCCTGCGCCTTGTCCGACCGGCTGATCCATTTCTGGTCCGCCAAGGAGGCGTTGTGGAAACGGCTCGGCGGGTCCATCGAGACGTTGAAGCGCGTGCCGCTGTCCGTCCCGCGGATCTCCGCGGAAGGACTCCGGTTCGATGAGGTGGAGACGGTGCGCGTCGGCGATCTCGTCGTTGCGCTTACGCTCCCCACTTCGTGAGCAGCGCACGGGCGTCTTCCGCAGCCGCCGCCTGCTCCACGCGGTAGTCGGGGTCGCCAGGCGCGGCCACGGCCTTGCGCAACATCTGGATGGCCCGCGGCCGGGCATCGGTCCTCTCGCTCACCAGCGCCTCCGCCAGAAAGACGATGGTGATCTTGTTGTCGGGATCGATCTTCAGCGATTGCTCGAGGAACTTCACCGCCTCACGCCCCGATGCCCACCCTGTGATGAACGGAATCCGCGGCGTCTCGGCATGAAGACGTCCAAGCACGCGCGAGGGGGTGCCTCCCTCCACGGCGGGGTCGGCGAGATGAGCGATCGTGGCGTGGCGGCGGATGCGGTCGGCGGCGCCCTGCCGCGCGGCGGCGATCTTTCCGGACGCCAGCGCCCACTCCCCCCAGTTCACGGCGTCCCAGACGAAGAACTGCGCCGCCCCCGGAACCTGTCGAACGACGGCGGCGACCTTCTGCTCCGGTGCCTTCTGCGGCGATGGGAGACCGCGACCCTCGATGTGCCGGTACACGACCTGGAGCGCCTCCTCGCCGGCCGTCCTGGCGCGGGAGTAGACCTCTTTCTTCTCCTCGTTGCTCCGCGCCACGTAGGCGCCCTTGAACCGGAGCGCGCGCAGCAGCTTCCAGCGCGGCTCGATCGCGTCGGGCTGCCGGGTCACGGCGCGCTCGTACGCCGCGATGGCACTGTCGATGGGTCCCGCCGCGGCCCGCCCGCCGGAGTTCCCTTCGGCGCGTCGCGACCAGTGGACGTCGCCGTCCGGGAGCTGGGCCGCCAGGGGGGTGGCGGCGAAGAGGGCGAGAGAGGCGAGGAAGAGGCGTCGCATCGCTGGATTCTATGGCACGTCCATTGAACTCATCCGTGAGCATGAAGCTCGCGGCCCTTGCGCTGGTGCTCCTGTTCCTCGGCGGATGCCGCGGAGAGCCCGTCCCGCGCGATTACCAGAACCACCCCTCGACGATCACCAATCCCCCCGCCACGCGGAGCGAGACCCCGGGCGGCCACGGGATCGGCGACGCGCCGCCCCAGCCCTCCGCGGGCGTGGAGGGAACCACCGCGCCGTACCAGCCCGTCGACCCCGCCACGGACACCCGCACCACGACGCTCGCCGACACGCCGCCGGCGACAGGGACGTAGAGGGCTCAGGGCTCAGTGCTCGGGGCTCGGATGGATTCTGGCTTTGTCCCGCTGACCCCCGAGCCCCGAGCCCTGCCCGGATTCTCGCGACGCTTCTAATGACACAATGCGCCGCGCCTTGCGAGTGGTTTTCTTCGGCACGCCGGAATTCGCCCTTCCCACGCTCGACGCCGTGGCCGCGGCGCACGAGGTGGCGCTGGTGGTCGCCCAGCCCGATCGCCGCGCCGGTCGCGGCATGAGGTTGCAGAAGCCGCCTGTCGCCGTTCGAGCGGAGGAGCTCGGGCTTCCTCTCGTTCAACCGGTGAAGATCCGCGATGAGGTGTTCCTGCAGCGGATCGCGGCGATCGCTCCCGACGCCGGCGTGGTCATCGCCTACGGCAGGATCCTGCCGGGGTCGCTGCTCGAGATTCCGCGGCACGGTTTCCTCAACGTGCACGCCTCCTTGCTTCCGAAGTATCGCGGCGCGGCACCGATTCAGCGTGCCATCGAGGCCGGCGAGACGGCCACCGGCGTGACCATCATGCGCGTCGACGAAGAGCTGGATCACGGGCCGATGATCGAGACGGTGGCCCTGGAGATCGGTCCCGACGAGCGGCTGCCGTCGGTGGCGCGGCGCCTGGCCCGCGCCGGTGCCGAGGCGATGTCGAGGACCCTGACCGCGATCGAGAGCGGCCGCGCCGTCGAGACGCCGCAGGACCACCAGAGCGCGACCCACGCGCCGAAGATCGAAAAGGAGGAGGGGCGCATCACGTTCACCGAGCCGGCGCGCGTCATCTACGACCGGTTCCGAGCCTTCGATCCCTGGCCGGGAGTCTTCTTCGACAGCGGCGGGGAGACGATCCTGGTGTCGGAGATGTCGCCCGCCGCAGGCGGAGGTTTCCCCGCGCGCCAGGTCGCGGAGGTCGGGCGGTCGGTGGTCGTCGGAACGGGCCAGGGGATGGTGCGTCTGCATGAGCTCCAGCGCCCTGGAAAGCCGCGGGCGGCGGCCGGCGACGTCGCCCGCGGGCTCGGCTGGCGGGCCGGAGCGCGGCTGCCGTGAACGAGCGCGAGCGCGCGCTCGAGCTCCTCCTGCGAATCGAGCGCGAGTCGCTCTACGCCTCGATCGTTCTCCTCGGCGAGAGCAACTTCATACGGACGCTCGTCCTCGGCGTGCTGCGGTGGCGGTCGCGGCTCGACCACGCCGTCGAGGTGCTGGCCGGGCGGCGCCTGAACAGGATCGATCGCGTGGTCGTCGAGATCCTGCGGCTCGGCGTTTACCAGCTCGGCTACATGAACGTGCCGCCGCACGCCGCCGTCTCCGAGTCGGTCGATCTCGCGGCGCGCCGGGCCCGGCGCGCGAAGGGGTTCGTCAACGCCGTGATGCGCAGGGCGGCGGAGGGGCTGCCGGAGCCGGCGGATCCGGCCACGCGGCTCGGCCATCCGGGGTGGCTGTTCGACCGCTGGGGGCGTACGTATGGAGCCGACCGGGCGCTGGCGATCGCTGCCGCGAACCAGGAGCTTTCCTTCCCGGACGCGTTGGTGCTCGAAGGCCCGCCGCCGGAAGGAGCCACGGCGTCGGATCTCGTGGAGGGGATGGTGAGACTCCGGGGGTCGAGTGCCGAGCTCGACCGGGACCGCTTCTATCCGATGGACGAAGGGAGCGCCGTGATCGCCGCGATCGCGGCGGCCGCCGGCGAGGAGGTCCTCGACCTGGCTGCCGCCCCCGGCGGCAAGACGATCTTCATGCGCCACCGCGGAACGAGCGTGATCAGCAACGATGTGTCGTTGACGCGTCTGCGGCCGCTCGTGGGGCGTACGTCGAAGATCGTGGTCTCGGACGGCCGCGCGCCGGCGTTCGCACGAGCTTTCCAGACGGTTCTGCTCGATGCGCCGTGCAGCGCGACGGGCACGATCCGCAAGAACCCGGAGATCAAGTGGCGGCTCCGCGAATCCGATCCGGCCTCGTTTGCCGCTCTTCAGCGCGAGCTGCTGAGCGCGGCCATGCGGCTGGCGACCCGGACCTGTATTTACTCGACGTGCTCGCTCGAGCCGGAGGAGAACGATGCCGTCGTGGAGTGGGCGCTGCGGGCCGAGCCGCGATTCGTCCTCGACGATGCCGCGCCGTACGCCCCGCCGGGCGCGCGGCGGTGGGTGGAACGCGGTGTGCTCCGCCTCACACCGGAGTCGGGAGCGGACGGGTTCACGGCCTTTGTGCTCCGTCGTTCGGGGTAGACTACGCGGCCGTGTCCCGGGCCGCTCGCGAACATGACGGAGGGATGAGCTGAATGCCGCGCGACTTGCCGATCGGCAATGGATCGGTGCTCGTGGCCTTCGACTCCGACTACCGTCTGGCCGATTTCTATTATCCCCACGTGGGCATGGAGAACCATGCCGCGGCCCGGTTCCGCTCCGGCGTCTGGGCCGACGACAGGCTCGGGTGGCTCGAAGACGCCGAGTGGCAGAAGTCGCTCCACTATCTGCGCGATACGCTGGTCACCGACGTCTCCTGCGAGAACGAAGGGGCCGCGCTGAAACTCCGCTGTCATGACGCCGTCGATCCCGACGCCAACGTCTACCTTCGCAAGGTCGTGGTCCGGAACACGCGAAGCGAGGCCCGCTCGATCAAGCTCTTCTTCCACCACGATCTGAACCTCTACGGCAACGCCATCGGCGATACGGCCATGTACGACCCGGAGACGCGGAGCATCATCCATTACAAGGCGCGGCGCTACTTCCTGATCAACGCCGCGGTCGAGGGGGAGGCGGGCATCGAGGAGTACGCCTGCGGCCGCTCGGGCATCGGCGGAGCCGAAGGGACATGGCGCGACGCGGAGGACGGCGTGCTGTCGATGTCGCCGATCGCCCAGGGGGCGGTGGAATCCACCATCGGCATCCCCCTCAGGCTGGAGCCGATGGGGACGGCGACCCTCTTCTACTGGATCTGCGCCGGGCGGGACTACGGGGAGGTCCGCCGGCTCGACGCGAACATCCGGAACGAAGGGCCGTCGCGGGCGCTTTCCCGTGCCGGCTCCTACTGGTACACCTGGCTGCACAAGCCAGCCGAGGACATCTTCGAGCTGCCGGACGAGATCATCGATCTCTACCGGCGCTCGCTGCTGGTCATCCGGACGCAGTGCGACAGCGGGGGAGCCGTTCTGGCCGCGAACGACTCGGACATCCAGTGGGGGCACAACGATCACTACTCGTACATGTGGGCGCGCGATGCGGCGTTCGTGTGCGATGCCATGGACCGCGCCGGCTTCCCGGAGTTGACGCGGCGTTTTCTCCAGTTCGCGCACCGGGTCATCCGCGACGACGGCTTCCTGCTGCACAAGTACAACCCCGACGGGTCGTACGCGCCGCTGTGGCACCCGTGGGTCCGCGCCGGGCGGACGCAGCTCCCCATCCAGGAGGACGAGACCGCGCTGGTGGTCTGGCTGGTGAGCCGCCACTACCAGCGCACTCGTGATCTCGAGCTGCTGCGATTGATCTACGACCGGCTGGTCGTCCGCCCGGCGGAATTCCTGGTCCGGTACCGCGACCCGGAGACGCGCCTGCCGCTGCCGAGCTTCGACATGTGGGAGGAGCGTCAGGGCGTCTTCACCTTCACCTGTTCGGCGGTCTACGCCGGCCTGCAGGCGGCGGCGGAGCTGGCCAACCTGTTCAACGAACAGGAGCGGCGGATGTCGTTCGCCACGGCCGCCGCCGAGGTGCGGGACGCCATGGTCCGGCACCTCTGGATCGAGGAAGAAGGGCGATTCGCGCGCGGGCTGGTCCTGAACGATGGGGAGGAGCTCGTGCTCGACAAGGCCGTCGACTCCTCCTGCTACGCCGTGTTCCATCTGGGTGTGTTTCCGCCGGCGAGCGCCTTCGTCGGCGGGACGATGGAGGCCATTCGGGAGCGGCTGTGGGTCCAGACCGAGGTGGGGGGAATCGCCCGTTACGAGGACGACGCCTACCACCGGATCTCGGACGAGGCTGTCCGGGTGCCTGGTAACCCCTGGCTGATCTGTACTCTCTGGCTGGCCGAGCATGCCGTGGCGCGGGCCACGAGCATCGTCGAGCTGCAGTCGGCGCTCGATCTGGTGCGGTGGGCGCGGGCGAAGGCTTCGCCGTCCCTCATTCTTCCGGAACAGATCGATCCCTATGACGGACAGGCCTTGTCGGTCGCACCGCTGACGTGGAGCCACGCGCAGGTCGTTTCCGTGGTTCGCGCATACATCGACGCGCAGCGGAATCTGCGCGCGGCGAGTGGTGAACATGGCGCGAGAAATCAGGTGCGACTCGAAGGGCAGAACCCCGTTGACAATCAATGATGCTTTACCTAGATTGTCGTGCGACCTCACAAGCACATCCACACACACGCGGCTCTCACGAACGACAGGAGGAACGTTTATGGCAGGTAAGGGTGACGTCATCAATGCGATCGCCGAGGAAGCCGGCATCTCGAAGAAGGAGGCCTCGGCTGCGTTTGATGCGTTCGTCGGCTACATCGCCGACTCGTGTGGACGCGGTGAGCGCTGCGCGATCCCGGGACTGGGGAGCTTTTCGGTCTCGCAGCGGAAGGCGCGCGAAGGTCGCAATCCGCGTACGAACGAAAAGATCGCCATTCCCGCTTCGAAGAACGTCCGGTTCAAGGCCGGCAAGGACCTCCGCGACTCGGTCAACACGCAGAAGCGCGGGACCAGGGGCCGGCGCTGATCACGTTCACCTGCCAGACGTGACGAGCAGGAGCGCCGTAAGGCGCTCTTTTTTTTCCCCTCAGTTCCACGGCCGCGGCAGGAACAGGCGGGTATAGAGATTCATCGCGTAGCGATCGGTCATGCCGGCGATGAAGTCGACCGCCAGCCGTTCGACCGGCTCGTTCCCTGTCCGCTCGAGGAACTCGTCCGGGTGGCTGGTCACGTGCTCGAACAGCGCGACCAGCATCTTCTGGGCCTTCTCGAACTCGCCGCGCACCGTCGGCGTGAGGTAGAGGCTCTCGAACATGTAACGGCGGAGCTCCTCGAGCGCGCCGAGAACCTCCCCCGACATGGAGACGGCCTCGTAGTCGCAGGCCAGCGTGGCCGAGATCACGTCCCGGACCATCCGGTCGATGCGGAGGCTTCCGGTCCGGCCGAGCGTGTCCCGAACCCCCTCCGGGATGTCCTCGGCCCGGACGATCCCGGCCCGGATGCCGTCATCGATATCGTGATTCACGTAGGCGATGATGTCCGAGATGCGGACGATGTCACCTTCCAGCGTCAGCGCCCGCGCCTTCGGCCGCGTCCTGAGCAGCTCGCCGGTCTGTCCCTTGGAATGTTTCAGGATCCCGTCGCGGACCTCCACGGTGAGGTTCAGGCCACGGCCGTCGTTCTCGAGCGTCTCCACCACCCGCACCGATTGCCGGTAGTGATCGAAGCCTCCCTTCACCAGCTTGTTCAGGGCGGCTTCGCCCGCGTGACCGAACGGCGAGTGGCCGAGATCGTGGCCGAGGGCGATGGCCTCGGTCAGCACCTCGTTCAGCCGGAGCGATTTGGCGATCGTCCGGGCGATCTGCGTCACCTCCAGCACGTGGGTCAGGCGGGTCCGGTAGTGATCGCCCTCCGGTGCCAGGAACACCTGCGTCTTGTGCTTGAGCCGCCGGAAGGCCTTGCAGTGGATGATGCGATCGCGGTCGCGCTGGTAGGCGGGGCGGAGGTCGTCCTCCGGCTCTTCACGGTCGCGCCCGCGCGTCTCCGAGCTCTTCGCGGCCTGAGGCACGAGCGTATCGTGCTCGATACGCTCGAGCATCTCGCGGATGTTCATACCGGGGGTCCTTCAGAACGCCGCCACCTTCGCCGATTTCCCGTAGAGCCATCGCACTGCCAGGAACCCGAGCACCAGCGTGCCCAGCAGGCACATGTCGCGGTAGTCGTTGCCGTACATGGTCGGGTAGTGGTTGCCGATCATTGTGAAGAGCAGCGGCACCGACATGTAGGTGTTGTGACGGGAGCGGAGGCCGGCCTGCGCCACCAGCGTCGCGTCGGGCGCCGTCCCTTCCTTGGTGGCCAGGATGATCTTCTTCTGCGCGGGCCAGATCACCATCCAGACGTTCAAGGCCATGATCGTTCCGAGGATCATGCCGGCATGGATGTAGAGCGAGCGCCCGCCGAACTTGCCGACGTATTCGAGGAAGAGGTACGCGGCGGCGAAGAGGACGAGCACGATCGCGTTCGCGAGGACGACGTTCGCCACGGACTTCATCACCGCGTTGTAGACCACGAATCCGACCGCCAGGATGATCAGGAAGATGGCCAGCCAGAGCCAGACGTTGCCGGATGTGGGATCCTCAAAGACGATGCGCCCGTGGTAATAGATCAATCCGGCCAGCAGGAACCCGGTGATCCACGTCCAGGCCGCGCCCCAGCGAAACCAGTAGAGCGCACGCGGCATGAGCTCGGGGATGACGATCTTCTTCGTCGGACCGTCGAGGGCCTTCGCGAAGTGGGCGTTGACCCAGTTGAAGAAATAGAGATGACCGATCCAGATGACTCCTGCCACCACGTGCGCCCAGCGCAGAATGAGCTGCATCACGTTATTGATCTCGGTGGGCATCGTCCTCTCCTCAATCTTCGTCGTTTGGGGTAGCCTGCGCCCGGATTATAGGCGTTGCGACACGACATGGCGGACTTCGATGACAGAGTGGCGGTCGTGACCGGGGCCTCCAGCGGGATCGGCAGGCGCACCGCGGAGATGCTCGTCGAGCGCGGGGCCCGCGTGGCCGTCTTCGCCCGCTCCGGCGGCAAGCTCGCCGCCCTCGCCGCGGCGCACGGCGGGCGGATGATCGCCGTCTCCGGCGATGCCGCCGACCCCGGCGCCGTCGAGCGCCTGTTTCGCGAGACGGAGACCCGTTTCGGCGCCTGCGAGATCCTGGTCAACAACGCCGGGATGATCGACCCGGAGGTCGTGCTGAACACCGGCGTGGAGCGGTGGGACAGGATGTTCGCGGTGAATGTCCGTTCCGCGTTCCTCGCCTCGCGCCGCGCGCTGCCCCGGATGATCGAGCGGCGCGCCGGCGTGATCGTCAACGTCGCCTCCATCTCCGGGATCCCCGGGCCGGAAAAGTTCCCCGGCTTCGCCTCCTACAACGCCAGCAAGGCCGCTCTGATCGCCTTCACCGAGGCGCTGGCGGTGGAGGTGAAGGAGCATGGCCTGCGGGTCAATTGCGTCAGCCCCGGCTCGGTGGACACCGCCATGTGGGCCGAAGCGGGCGGCGGCGCACCGGCGGAGATGACCCCCGAGGAGGTGGCCGAAACCATCCTCTTTCTCGCCTCCAGCCGCTCCCGGCCGATCAACGGGCAGAACCTCCATGTCTACGGCGTCTGACCTCGAGGCCGTCCGGCCGACCTGGGCGGAGATCGACTCCGCCGCCTTCGGGCGCAACCTGATGGCGATCGGCTCACGCCTTCCGGCCGGCTCGCGGCTGATCGCCGTGATGAAGGCCGACGCCTACGGGCATGGGGCGGTCGAGCTCTCCAGGCAGTGCACGCCCGACCGCGTCGCCATGATTGCCGTGGTCATGCTCGAGGAAGCGCTGGAGCTGCGCCGCGCCGGCGTCGGCCTCCCCATCCTCGTTCTCGGGCCGCTGACGGAAAGGCAGATCGGGGCGGCGGTGCAGAACGGCGTGACGATCGGCATCCCCGGCCCGGAGGAGCTGGAGGCGGCCACACGCGTGGCGCGCGACCGCGACGTCGCCGTCCATCTGAAGCTCGACTCCGGGATGGGGCGGATGGGCGCGGTGGAGCCCGAGCTGGCGCGCGTGGTGGAGCTGGTCCGATCCGCCCCTCGCCTGCGGGTCGAGGCCATCTACACCCATTTCGCGAACGCCAGCGATCCCGACGACCCCTTCACCGACGAGCAGAGCGCCCGTTTCGACACGCTGGTGAAAACGCTGCAGGAGGCCGGCCTGTCGGCGCCGGTGCATCATCGCGCCAACAGCGCGGCCACGATCCGAGGGCGGTTCAAACCGGGAGAGGACGTCCGCGTCGGACTGTCGCTCTACGGTGCCGAGCCGCTGGAGGCCGGGCAGTCGCGTCTCGAGCCGGTCATGCGCTGGAGGAGCGAGATTCTCCGCCTCAAGGAGCTTCCTCGCGGGCACGGGGTCGGGTACGGGACGACCTTCCGGACCGGGAGGACCAGCCGGATCGCCACGCTGCCCGTCGGCTACGCGGACGGGTACAGCCGCCTGCTGTCGAACAAGGGCGAGGTGCTGATCCGCGGTCGGAGGGCCCCCGTGGCGGGGCGGGTGTCGATGGATCTGCTCACCGTCGACGTCACGGAGGTCGAGGGCGTGTCGGTCGGAGACGAGGCCGTGCTCCTCGGCCGGCAGGGCGATGAGGAGATCGCGGCGGAGGAGTTGGCGGCGAAGGCCGGTACAATTCCCTACGAAGTGCTCTGCGGCGTAAGCGCGCGCGTCGCGCGCGTGTACCGCGACGGCGGACGCGTCACCATGCGATCCCGCTTCTCATGACCGCACTCCTCGAACGGCTGGGCCGGATCTTCATCGGACTCTTCGAGCAGACCGGACTCTGGTTCCGCATGCTCTGGCGGACGCTCCTCTGGGGAGTGCGCGGTCCCTACGAGGTCGGCGAATGGTTCCGGCAAATGGTGCGCGTCGGCGTGGACTCCATTCCGGTGGTGTTCCTGACCACGATGTTCACCGGCATGGTGCTGGCCCTGCAGACGCACACCGGCTTCGCCCGCGTGCACGCGGAGAACTTCGTCGGCAGCGTGGTCGCCCTGGCCATGCTCCGCGAGCTCTCCCCCGTTTTGGTGGGTTTGATGGTCACGGGGCGGGTAGGCTCGTCGATGGCCGCGGAGATCGGCACGATGCGGGTCACCGAGCAGCTCGATGCCCTGCAGGCTTTGGCCACCGACCCGGTGCACTACCTCTTCGTGCCGCGCGTGATCGCAGGGATCGTCATGCTGCCGTTTCTGGTCGTCCTCGGCGACGCGTTCGGCATCTACGGCGGCTATCTCGTCTCGGTCAATCTGCTCGGGGCGAACCCGCTGATCTACGAACAGAACACCTTCAATTTCCTGCAGATGAGCGACCTCTGGAGCGGGCTGATCAAGGCAGCGGCGTTCGGCCTCATCCTCACCCTCACCGGGTGCGTTCGCGGCTTCTACACCACCGGCGGCGCGGAAGGGGTGGGGCGCGCCACCACGAACGCCGTGGTGAGCGCGTCGCTCATCATTCTGCTGTCCGACTTCTTTCTGACCAAGGTGCTTTTCTGAATCGTGGAAGCGAAGATCTCCCTGCGGAACCTCTACAAATCCTTCGACGGGAAGGCCGTGCTGCGGGACATGTCCATCGACGTCGCCCTCGGAGAGTCGCTGGTCATCGTCGGCGGCTCGGGCAGCGGGAAGAGCGTCACGCTGAAGCACATCATCGGGTTGCTGCGGCCCGACCGCGGCCACGTGATTGTCGACCAGGCGGACCTCTGCTGCATGAAGCCGGTGGAGCTGAACACGTTCCGGCGCCGCTTCGGCATGTCCTTTCAGGAGGGAGCGCTTTTCGACTCCATGTCCGTGTACGAGAACATCGCCTTCCCGCTCCGCCGGCACACGAAGATGACCGAGGCGGAGATCCGCAGGCGGGTCGAGGAGTGCCTCGAGGATGTCCACCTCCACGGCGTGGAGAAGAAACGTCCCTCGGAGCTCTCAGGGGGTATGCGACGGCGCGTCGGCTTCGCCCGCGCCATCTCGCTCGCGCCCGAGATCCTGCTGTTCGACGAGCCCACCACCGGCCTCGACCCCGTGATCAGCGACGTCATCGCCGACCTCATCGTGGAGATGGACGAGAAGCTCCACACCACCACCGTCACCATTACTCACGACATGAAGGTGGCCTTCAAGATCGCCGACCGGGTGGCCATGCTTCACGCCGGACGGATCGTGGAAGTGGGAACGCCCGATGAATTTCAGCGCTCGCCGAATCCGATCGTCCAGCAGTTCATCGAAGGGCGGGCCAGCGGACCGCTCACGGAGGAGTGAGGCCGTGGCCGAAGACCGGATAAGGGGGCGTGTGGCGAGAAATCCGAGTGCCCTCACCCGGTGCTTCGCGCCACCCTCTCCCGCAAGCGGGAGAGGGCTCACTTCTTCAGCAGCTCCAGCGCCATGGCCGTCATGGCCCGAACGCCGGTGCGCAGCGTCAGCTCGGCCGGCGGGGCGAACTGGCTGGAGTGAAGGGCCGGGACCTCTTCTCCGGCCGCGACCTTCCGTGGATCGGCGGCGCCGAGGAAGAGCATCGCCGCCGGGATCTTCTGCTCGAGGCTGAACCGTCCGAAGTCCTCGCTGACCATCACCTGATCGCCTTCCACGACCTCGCTCGCGCCGATCTCCCTCCGCACCGCGCCGGCCAGGCGCTCGGCCAGCGCCGGATCGTTGTAGGTCGCCGGCGTCGATTCGCCGGGATGGATTTCGACCAGCGGCGCCAGCTCGGGGGGGAATCCCGCCGCGAGCGCCACTCCCCTGGCCGTCCGCTCGATGGCCGCGAGCACGCGCCGCTGAACCTCCGGCTTGTACGTGCGGACGGTCAGAAGCAGCTTCACGTCATCGGGAATGATGTTTCGCTTGGTGCCGCCGTGGATCGAGCCGATCGTGAGCACGACGGGGTCGAGCGCCGACGTCTCGCGGCTGACGATCGTCTGCAGGGCGAGGACGATTTGGGCCGCCACCACGATCGGGTCCCGCGTCTTCTCGGGCGTGGCGCCGTGCCCTCCCATGCCTCGCACGGTGATGTCCACCGCGTTGCTGGCGGCCATGATGAAACCGGGCCGGTACGAGACCTTGCCGGCCGGGAGCAGCGCCCAGTCGTGTAGGGCGATGGCGAAGTCGGGACGCGGGAATCGCTCATACAGCCCCGCGCGGAGCATCGCCGCGGCCCCTCTCCCCAACTCCTCGGCCGGCTGGCCGATCAGGACCACGGTCCCGCTCCACTGCGAGCGGAGGTCGGCGAGGATCTTGGCCGTCCCGATGAGGGTGCTCATGTGCACGTCGTGCCCGCAGGCGTGCATCACCCCCTCGTTTTTGCTCGCGTAAGCCAGCCCGGTCTGCTCGGTCACCGGGAGAGCGTCCATGTCGGTGCGGACCAGCACGACCGGCCCGCTCCCGTTCCGCATCACGGCGACCACTCCATAGCAGGTCAGGCCGGGCTCGTCGTACGCGCCGAAGCGCTCGGTGACCTGGTAGCCGAGCTGGCGAAGGCGCGAGGCGAGGTACGCCGACGTGTTCTTCTCCTGGAGCGACAGCTCGGGCGCGGCGTGCAGGATCTGGTAGGTCTCGATCAGCGAGGGGAGCTCGCGGCGCACGCGCTCGTCGAGCGTCTGGGCGAAGGCGGAAGTGGCGAGAATCGACAGGATGAGCAGGTAGCGCATGGGGAGAGTGTACCGGCTCCTATAATCGCCGGTCATGTCGTGGGAGGTGGTCATCGGCCTGGAAGTGCACGCGCGGCTCCTCACCGAGTCGAAGCTCTTCTGCGCCTGCCCGACCGCCTTCGGAGCGCCGCCGAACACGAATGTCTGCCCCGTCTGCCTCGGCTACCCCGGCGCGCTGCCGGTGATCAACCGCCGCGCCGTCGAGCTGGCCGTGCGCATGGCCCTGGCCACCGGCTGCCAGGTCCATCCCGGTTCGCTGTTCGCCCGCAAGAACTACTTCTACCCCGATCTGCCGAAGGGCTACCAGATCTCGCAGTTCGAGCAGCCGCTGGCCACGAACGGGAGGATCGATCTCGGCGACCGCTTCATCCGCCTCACCCGCATTCACATCGAGGAGGACGCCGGGAAGCTGATCCACGAGAGCGCTCGATCCCTGGTCGATCTCAACCGCAGCGGCACGCCGCTGATCGAGATCGTGTCCGAGCCGGAGATCCGCTCCGCCGCGGAGGCGGGGGCGTACTTCACGAGACTGCGGCAGATCGCGATGTACACGGGCGTCTGCGACGGGAACATGGAAGAGGGGTCGCTGCGCTGCGACGCCAACGTCTCGGTGCGGCGTCCCGGTGAGCCGCTCGGAACGCGCGCCGAGGTGAAGAACCTGAATTCCTTTCGCTTCCTGCGAAGCGCCATCGAGTTCGAGATCGGGCGCCAGACGGCCCTGCTCGAAGCCGGCGGAACGGTCGTCCAGGAGACCCGCCTCTTCGATCCCGCCAGCGCGGAGACGCGCTCCATGCGGTCGAAGGAAGAGGCGCACGACTACCGCTACTTCCCCGAGCCCGACCTCCTCACGCTCCGCCTCGACGATGCCGCGGTCGAGGAGATCGGGCGCTCGATCCCTCCCCTCCCCGCGGAGCGGATGGCGCGCTATGAGTCGGAGATGGGACTCGGCGCCGCCGACGCAGAGGTCCTCACCACCACCCGGGAGCTCGCCGACTACTTCGAAGCCACCGCCGCCGCGGCCGGCAACGCCCGCGCCGCGGCCAACTGGGTGCGCAACGAGGTGCTGCGCGTGACCCACGATCGGAAGATCGACCTCGCCGGCTACCGGGTCACACCCGCCATGCTCGGCCGGCTGATCGGGATGATCGACAGCGGCGCCATCGGCGGAAAGACGGCGAAGGAGGTCTTCGAGGAGATGTCGTCTTCGGGTGAGGATCCGCAGGCCATCGTCGAGCGAAAGGGTCTGGGGCAGGTGTCGGACGCGGCGGCCATCCGGGAGGCGGCCGGGCGCGTCGTGGCCGCGAACCCCGCTCAGGTCGCCGAGTACCGCGGCGGCAAGCAGAAGGTCTTCGGCTTCCTGGTCGGACAGCTCATGAAGGAGACCCGCGGCCGGGCCAACGCCGAGGTGGCGAACGCGGTCTTGCGGGAGTTGCTGGAGGGGCGGTAGCCGGAAGCGGGAGGACTGCGGCTTCCGGCTTCCGGCTTCCCGCTTCCCGCTCTACCTCCCTGCCGCCCGCGTCATCATCTTCTCCAGAGGGCTCTCCGTGCGGGCCAGTCCGGCGGGAAGCTCGAACGCCGCCGCGGGCACCTCGGCCTGCTTCACGTTGCGAACGGTGCTCGTGGTGATGGAGGTCATGTCGCTGCCGCCGAACGAGACGCTGGTGGTCGTCACCTGCTTGAGCGGAAAGCCGTCGATGGCGCCGGCCTCGGCGGCGAGGAGCTTGTCCACTGCCTCCACTCCGGTCCGAAAGCCGCGCATCTGCAGGAAGTTCGTGAACTGCGCGGAGATTTTGTCGGTCCACCAGACGTCGGTGCTGAGCTGGATGCGCATGGTCATCGGCTGCCCCAGCCCCTCGACGGCGATGGTGTAGTCACTCTTGACCGTGGACTTCTTCGTGGGGAAGCCTTCGATGATCCCGCCGTCGGCGCCGCCGGTCACGGAGACCTTCGGGTCGCGAACGTCGAGCTTGACCGCCCCGCCGAGCTGATCGAGGAGAGAGTCGGCGCCTCCGACGA
Source organism: Thermoanaerobaculia bacterium (assembly GCA_035525045.1). Lineage (GTDB taxonomy): Bacteria > Acidobacteriota > Thermoanaerobaculia > Gp7-AA8 > Gp7-AA8 > DATLEX01. The sequence continues at coordinate 1,831 of DATLEX010000124.1, read as the reverse complement.
TCGCGCCGAGGTCGATCTCGTAGAACGTCTTTGCGGCGGGGTCCACCACGCGCATGGTCTGCCCCCCGTCGGTGGAGACGGCAAAGGACCCGTTCTGGAAGAGCATCCCGTCGCCGGTTCCGACGTCGATGCGAATGCTCTTCCCTTCCGATTTCACGCTGCCGGAGATGGTCTGATTGGCGATCCCGGTGGTGAGGTGGGCGAAGTCATACGTCAGGCCGGCAAAGCCCGAGGAGGCGACGAGAAACAGGCCGAGGACGGCGGCAGCAAGGTGTTTCATGGGCGGCACGACAGCGCCGCGGAAGGCGAAATTCCTCAGGCGATGCCCGCTAGGTGCCCGCGGGCCGTCCGCGGGGAGAGGGCCTGGAGATGTCGATCATGGCCATGCGCTCCTTCTCGTCGTACCAGCAATGGAAGCGCTTGATGCCGGACACCTCGATCTCGTAGAAGCGGAAGAAGCTCGGGACGTGCAGGGAGGTGGACTTGTCGGACTGGCGGATCCTGGCGGCGCCCTCTTCCTTCTTTTCCAGCGGCTTGATGCCGATGACCTTGCGCTTCTTGTCGTAGTAGAGGTTCGCGCTCGACTTGCCGCGGAGACGGAGCATCGAGGCCACCGGTGATGGAAGTCGGATCAGCCTCGACTGCACGATCGTGGCCGAGGCGGGAAAGCGGTCAAATTCCGGCTGCGGCTCCCATTTCTCAAATGCCATTCTCCGACTCCTCACCCGTCCCGGACCACTCTGGCGTGCGTGATGTGATCATAAATTCCAGACCCATTTTGTCAACAATTAAACGCGTCGGTTTCGCCTCCCGAAAAACCTTTGGGCGGGGCGCCGTATTCTGAGTTATTAGTAACCCGTCTCAATTTCGGAGCCCATTCGCATCGCAAATCGCGTGCGAATATCGTCTAACTCATCTGCCGGCATGGGTTACGGTCCGCGGCCTCCTCGTCAGCCGGTCCGGAAGTACGCCCGGTCGAGGGCCCGATACTGGACGGCCTCGGCAATGTGGGCGGCCTCCAGGGAGGCGTTTCCGGCCAGATCAGCGATCGTCCGGGCCACTTTCAGGATCCGGTCATGGGCCCGGGCCGAGAGGCCGAGGCGATCGATCGCCGCCCGCAGGAGCGCGCGCGAGGCGGGATCGAGCTCGCAGTGCCGCCGCATCAGCCGGCTGGTCATCTCCGCGTTCGACTGGACGTGCGTGCGCCGGAATCGCTCCCGCTGGATCTCCCGGGCCCGCTCCACCCGCTCCCGGATCGCGCACGACGGCTCCCCTGCCGCGGTGCCCGTCACCTCGTCGCTCGTCAGAGCCGGTACCTCGACCTGGAGATCGATCCGGTCGAGGAGCGGGCCTGACACCTTGGCCAGGTAGCGCGCGATCTGCTGCGGCGTGCACGTGCACTCCCGCCGCCCATCGTTGAAGAACCCGCAGGGGCAGGGGTTGAGCGCCGCCGCCAGCGTGAAGCGCGACGGGTACGTCACCGTCTTCGCGGCCCGGGCGATGGTGACGAAGCCGTCTTCCATCGGCTGGCGCATGACCTCGAGCGTCTCCCGGCGGAACTCCGGCAGCTCGTCGAGGAAGAGCACGCCGCTGTGGGCCAGGCTGACCTCTCCCGGCCGGATCGGTGTTCCGCCGCCGGCCAGCCCGGCCGTGGAGATGGTGTGATGCGGTGCGCGGAACGGTCGCCGGCTCAAGAGGCCGCTGCCGGCCGGGAGCGTCCCGGCCACCGAGTGGATCTTCGTGGTGACGATGGACTCGTCGAGCGAAAGGCGGGGGAGGATGGTGGCCAGCCGGCGCGCCAGCATCGTCTTCCCCGAGCCGGGAGGGCCGA
>DATLEX010000110.1:0-16420 GCA_035525045.1 Thermoanaerobaculia bacterium | reverse complement strand
CGCCGGAGGCGGGGGAGAAGGCTCTGAAGTCTTTCCGCTGACGATTGAGCGGTACTGGCTGTGGCGCGGGAACGAGGTCGGTCAGGATGTCCGGACGCGAGACTCGAGCCACCGCCGCACCCGCGGCGCCGCCAGCCTCGTCGCAATGATGAGCGCCGCCAGGATGGTCCCGGCGATCAGTCCACGCACCACGACCTGACGCGGCTCCATCACCCCCTCGAGCACCGAGTGGACGAAGTAGGCGAAAGTGAACGTGGCGGGGATCATCCCGAAGAGCGTCGCCACCACGTACTGCCAGAGTCGGAGAGAGGTCAGGCCGGCGGCGTAGTTGAGAACCGAGAAGGGGAGGATGGGCACGACCCGCAGGACGAGCAGAAGCGTGAAGCCTTCGCGCTCGAGCACATCCGACACGGCGCGATGCCTTTCCAGCCGCGCGGCGATCGACTCGCGGAGGGTGCCGCGCGCGATCAGGTAAGGGAAGACGGAGCCGGTGGTGGCGGCGAGGAGCTCGACCAGACCTCCGAGCGACCATCCCCACAGGACCACCGAGGTGACCGAGAGTGCCTGGGTCGGGATGAAGAGCACGGTCAGCACCGCGTAGGCGGCGAAGTAGGCCGGCAGCACCCACCAGACGCCGCGGTGGGCGCGGGCCCACGCCACCAGCGCCGGCAGGTCGATCTGCTGGCGGAGGGGCGAGAACCAGACGGCCACGCCGATCAGAGCGAACGTCAGCAGGACGGCCACACCCCGCCAGAGCCGGCGATCCCTCATCCGCTCGGAGCATATACGCTGGGAGAGCGGAAGGCTTCCCGGCGCGCCTGAAGCACCCTTACAGAGAGCCGAGGTAGTCGCGACGGACCGCCGCGACGTAGGCGCGCGTCTCGCGATACGGCGGGACGCCCCGGTACTTCTTCACCGTGCCCGGTCCGGCGTTATACGCGGCAAGGGTCAAATCGAGGTTTCCGTCATATTGACGGAGCAGCATGGAGAGGTACTTCGTTCCGCCGAAAATATTCTGGCGCGCATTGAACGAATCCTTGACGCCCAGCCAGCGCGCGGTTCGCGGCATCAACTGCATGAGTCCCCGCGCTCCAACCGGAGAGACGGCTCTGGTGCGGAAGCGGGACTCGCGGCGGGCCACGGCGGCGATCAGCCGGGGATCGACCTTGTGGCGCCGTCCGGCTTGCTCGATGATCGGCCGCAGCGAGACGGGAACTCGCTTGTCGACCGAGGTATTCGGCCGATAGATATGCCGGATCACCTTCGTGCTGGAGGGCTTGGCCTTGCGAACGGCAGCCCCTTTTCCGTTGGATTGACTCGACTTACCCGGCGCGGCGGGAGCCGCGGTAAGGGTTGCCAGCACGACCAAAATCAGAGCGCTCTTCATGAATCCGTCCTTCGATTGTCTGGATGCCGCCGGCCAGGCGGTTGCCTCGGCTAGAACCATGGCTCGATGAGAATTATTTGCAGTGATACCCTCGATCGGTCGGAAGCCGATGCCCGGGTGAAGCCGGCGCGCCAGGAGGTGGGCGATGTGATCAGGTCGAGGGCGGCGCGAGGCCGGATCCCTCCGCCGGCCGGGGCCTATACTTCGGAACGGCTAGGCCTGACGTGAATCGGTCCCGCGGTCCTCTGATCTCGGCGGTTCTGGCGGTGGCGGCTATACGCCTCCTCACGCTGCCGTACGGCTTCTGGAACGCAGGCGAGGTGCGCTTCGCGCAGGCGCTGCAGACGTTCGATCCGCTCCGCCAGCAGCCGGACGCTCCCGGATATCCGCTGTACGTGGCGCTGGGGCGGCTGATCCACTTCTTCGTGCGCGACCCGTTCGCGGCGCTGGTCGTGCTGAGTGTCGCGGCATCGATCCTTTCCGCCTGGCTGATCGGCCGTCTGGCGGGGTCGCTCCTCGGCAGCGCCTGGTCTGGTGCGGCGGTGGCGATCCTCGTTCTCCTCTCGCCGGCCATGATCGTGTTCGGGCCGCTGCCGAATGCGGAGAGCGTCGCGCTGGCGTGCGTCGCCGCAGCGCTCTTGTTCCTGGTGGAGAAGAAACCGGAGCCGTTCGCCCTCGCGGCCGCCGCGGCGATCGGCGTCCGGCCGCAGCTCGCGCCGGCCATGCTGGTGGTCTTCGCCGCCGGCTGCGCCGTTCTGCCGCGGAAGCTCCGCGCAGGCACGCTGTTCTCCGGGGCGCTGCTGCTCGTCTTCGTGCCGATGGCCGAGGCGATCGGCGCGGGGCTTCTGTGGGAGTGGCTCGGGCCGCACCTGCGCCCGCACGCCGCAGCCGATTTCCTCGGCGCCGGCGGGCGGGAGACGCTCCTCCGCTTCACCGCCCATCCGTGGGGTGGCAAGGCACTCTCGCTCCCGCTCCTGGCCGCGGCGACGGGCGGGATGCTCGTCGCGCTGCGGCGCTACCGGAGCGTCGCGGCGCTGGCGATCGGCGGGATGGGCGCCGTCCATCTGCTCGTCTGCCTGCTCACCGCGAGCCCGTCCGACGGCGTGCAGCCGATCCTTCCCGCCCTCTTGCCGGCCGGCTTCTTCGCCGTGGCGGCGCTGGCGCGCTGGCCAATCGCGGCAGCAGGGTTCTCGGCCCTTTTCGCGACCGTGTCGCTCGTCTACGGCTGGCCGCTGATCGAGGAGAGGACGCGCCGCGCCGCTCCGGCGGTCATGGCCATGCGGTACGCGGCACGAACGCTGCCCGCGGGAGCGGTGCTCGTTGCCGACCCCGACCTGGCGCCTTTCGCCGCGGGGCATCCGGCGGTGATCACGCCGGAGAAGTTCGACGAGGTGGCGCGACGGCATGAGGTCGACCTTTACCTGCTCATGCACGGCCGGTCGCACGCGGCGGGGGCGCGGGTATTCGAGTGGTCCGACAGCGACGCCTATGGGAAGCTGACGACGGAGAAGTTCCGGGTGGTGTCGCTCGTTCCGCAGCCGCCGGCGCAGCGGTACGTCGGAGGTTCGGGCGTCTACGTACACGAGAGCTCGCCGGAGCGGGGTGAATGGCGATGGCTGACCCGCAACGCCGTGATCGAGGTCGTGGCGGCGGCCCCGTCACTCGCGCTGCGCTTTCGCCTTCCGCACGACGCGCCGATGGAGGCCAACCGGCTGCTCGTCGGCGGGACCGCCATCGACGTGTTGCGTGGGAGCAGCGTCGAGGTCGTGGTGCCCTTCGTGCCGCAGTTGGTGGTCCGCGCCGAGCGCAGCTATCTGCCGCGCGACGGCCGCGACTTGGCCATCCAGTTGGTCGCCCTCGAACAGCGCTGATGGCAGTGCCTTCTCCCCCGCGGCCTCTCCCGCAAGCGGGAGAGGGGACCGCCCGGTATGATCCCGCCGTGCGGAAACCCACCATCTCCCTCGTCATCCCGATGTTCAACGAGGAGGCGAACATCGAGCACGCCCTTCGCTACGCCGGGGAGGCGCTCTCGCAGCACTCCAGCGACTACGAGATCATCATCGTCGACGACGCGTCGACCGATCAGTCGCCGGAGCTGGTCAGGCGCGCCACGGCGGGAGACCCGAAGGTCCGCCTCATCCGCCACGAGTTCAACCAGAAGCTCGGCGCCTCTCTGCGGACCGGATTCGGCGCGGCGCGGCACGAGCTGCTCCTCTACATGGACGCCGACCTGCCGTTCGATCCCGACGTCCTCGGCCGCGCCATCCGGGCCATGAACGTCACCCGCGCTGACGTGATCTCCGGCTACCGCTTCGACCGGACCACGGAAGGCGTGAAGCGGACTCTCTACTCGGTCGTCTACAACTGGCTGATCCGGATCCTCTTCCGGATCAGCGTCCGCGACGTGAACTTCTCGTTCAAGCTCATGCGGCGGGAGGTGCTGGAGGCGGTCGGGCTGCGCTCGGAGGGATCGCTGGTCGACGCGGAGCTGATCGTCAAGGCGCGCAACCGCGGATTCGTGATCCAGCAGATCGGGCTCGACTACTTCCCTCGCGTGCGCGGCGCCTCGCACCTCTCCTCGCCGGCGGTCATCGTGAAGATCTTTCGCGAGCTGGTGACGCTGTATCCCGACATGCGCAAACGCGGAGCGCGGGCCACTCCGCACGGGGGAGGGGAAGCCGCGGGCGAGGCCGCCCGCGCTCCACGGTGAAGCGGCTCATCGTCACGGCCGACGACGTCGGGCTCCACCCCGGGATGACCGCCGGTGCGATCCGCGCCCATCGGGAGGGGATCGTCACCGCCTGCAGCCTCTCCCCCAATGGGGCCGCCTTCGACGACGCCGTGGCGCGGCTGCGAGAGGTCCCATCGCTCGAGGTCGGGGTCCACCTGACGCTGGTCGAAGAGCGCGCCCTGACTACCGGGCGGCCGATGCCGCGGGCTCCCGTCGGGTTCATCCTCTCGTCGAAGAAGGGCATCGAGGCGGAGCTGCGCGCGCAGATCGAGCGGGTCCTCTCGGCCGGGCTGCGCGTGACGCACCTGAACGGCCATCAGCATCTTCATGCCTGGCCGGCGGTCTCGCGCATCGTTCGGCGCCTGGCGCGGGAGTACGGCATCGGCTACGTGCGGAGGGTGAGGGACCGCGGCGGGCGGGCCGGCCTGGTGCGGCGTGCGTCGATCATCGCGCTCGGCGCGCTGTCGCGGCAGGGAACGAACGACCGCACCATCGGTGTGCTCGAGGCGGGGAACCTTCGGGACGTCGAGCCGCTGCTCGATTTCGTGCTCGGCATCACCGAGCTCGTGACCCATCCCGGGCTGGGCGTCGACGGTTACCGGCACTGGGGTTACGACTGGGAGGCGGAGACCCGGGCGTTGTGCGAGCCGCGGTTGCGCGAGGTCATCGCCGGACGTGGGATCGAGCTGGTCGCCCCCTCGTTCTGCAACTGCTAGAATCCGCGCCGCTTTGAACACGAAGAAGATCGCGGTGGTGCCCGGCGACGGAATCGGCCCGGAGGTGATCGACGCCGGGATGGGGGTGCTCGAGCGGGTGAACGACGCGCGCAAGCTCGGCCTGGAGTTCATCCGCTTCGGGTGGAACGCCGACGAGTACCTCCGCAGCGGGATCTCCCTGCCCCCGGGCGCGATGGAGGACCTCCGCGACCATTACGCCGCCGTCTACCTCGGCGCGTTCGGCGATCCGCGCGTTCCCGACATGAAGCACGCCGCGGACATCCTCCTGGGCATGCGCTTCCAGCTCGACCTCTACGTCAACTACCGCCCAGTCAAGCTGCTCGCCGACCGCCTTTCGCCGCTGAAGGCGAAGGGGAAGAAGGAGATCGACTTCGTCATCTTCCGGGAGAACACGGAAGGCGCCTACGTCGGGATGGGTGGAGTGTTCAAGAAGGGCACCGCCGACGAGTTCGCGCTGCAGGAGGACGTCTCCACGCGAAAGGGCGTGGAGAGGATCATCCGCTACGCCTTCGACTTCGCCAGGCGCACCGGGCGCAAGTCCGTCTGCATGTCGGACAAAAACAACGTCATGCGCTTTGGCGGCGACCTCTGGGTGCGGACGTTCGAGGAGGTGGCGAAGGACTACCCGGACATCGAGCACTTCCACATGTTCGTCGACGCGCTGGCCATGCAGATGGTGCGCGCGCCGGAGATGTTCGAGGTGATCGTGACCAACAACATGTTCGGGGACATCGTCACCGACCTCGGCGCCGCGTTACAGGGAGGCCTCGGCGTGGCGGCCTCGGGGAACATCCATCCCGGCCGGGTCTCGCTCTTCGAGCCGATCCACGGCAGCGCTCCGAAGTACGCCGGGAAGGACGTCGCCAATCCGCTCGGCGCGATCCTCACCGCGGCGATGATGCTCGAGTATCTCGGGCACGAGGCCGAGGCCGCGCTCATCGAGCGGGCCGTCGTCGGCGCGATCACGGCGGGGGAGGCTACCCGCGACCTCGGCGGCTCCCTCGGCACGCGCGCGGCGGGGGAGGCGGTGCTCCGGAGGCTGGAGCTGTGACAGAGGGTTACCAGTTGATCGTGAAGTAGGCCAGCGCCCGCCGGCTCATCAGATCCCCTCCGAAGGCCTCGTAGTGGACGTTGTCGGAGAGGTTGCTCACATCGATGCCGACGCCGTAGCGGTCGCTGATGCGGAAGTTCGCCGCCAGGTTCACCACGTTGTACTGCGGAACGTGGCCGACGAACACGCCGGCGGCCCAGTCGAAGGCATCGACCCAGCGATAGGAGAGCTTGGCGTCGAGCCGCTGCGAGCGCCAGGCCACACCAAGGTTCCACTTGTCGCTCGGCGCGTTCGGCAGCAGGCGGTCTCCGAGCTGCACCGACTTTACCTCGAAGTCGAAGTGCGAGTAGTTGAAGTCCACCACCCAGTTGTTCGTCACGTAGTAGTTGACGGCGAGCTCGGCCCCCTCCGTGTCGACGATGCCGGCGTTGGTGTACGAGAAGACCAGTGCCGGCATCCCGTTGACGGTGGTGAGCCCCGCGTAGTTCGCCTGGAGCGCTGCCTGCAGGAATGCGGTGATGCCCGCCTGAATCGGCGCCGGCAGCGTGCCCGGCACGGCGTACGGCGCAAAGGCGGGGTTCACGCCCGGAAGGAGGTCGGTCACGAAGTTGCTGAGCCGGCTCCTGTAGAGATCGACCGTGACGAAGGCCCGTCCGCCGAAGATCCCGGCGTAGCCGAGCTCATGGCTCTTGACCTTCTCCACGTCGAGGGTCGGATTGCCGCGGGCGAGCAGGGCCATGGAGCCGAAGCCGAGCTGCTGGAGAGCCGGCGCGAGCGGAGCCGCGGCTGGAATCGTGGCGGCCACACCAGCCAGGTTCACCGGCGCGCCGGCGGGGGCATGCAGGAAGAGCTCCGAGTAGTTCGGCCGCTGGAAGGCCTCGTTGTACCCGTAGCGCAGGGTCTGGTTGCGGGTCAGGGAGAAAACGACGGCGGCCTTGGGGGAGAATTGTGCGTCGTGCAGGGTCGAATCGTCCCAGCGCGCCGCCCCGACCAGCTTCAGCCGGTCGGTGGCATCGACCTCGAGCTGGCCGAACACGGCCTGCTGCCGCTCGGAGCGGGCGCGGTCCATCAGGGTCTGGGCGCCGGTGGGGCCGGCCGTGTCGACGTCCTGGTTGTTGTAGGCGACGCCGAGGACGACGCGGGAGGCGCCGCGGAAGAAGTCCCAGTTCGTCTGCAACTCGGCGTGGAGGTTGCGGGAGTCTTCGAACAGAGGCGCTCCGGAGGAGAGCGCGAACTGGTTGTTCGCTTTCCGCGCGTCGTAGTAGGCGCCGAAGTTCCAGTGGGGGAGGTTGTAGTTGAGCCGCATCCACGGCCGCTCCACGTCGGTCACCTGTACGCGGCCGATTCCGGTCTGGAACACCGGGCCCTCGATGGTGGCGTAGCCGCCCTCCATCGTCAGGATGGCGGTATTGGCGAAGTAACGGTCGAGCCGGAGGCCGCCGAATCGGGTGTTGACCTCGTCCAGCGCCAGCGGCCGTAATTCGCGCGGCAGGCAGTCGGAGGCGCCCGGCGCGGCGCAGAAGACGCTGTACTCGGGCGTGGTTGTGCGGGAGCGGCTGAAATCTTCGCTCTGCTGGTATCCGCCCACGACGCGGTAGTACCACTCCGCTCCGACGTCGCCGGCATGACGGATGTCGGCGCGGCGGGTGTTGAGGTCGCCGCCCGAGAGCAGCAGACGGCCGCCCTGGAAGTCGCGCGGCTGTCGGGTGGTCATGTTCAGCACGCCGCTGAAGGCGTTTGCGCCGTAGAGGGCCGAGCCGGGGCCGCGGATCAACTCCACGCTGGCCATCTCGTCGAGAGGGATCGAGAGCGCCGCCCACTCCTGCGCCCCGAGGAAGGGGACGGATGGATCGCGGCCGTCGATCAGCGTGAGGATGCGGCGGTTCAGTGAGCTGTTGAAGCCGCGTGCGTTGAAGTTCGTGTCATAGAGCCCGCTCTGCGTGAAGTCGACCCCGGGCGCCGACTCCAACATGCGCGGTGCCTGCCCGGAAGCCGCGATCGCCTGCACGTCCTGCGGTGAGATCACCGTCACAGCGGCGGGCGCTTCCACCACGCGCTCTGTGCGCCGGGAGGCGGAGGTGACGGTGATGGTCTCGGCGATGCTGATCCGCCAGTCCACCTGCTTGTCGAGCCGCGCCGCCTGCCCGCCCGTGACCACCACATCCCTCTCCGTGGCGCCGTGATCGCCCGCGGAGAAGCTGATGGTGTAGGTGCCCTCCGGGATTCCGTCGAGCACGTAGTGTCCCGCCGAGTCGGTCAACGTGGCCCGGTTCGTACCGAGGGCCTGGACGATGACGCCGCCGATCGGCGTTCCGTTTTCGCGAGTGACACGCCCGCTGATCCTTCCGTCGGCGGCCAGGACGCTGCCGGCCACCAGAAGCAGAGCGAGCACCAGAGAAAGCAGACGCACCCGGGACGCGACCATACGAAGCCTCCTACACCCGTTTGCCTGAGAAGGGACGATTTGCCCGCCGAAGGTATCGTGCGCGAGGCGCGCTCGTCAATGTAAAGTCAGCGGTCAGCTCCCCCGGTGACATGTCATCCCGAGCGTAGCGAGGGGTCCGGGCGGGAGGGGACGCGCAGCGCTACGCTCCGAAATGACACCACCACGAAAGGATTCTCGATTGAAGAAGACCATCACGTTTCTCCTGGCGCTGGTCCTGGCGCCCGTCGGCCACGCAGCAGAAGGGATGTGGATGCCGCAGCAGATCCCGCAGCTCTCCGAGGAATTGCGGAGCATGGGTCTGCAGATCGACCCGAACCGTTTTGCCGACCTGACCGGCGATCCGATGGGGGCGGTGATCTCCCTCGGCGGCTGCACGGCCTCCTTCGTGTCGCCGGAAGGGCTGGTGGTCACGAACCACCACTGCGCCTTCGGCTCGATCCAGCACAACAGCTCGGCCGAGCGCGACCTCATCAAGAACGGATTCCTGGCCGCCTCCCGCGCCGAGGAGTTGCCCGCCGCGCCCGGCTCGAGGGTGTTCGTCACCACGAACATCGAGGATGTCACCCATCGCGTCACGGGAAATCTCAGCTCGCGCCTCGGCGACGCCGACCGGGCGCGGGCCATGGAACGCCGCGAGCGTCAACTCGTCGACGAGTGCGAGCGTCCGGGCGGCGTGCGCTGCCGCGTGGCCTCGTTCTTCGAGGGCTCGCAATACCTCCGCACCACGCAGATGGAGATCCGCGACGTCCGGCTGGTCTATGCTCCGGGCGAGGGGATCGGCAACTACGGCGGCGAGACGGACAACTGGATGTGGCCGCGCCACACGGGCGACTTCGCCTTCTACCGCGCCTACGTGGGACCGGATGGCAGGCCGGCCGACTTCTCCAGGGAGAACGTTCCGTATCGTCCCGCTCACTGGCTGAAGGTGGCCCAACAGGGCGTCAAGCCGGGCGAGCTGGTGATGGTGGCCGGCTATCCCGGCCGGACCTTTCGCTATCGAACTGCGCAGGAGGTGGCCACGGCGCGGGAGTTCACCATCCCGACGACGATCCGCTACGCGTCGGACCTGAGCGCCATCCTCCACGAGGCCGGCAAGGGCAACCGCGAGACGCAGATCCGCAACGCCTCGCGCATCAACGGCTTCGAGAACCTGCTGAAGAACTACCACGGCACGATCGCCAACATGAACCGCGGGACCATCTCCGAGCACCGCGCCGAGCGCGAGGCGGCGCTGGCGGCGTGGATCGGGGCGCAGCCCGACCGGACCCGGCGCTACGGCGACGTCGTCTCCCGTCTCGATGCTCTGTCGCAGGAACTGGCCTCCACGCGCGAGCGCGACCTGGTCCTGACCTACCTCTACCGCAGCTCGCCGATGCTGGCGCAGGCGCAGAGGGTCTACCGCTGGTCGGTGGAGAAGCCGAAGAAGGATCTCGACCGGGCCGGCGGGTTCCGCGATCGCGACGTCCCGCCGATGTTGCAGGCCTCCGCGCGCGCGCAGCGCTCGTTCGACGCGCCGAGCGATCGCGCCGGACTCCGCTACATGCTCCTGGAGGCGGCGCGGCTTCCGGCTGGGCAGCGGATCTCCGCGATCGATCAGGCCCTCGCGGCGACGGGCGCCACCGGGACGGAGGCGCAGGTGGAGGCGCTCCTCGACCGCCTCTACGCCAGTACGAAGATCGGCGACGCCGAGGAGCGGAAGGCGATGTACGCGGAGACGCGGGCGCAGCTCGACGCCCGCCGCGACTCGCTGCTCTCCTTCGCCGCCGCCCTCCTCCCGCAGAGCCTCGCCGGCGAGGAGCGCGGCAAGCGCGTCGCCGGGGCCATGTCCCGTGTCCGCCCTCTCTATCTGCAGGCGCTGCGCGAGATGTCCGGCGGACGGCTCTACCCCGATGCGAACTCGACCCTCCGCATCAGCTTCGGCCGCGTGGAGGGGTACGAGCCGCGCGACGCCGTGCGCTACGAGCCGCAGACCACGCTCTCCGGAGTGCTCGCCAAGCATACCGGCGAAGGAGAGTTCGATGCTCCGGCCGCCCTCCTCGAGGCCGCGCGCAGCGGGCGCACCGAGGGATACCGCGCCGCGCACCTGGAGGACGTGCCGGTCAACTTCCTCTCCACGCTCGACACCACCGGCGGCAACTCCGGCTCGCCGGTGCTCAACGCCCGGGGCGAGCTGACCGGGCTGCTCTTCGACGGGAACTTCGAGGCCCTCGGGTCCGACTATCTGGTCGATCCCGACATCACCCGCTCGATCTCCGTCGACGCCATGTACATGCTTTGGGTGATGGATGCCGTCGACCGCGCCCACAACGTGATGCGCGAGATGGGGATCGAGCCGCGCTAACGGGGGCTCGGGGCTCGGGGCAGGGGAGGGAGGGACCGCGCCCCGAGCCCTGAGCCCCGAGCACCTGTCATATAATCCGCCCCCTTACCGGGAGGTGTGTGGCGAAACCGCCCGCCTCTTTTCAGACCTGAGGAGACACGCCGATGTCAGGCCACAGCAAGTGGAGCACCATCAAGCACAAGAAGGGTGCGGCCGACGCCAAGCGCGGCAAGGTCTTCACCCGCATCATCAAGGAAATGACCGTCGCCGCGCGCCTCGGCGGCGGTGATCCGAACGCCAACCCCCGGCTGCGCGCCGCCATCGCCGAGGCCAAGGCAGCCAACATGCCGAAGGACAACGTCGAGCGCGCCATCAAGCGCGGCACCGGCGAGATCGAGGGCGCGGCCTACGAGGAGGTCACCTACGAGGGCTACGGTCCCGGCGGCGTGGCCCTCCTGGTCGAGGCCATGACCGACAACAGCAACCGCACCACTCCCGAGATCCGCCACATCTTCGAAAAGAACGGCGGCAACCTCGGCACCCCCGGCTCGGTGCGCTTCCAGTTCGAGCGAAAGGGTTATTTCTCGATCGAGAAGAGCGCCGTCGGCGAAGACCGGCTCATGGAAATCGTCCTCGAAGCGGGCGCCGACGACCTGCAGAGCGGCAATCCCGACGCCTACGAGGTCTACACCTCACCGGAGAACTTCGAGCAGGTGCGGCAGGCGCTCGAGAAGAACGCCATCGCGGCGCTCGAGGCCAGGCTCGGGCAGATCCCGGCCAACTACGTCAAGCTCGACGAGCAGAAGGCGAAGGCGATGCTGCGGCTGCTGGAGATGCTCGACGACCAGGACGACGTGCAGAACGTCTGGTCCAACGTCGACATCCCCGACGAGTTGATGGAAAGCGCATGACCTTCAAAACGACGCTCCTGTTTGCTTCCCTTCTTTCCGCCGGCGCCGCCCTCGCCCAGGTCCCACCGAATCTCGTCGTCGACGGCGTCCCCGAGTTCCCGCCCGCGCTGGTCGAGCAGGTCCGTCCGTACCTCGACTTCCGCGCGGCGTCCTTCTCCTCCTGGAATCCCGCCCGCCCGGAGATGCTGGTGCGCACGCGCTTCGGCGAGACCTCGCAGTTGCACCTGGTGAAGACGCCGGGGGGCGCGCGCCGTCAAGTCACGTTCTTCAGCGAGGCCGTCGGCGGCTCGAGCTTCCGGCCGGGCGACCCGAACACGATCCTCTTCTCGCGGGACATCGGCGGCAACGAGCAGCATCAGATCTACCGTCTCGACCTGCCGAGCGGCGAGGTCGCGCTGCTGACCGACGGGACATCGAGGAACACCGGCGGGCGGTGGTCGCGGGACGGGAAGCTGTTCGCCTTCTCCTCCACCCGCCGGACGGGGCGCGACACCGACGTCTGGGTGATGGACCCCTCCGATCCGGGCAGCGCCCGGATGGTGCTTCAGGTCAGCGGCGGCGGGTGGTTCGGGAGCGACTTCTCGCGCGACGGGTCGAAGCTGCTGGTCATCAACTACATCTCCGCGAACCAGTCGGAGATCTACCTGGTGGACGCCGCGAGCGGCGAGAAGACCCTCCTCACTCCGAAGGACGCCCGGATCTCGTATTCCGCGCCGCGCTTCTCCGCCGATGACCGCGAGATCTACTTCACCTCGGACCAGCAAGGGGAGTTCAGCCAGTTTCGCCGGCTGCGGCTGTCGGACCGCACGCAGCAGACTCTCACCAGCGAGAAGTGGGATGTGAGCAGCTTCGATCTCTCGCCGGACCGCAAGCGCATCGTCTACGCCACCAACGAGAACGGGGCCAGCGTGGTCAAGGTGGCCGAGCTCCCCGGCGGGAAGGTGGTTGCCAGGCCCCAGATCCCCCTCGGAGTGGTGAGCGGTCTGGAGTGGCATCCCAACGGCCGCTTGATCGGATTCACCCTCTCGCATGCGAGGTCGCCCTCCGACGCCTATGCCTTCGAGGTCGCGAGCGGAAAGGTGGAGCGCTGGACCGAGAGCGAGACGGGAGGCCTCAACCCGGAGCGGAACGCCGAGCCGCGTCTCATCACCACCAGGAGCTTCGACGGCACGGAGATCTCCGCCTTCGTCTACGATCCCGATCCGAAGCGCTTCCCGGGGAAGCGGCCGGTCATCGTCTCCATCCACGGCGGTCCGGAGGGGCAGAGCCGCCCCCGGTTCCTGGGCCGGAACAACTTCTTCATCAACGAGCTCGGAATCGCCCTGGTCTACCCGAACGTCCGCGGATCGGATGGCTTCGGGAAGACGTTCCTGGCCATGGACAACGGGTTCAAGCGCGAGGACTCGGTGCGGGACATCGGCGCGATCCTCGACTGGATCGGGCGCGCCCCGGGGCTCGATGCCGAGCGCGTCGCCGTCGCCGGCGGCAGCTACGGCGGATACATGGTGCTGGCCTCGATGATCCATTTCGGCGACCGCCTGAAGGCGGGCGTGAACGTGGTCGGCATCTCCAGCTTCCTCACCTTCCTGCAGAACACGTCGGGCTACCGGCGCGACCTGCGCCGGGTGGAGTACGGGGACGAACGCGATCCGAAGATGCGCGAGCACCTGGAGCGGATCTCCCCGCTGACGAACGCGTCGAAGATCCGCGACCCGCTGTTCGTGATCATGGGCTTCAACGATCCGCGCGTGCCGTACACGGAAGGGGAGCAGATCGTCAGGACCGTGCGCGAGACCGGCGCGCCGGTCTGGTACCTGATGGCGAAGGACGAGGGGCACGGGTTCGCCAAGCGGCCGAACCAGGACTTCCAGTTCATCGCCACGGCCATGTTCTGGCAGCAGCACCTGCTCAAGTAGCTCCGACCCTATCTCCCGACCGCGCGGCGGCGGGGTGGGGGTGGGGGCGGGTCGGCGATGAACGCGCTGCGCAGGCCGGCCGGGCGGCCGCTGTCGTTGTAGTAATGGTTGGTGATCCAGCGCCAGTCCATCCCCTGCCGCGCCCACCGCTCCGTGCCCCACTGGCACATGCCGCGTCCATGCCCGAAGCAGGAGTGCCCCTGGCAGACGGGGTCGTGAAGGCAGGGCCAGGAGGTGTTCGGCGATCCGGCGAAGCCGTCGCCGCAGGTGGGGTAGTGGTTGCTGCAGGAGCGCATGCCGAGGAGATTGTTGAGCTCGGCGGAGTACTCGGAGCGGAAGGGGAGGCCGTCGCGCACCAGGAGCACGCCGCGCGTGGCGTCGACCGCCGCGTTCGTCGAAAGACTGGTGTCGGGATCGTTCACCTGGCAGCAGGTCGTGCTGCAGATGTCGTAGTTGGGGGGGTTGCGGGGAAAGACCGTGTGCCAGGCGCCGTAGCTCCGGTAGGCCACCGCGCCGGCACGCAATGACTCCTGCGGCCAGGAGGCGATCCATTCGTCGTTCAGCCCCCGCTTCACGTAGGTCTCGAGGCTGAACACTTCGACGGTCGAGCACGCCGCGCAGGCACAGTTGAACCCCACCCGGATCGACGCCGGCACGATCACCTTGGCAGGGGCCGTCTCCTCCCCGGCGGGCTCCTCGGCGTGCGGATGCTCGCCGCCCGGCCGGTGCAGCCAGATCTTGTGGCTGTCATCGCGTGACGTCACGCCTTCGCCGCGCTCGAGCCGGACCACGAAGTGCGTGTCCGCCCCGCTGAGCAGCGCCGTGTTGCGGATGAGGTGCGTCGCGTACCCGTCGATCTCGATCGAGAGGTCCTCTCCCTCCGGATAGATCGCCTCCGGGGCCGCGGCCACGTACATCGCGAAGTACCCTCGATCGTTCGAGCGCGCGGAGACTCCCGCGCCGCGCGCCGTCACCACCGCGTCCGGCAGCGGAGCGCCGCTCTGCCGGTCGCTGACGTGCCCGTGCAGCAGCAGAAATCCCGCACGCAGCCGCGCCGCCACCGAATCGGGCCGCAGCTCCTCCGGCGGCTCGGCGGGGTCGAGCCAGACCGTGGTCGGAAGATCGGCGGCGGCGAAACGGCTGGCCTCGTATCCGTCCGCCTGCACCAGCAGCTCCGCGGGGGTGCGCTCGACTTCGGCGGCGACCGCGAACCCGGTGGCGCTGTCGCGGAAGGAGAGAAGCGCCGCGACAAGGAGAAGGGAGTGAGCGATCATGACCGCTCCCTTGCCATCACCGCGCCACGACCGTGGCGCGGGCGAAGCTGGTCGCGCCGCTGACGTGGTCGACCATGCCGACCGAGACGATGTTCTCCCCCGGCCGCACCGTCAGCGTGGCGCCGAAGGTCAGCGGCTCCTTGCGGAACGCCTTCTCCTCGGCCGGCTGGATCCGAACGCTCTCCGGCTGCCGGAACACGGTGGAGAGCGCCCCCTGCGGGGTTCCGACGGCGACGTAGACGGTGAAGCCGCCGGCGAGGAGCGGCCCCGAGGGGAGCAGCGTGAGCTCCGGCTCCATGACGATCTCGATGGGGACGGCGAAGTTCGGTCCGGCGGCCTCGGCCGCGCCGGTGTGCACCGTCGTCCTCCACGAAGTCGCCGGCGCGGGGGCGAGGACGTTCGCCACCACGCGGTCGCTCATCACCTGCTCGGCCGTCTTGTCGACGTGCGTCTGCCGCGCGCGGACGACATGGCTGCGATTCTTGGTCCGGACGGTGAGCACCCGCTCACGCGACGACGGCTCGCGCGGCCGGTAGCCGAGCGAGTAATAGGATTGGAAGTCCCGCGCGATCGTGGCCAGCGCCGCGTCGAAGTCGACGGGCTTCCTGACGGCCACGCCGCCGGTCATCGACGCCAGCAACTCGTAGGAGTCGAAGGTGTTGCCCTGGTCGAAGAAGTCGGCGCCGGCGTCGTCGACGGCGTGCTGCTGCTCGGCGCCGGAGGGGTCGGTGGTGATCGTCGCCGCGATGGTGTACAGCGTGACGCCGTTCGCGTTGGCGGTCTGCGCGACGCGTTGCAGGACCTCGTTCTGCTCGTCGTCCTGGTGGGGGCGGGCCATCGGGGCGTCGAATCCCTGCATGAACGGGCGGAAGAGCTGATTGGCCCACCGGTAGATCTCGGCCCCGGGCGTCTTCGGCATCATCGCCCCCGCCAGCACCAGGAACTTTTTTCCCTCCGCGCCGGCGATCGTGGTAATCGTCATCTCGATGGCGCTGAGGAGCTGGCGCGACTGCGTGGCCGCCACCACCGTCTGCCCGCTCGCCACGTTGATGCAGTCGGCGTAGGCGAGGTGGATGAACATGCCGCCACTGCGGGCCATCTCCAGCGACCGCACGCAGTGGCTCTGGACGCGCGCCAGGCCGGCTCGGATCGCCGATCCGCCGCCGCCGCTGCTCTCGACCGTGTCCACGGCCTGATCGAGCACGTTGCGATCGCTGGTCAGCGGCGCGACGACCTCCAGAGCGCCGTTCCAGAGGACCACCGAGGCGAGGTCGCCCGCGTTGAGCTGCGTCTCGATGAAGTTCCGGACGGCGGCGGCGATCCGGCCGCGGTTGTAGGGGTGAAGCGACTGGGCGTCGATGAAGAAGACCACCCGCCGCGGCGGCGGCGCGGGAAGGTCGCCGTCCGGGCCGGGGCGTTGCGACGCGTCGCCGTCGTGGAACTCGTAGAAGTTCGTGATGGCCTGCGGCTTCTGGGCCTCGAGGATCTCGAAGTCGTGTCTCGTCAGCCCGGTGACCCGGTTCCCGTCCCGGTCCGTGACGACCACGTCGACGTTGACCACGCGCACCTCGATCCTCTCGCCGAGTGTTCCCTGCTGCGCAGCGAGCGGGGCGGCGATGAACGCGAGGGCGAGGATCAGGAGAGCGG
>DATLEX010000094.1:0-3353 GCA_035525045.1 Thermoanaerobaculia bacterium | reverse complement strand
GCCGCGACGATCCTTGAACTCGAGGAGCTGCCAGGACAGGAGGCGCGCGCCCTTGTTCGTGAAGACGAGTTCCAGATCGGACGCTTCCAGCTCCACCCGCCGCTCCTCCTCGTCGGCCACCGGCGGCGCGACGGGCGCGCCCGGGGCGGAGGAGGATTGCACGGCCGGCCCGGCGGCCGGCGGAGCCTCCGGGGTCGCGGGAGCGACCGCCGGAGCCATAGGCGTGCTGGCCGGAGGAGACGCCGGCGGGAGGGAGGACGGCGGAAAGAGGAGCTGGTACGCCGTCAGTACGAGGAGCGAGAGCGCCACGGCGAGGATCAGGCGACGTTCTTCCATTTCGCTTTCGTGCTTCCTAAGAGTTCGTCTGGAAATAAGTGTGGCAAGAGGAGCGCCGCGTGCCCTTGCGGTACGTCAGTGCGGAGCAACGAAGCGTGCCGGGATGCATCGGCGGCCGGATTGGCATAGTCATTCCCAGACCAGACCTAGGGGACGGGGTCGAAGCCCCCGGGGTGGAACGGCTGGCAGCGCAGGAGGCGCCCGGCCGTGAGCCGGAGGCCGCGCAGGGCGCCGTGGCGGCGCAGCGCGTCCTCCGCGTAGCGGCTGCAGGACGGCTCGAAGCGGCAGAAGCCGCCGAGCAACGGCGAAAGGACCAGGCGATAGGCACTAACGCCCAGCAGCAGGAGCCGGGCCGCGATGCCGGGCCGCGCGGCGGGCGGCGAGTCGGCGCAGCCGGTCTCGGTATTCACGTTCCACCTCGGCCTGCGTGTGTTCCAGGATCTCCGGCTTCGGGATCAGCACCAGGTCCGCCCCGGGAAGCTTGTGCCGGCGAAAGCTCTCCCGCAGCAGGCGCTTGGCGCGGTTGCGCGCGGCCGCTCCGCCGAGCCGGCGCGACGCCGCCAGGCCCAGCCGGCCGTAACCCCGCGCATTGTCCATGGCGACCAGCGCGAACAGGGGACCGTCCAGCCGCAGGCCCTTCCGCAGCACGCGCTGGAAGTCCGCCCCCGATCGCAACCGCTCCGCAGGCCGGAAGCGCGCGCGGGCCGGGCCGGCGGCGGGGGTTATGCCCCGATCCGCTTGCGGCCCTTCTGTCGGCGCCGCTTCAGCACGAGGCGGCCGCCCTTGGTCCGCATGCGGACGAGGAAACCGTGGGTCCGCTTCCGCTTGCGGTTGTTCGGCTGGAACGTGCGCTTCATGTTGTCTCCGGGCCGGCGGGTGAGCGACCCCCAACGGGATGCCTCTACCGGACAAAAGATTGAGTGTAGCGAGATCGCCCCGGGACTGTCAATTGGCGACGTCCACGGAGCCTCCGGGAACCGTTGTCTCGGCGACGCGCGGTGTGATACTTTAGGCCGGTTCCGGCGACGCCGCCCGCTGGCCTTCCAGGGCTGACAAGTCCCGCTTTTCCACAGGTGTTGAAATCTCTGTGCATAACGGCGTTTCTCGGCAGGGATTTGCGGTTGTGATGGTGTCTATCGTGGTAAGTCCTTTTGAATGATGCTCTTATAGCCACACTCGACGGCCCCGGACCAAAATCCTGCGGGAAACAGGCCCTTTTTCCATGTCCGCGATGATTCTCTGGGACGAGATCCTGGCCCGTGTCGAGGCCAAGGTGAATCGCCACAGTTTCGCGACCTGGTTCCGCCCAACCACCGCGGTCTCGCTGAACGGCGAGACGCTCACCGTGCGTGTGCCGAATCCGCAGTTCAAGGAATGGCTGGCCAAGAACTACCAGCCGGTGATCGAGGAGGCGCTGGCCGATCTCGGCCGCGGCGGCGTCCGGGTGGCGTTCGAGTCGGAAGCGGAGGTCACGCCGTCCCTCGAGGCGGCCGCCGCCGATCGCGACCAGAGCGCGCTCGCTTCCCTGAACCCGAAATACACGTTCGAGAGCTTCGTGGTCGGCTCTTCCAACCAGTTCGCCCACGCGGCCGCCCGGGCGGTGGCCGAGATCCCCAGCAAGTCCTACAACCCCCTCTTCCTCTATGGCGGCGTGGGCCTCGGCAAGACCCACCTCATGCACGCCATCGGCCACTACATCCAGGCGCGGAACCGGCACCTGAACCTCGCCTACATGTCGTCGGACCGGTTCATCAACGAGATGATCAACGCCATCCGGTTCGACCGCCTGCCCGCCTTCCGCCAGAAGTACCGCGCCATCGACGTCCTGCTCGTCGACGACATCCAGTTCATCGCGGGCAAGGACCGCACCCAGGAAGAGTTCTTCCACATCTTCAACGCGCTGCACGACGCTCAGAAGCAGATCGTCATCTCGAGCGACTGTCCGCCCCGGCAGATCCCCACCCTCGAGGAGCGCCTGCACAGCCGCTTCGAATGGGGCCTGATCGCGGACATCCAGCCGCCGGACATCGAGACCAAGGTCGCCATCCTCCGCAAGAAGGCGGAGGCGGAGCGGGTGGTGCTGCCGGAGAACGTCGCGTTGTTCATCGCCAGCAAGGTGCGCACGAACATCCGCGAGCTCGAGGGCAGCCTCATCCGCCTCATCGCCTACGCGAGCCTCACCGGCCGCGACTTCGACCTCGCCCTCGCCCACGAGGTGCTGCGGGACCTGCTGCACACGGAGGAGAAGCCGATCACCATCGAGATGATCCAGAAGTTCGTCGCCGACCACTACAACGTGAAGCTCACCGAGATGAAGGCGCGCAACAACTCGAAGTCGGTGGCGGTGCCGCGCCAGATCGCGATGTACCTGACCAAGACGCTGACCGACGCCTCCCTGCCCGAAATCGGCAAGGGCTTCGGCGGCAAGCACCATTCCACGGTGATCCACTCCGTGCGCAAGATCGACGGCCTGCGGAAGAAGGACCCCGAGTTCGACCGCCTGATCAACAGCTTCGTGCAAGCGTTTCGATGAGCTTGGCTGCCTTTTCCACCGCCCGTGCACAAACGCCGGCGCCGCCGGCCATGGTTCGCCCTCGCGACCGCGGTCTTGCACAGGCGGACGGCCGGGTCCCCGATCCGTGCACAGGGTCGTACACAGGCCAAGTCGCTGGGCGGTCCGGGGTTGGCCGGGGATCCACCGTTCGGGCGTCGTCTCTTTCCGTCAATGAAAGAGAAGGTTCTGGTGTCGTGAAGAGGAGGAGGTAGCAACCGTCCATGGAGATCACCGTCCGCAAGAGTGACCTGGTGAAGGAGCTTTCGCTCGTCCAGGGAATCGTCGAACGGAAGAACTCGATACCGATCCTGTCCAACGTGCTGGCGGAGGCGCGCGCGGGGGAGCTGAAAATCGCCGCCACCGACCTCGACGTCTCGCTCCGCTGCGGCTGCGCCGCCGAAGTGAAGACCGAGGGCTCCATCACCCTGGGCGCGAAGAAGCTGTACGAGATCGTCCGCTCCCT
>DATLEX010000058.1:0-5136 GCA_035525045.1 Thermoanaerobaculia bacterium | reverse complement strand
CCTCCTGTAGGCCTCAGGCTCCTGAGGCCTGTGCGCTGAGATCACGGGCAGCTCCATCTCTACGATCTGGTGGGGCGTCGGATGTGCTGCGCCGCACCTCAGGATAGGCACGCGCCTTCCGCAGCAAGCGCGGGTTAGATGAAGGGTTAGATGGCGGGCTGCACAAGCGCTCTCGGCTGAGCGGCATGTCGTTAGCCGTCACGTCGCACCCGTCCGTCGGGTTAAAGGCAAGAACCGCCGGGCAGCCTCGAGAACCGTTACCTATGCGGCCGCGTCGGCTAACTTAACTCGGCGTAGCAGCCGGCGCGGCCCGGCTTCGCGAGTACCAGGTGTTGTGGCTTCGGCAGGCGGAACCGGCCACGCGGCTGAACGCCAGATCACCAGGCCTTCGAGGATTCACTGGGGGCGATAGCCGCCGTTCTCGGCGCCGCAGCGCTGGGCGCGGTGGCGATGCTCATCCTCGGGTGCCTCATCGCCTTTCGAGCCTCGCGCCGGATGATCTCGGGCCCGGGCTCGGGCGGGCGCCGTCCCTACCCGCCGCTCAGCGCCGGGACGATGACGATCTCCGCGCCGTCGCGCACCGGCGTCTCCAGACCGCCCGAGTAGCGGATGCTCTCCCCGTCGACGAAGATGTTGACGTGGGGGCGGACCTCGCCGCGCTCGGTCGTCACCCGGTCGCGCGCAGCGGGGCAGACTTCCCACAGCAACAGCAGCGCCTCGGCCAGCGAGGCCGCCGGTCCCTCCGCCCGCACCTCGCCCTGGTCTCCGGTCAGCTCCCGCAACGGGCCCGGCAATACGAACGTCAGCGACATCAGCTCCTCTTCGTCCGGCGCGGCAGCGACACCTGCGCCGCCTTGACCGCCACGATCGGGGGAAGGCCGTCGAGCACCGCCGACCACGTCTTCCCCTCGTCCGACGAAGCGAAAAGCTTGCCGCTCCGCGTCCCGAAATAGACGCCGGCCGGATCGAGCGAGTCGGCCGCCAGCGCGTCGCGGAGGACGGTCTCGTGGGCGCCCTTCTGCGGCAGCCCCCTGCTCATCGCCTCCCACCGCTTCCCGCCGTCGCGCGTCCGGTAGACGCGGAGCTTCCCCTCCGGCGTGCAGCGGAACTGGTCCGACTCCAGCGGCACGATCCAGGCGCAGTCGGGATCGCTCGGATGGATGGCCATCGGAAAGCCGAAGTCGGAGGGGACGCCGTTGGCGATATCGGTCCAACTCTCGCCGCGGTCGTCGCTCCGGTAGAGTCCCCAGTGGTTCTGCAGATACATCCTCGACGGCCGCTTCTTCGACTGCACGACCTTGTGCACACACTGCCCGAACTCGGGATGCTTGTCGGGGAGAAACTCGGCGCGCACGCCGCGGTTGGACGGCCGCCACGTCGCCCCGCCGTCCTCGGTCACGTACATGCCGCCGGTCGAGACGGCGACGCGCACCCGCTTCCCGTCTTCCGGATCGAGCAGGATGGTGTGAAGACAGAGCCCGCCGCCGCCCGGCTCCCACCGCGGCCGCTGCGGATGGTCCCACAGCCCCTCGGAGAGCGACCACGACTCCCCCGCATCACGCGAGACGAAGAGCGCCGCCGGCTCCACGCCGCAGTAGAGGACGCCGGGCTCGCTCTCCCGCCCCGGAACGATCTGCCAGATCTGCCGGAGCGCGGCGCCCGTGCGCTCGGGAAACTTCACGTTCGCTTCCTCCGGGTTGGTCCAGGTGCGGCCGAAGTCGTCGCTCCAGCGCAGCAGCCCGCCCCAGTGCATGCTCTGCGGGGCCGCCCAGAGGCGCTGCCGCCCGGCGCGCCCGTCGAGCGCGGCGGCGTAGACGGCGCTCCCGGGGAAGTACGGCCCGCCGACGTCCCACTTTTTTCTCGTGCCGTTGGCTCGGAGGACGAACAGGCCTTTCATCGTGCCGACGAGGAGGAGGAGGTCGCCATTGCGGGGGGTGACGTGAGCGGTGGAAGGCATGACCCGAATGCTAGCGCAACCGGGGGCGCCGACGGCTATCCGACGACATCGAGCACCCGCGCCACATCGGATTCGTCGTTGTAGAAATGAGGCGAGAAGCGGAGCATCCCCTCGCGCGGGGCGCAGATGACGCCTGCCTCCTCGAGCCGGCGATGGATCCGCAGCAGCGAGGCCGGCTCTACGTTCGGTGGAATCGCGGCGACGATGCCGGAGCGGATCGGGCGGGGGCTGCCGATGGTGAAACCGGCGCGCTCCAGCCGCTCGGCCAGAAGCGTGGCGATGCGGATCACCTCGGGGGCGATGGTTTCGAGGCCGGTCTCGAGGATCAGGTCGACGGCCGCCCGCAGGCCGTAGACGCCGTTGGTGTTGAGCGAGCCGGCCTCGAACCGCCGCGCGTCGGGGAGGAGATCGGTCGAGCAGCCGAGGAACGTCCCTCCCCGCCGCTCGACGTTGGTCCAGCCGTACTCGAGGACCCGCAGGCGGTGGCGATGCTCCATCGCCGCGTAGAAGATCGCCGCACCTTCCGGTCCGCAGAGCCACTTGTGGCCGTCGGCGGCGAGGAAGGCGATGCGCGAGCGGCGGACGTCGACCGGCAGCGCGCCGAGGCTCTGGATGGCATCGACGCAGAAGAGGACGCCGCGCCGCTCGCAGATCGCGCCGATGGCGTCGAGATCGGGAGCGAACCCGTTGTGGAAGGCGACCGAGGAGACGGTCACGATCCGCGTCTTCCCGTCGATCAGCCGCTCGACATCGCCGGGTTCATACACGCCCTCGCGGCTCTCGACCACCCGGCACTCCACGCCGCGCTTCTCGAGGTTCTTCCACGGCGTGAAGTTCGACGGGAACTCCAGGTCGGTGGTGACGACGTTCTCCCCCACCTGCCAGTCGAGGCCCTCGGCGACGAAGGACAGCCCCTCGGAGGTGTTCTTGAGGATGGCGATCTCCCCCGCATCGGCGCCGATCAGGCGCGCCGCCGCGGCGCGCAGCCGCTCGTACTCGGCGTACCACTCCTTCCAGTGCGCCGCTCCGAAGTCGCGCTGATCGGCGGCGTGCTTCTGCATGGCCTCGAAGGCGGGGGTGGAGAGCGGGCCGACCGCGGCATGGTTGAGGTAGACGAGATTGCGGGTGACGGGGAAGAGCTCGCGAATCCTCATCCCTCAGAACTCACGCACGGCAGCGACGTAGGCGTCGTAATTGCGTTTCATCTCCGCCAGCGAGTCTCCCCCGAACTTCTCCCGCATGGCCGCGGCCAGGACGAGGGCCAGCATGGCCTCGCAGACCACGCCGCAGGCGGGGACGGCGGTGACGTCGCTGCGCTCCCACTGGGAACGATGGGGCCGGCGCGTCTCGATGTCGACGGAGGCGATTCCGCGGCGCGTGGTGGAGATCGGCTTCATGTAGGCACGAACGACAACATGTTGACCATTCGTGACGCCCCCCTCCAGCCCACCGGCCCGGTTGGTGGTGCGGTGGTAGCGGCGCTCCTCGTCGAAGTGGATGGCGTCGTGCACTTCCGACCCCTGGCGGCGGGAGGCCGCCACCCCGTCGCCGATGGAGACGGCCTTGACGGCGTGGATGGAGAGGATAGCCTGGCCGATCCGGCCGTCGAGCTTCTCGCTCCACTGCACGTAGCTGCCCAGCCCGACCGGCACGCCGGCCGCGGCCACGAAGATCGTCCCGCCGAGGGTCTCCCCCGCTTCCTTCGCCGCATCGACGGCGGCGGTCATGGCCGGCTCGTCGCTCCTGCGCGCGGCGCGGAAGGGGGAATCGTCGCCGCTCTGCAGCTCGTCCCACGACGGGGTGTACTCCGGATCGCCCGCCGAGCCGACCGACACCACGCCCGACCGCACCTCGATCGCGAAGTGGCGAAGGAGCTCCCTGGCCACCGCCCCCGCGGCGACGCGGCTGGCCGTCTCCCGCGCCGAGCCCCGCTCGAGCACGTCGCGCAGATCGCGGCGCCCGTATTTCATCCCCCCGGCGAGATCGACATGCCCCGGCCGCGGCGCGTGGACGCGGCGCTTCTCCCGCTCCGCCGCGTCGAGGTCCCACGGGTCCATGGCCCCCCGCCAGTTCGCGAAGTCGGCGTTGCGGATGGTCATGGCGATCGGCGAGCCGAGCGTCTCCCCTCCCCGCAAGCCTGCGGTGATCTCGATCTGGTCGCGCTCGATGGTCATCCGCCCGCCGCGGCCGTAGCCGTGCTGCCGCCGGGCCAGCTCGCGGTCGATCCGCGCGCGGTCGAGCGTCACCCCGGCGGGCATGCCGGTGACGATCACCGTCAACTGCGGACCGTGCGACTCGCCGGCGGAAAGGAAGGTGAAGCTCATGTTACAGGTTCAACGGCGCGCTGTGAGCGCGCCACCACCCATCCTCCCACCACCACCACGATCACGCTGATCAATTGCGCCACGGTGAACGGTCCCAGGAAGCGATCGTCCTTCGCCCGCACGATCTCGACCAGGAAGCGCTCGATGCCCAGCAGGATCAGGAAGAGGCCGAAGACGCGTCCTTTCACGTGCCGGCGGAGGTTCATGCGGGACAGGATCAGGAACATGGCGAAGGCGGCCCCCGCCTCGTAGAGCTGGGTCGGATGGACGCGCAGCACCTGGTCGGCGGGAATGGCGGGATCGACCTCGACGCCGAACTCGCGAAGCGAGCGGGCGGTGGTGGGAGGGGCGCCCCTCGGGAAGGCCACGCCGAACCAGGCATCGGTGGGCCGGCCGTAGTCGTCGCCGACGAGGAAGCATCCGATCCGCCCGAGGCAGTAGCCGATGGCCAGCGGCGGAGAGCCGCAGTCGGCCACCACCCGGAAATCGAGCCGCCGGCGGACGATCACCCACGACACGGCGATGGCCCCGCCGATCAGGCCTCCGTACCAGACCAGCCCGGCCCGGTCGAAGAGGAGCCGCCAGTCGCCGAAGAGGATGGCGTAGTAGATCTTCGCGCCGAGGATCCCGCCGAGGGCCGAGGCGATGACGATGGAGGAGGCCACCTCGTCCTCGATGCCGTAGCGGCGCAGATGCCGGGCCAGGACCCATCCCCCGATGACGAAGGCGAGGAACATCATCACCCCGAAGGTGGTGATCTCGAAGGCGCCGATCCTGATGAGCGTCGGATACATGCGGGGGGAGGATACAGCAGGGCTGTGGGCCTGGATTCCCTCAGTGCTCAACGACAAGAGC
>DATLEX010000044.1:0-11612 GCA_035525045.1 Thermoanaerobaculia bacterium | reverse complement strand
CGCGCTCGCTCGGGCGGATGGCGGTCTGCGGGATCACCGGCGCCTCGCGGCGGTCGCCGACGGGCACCACCACGCGGGCGAAGGCGCCCGGACGGAGCACGGCGTGGTTCGAATCGAGCACGTGCGCGGTGATGTCGACCATGCGCGAGGTGGCGCTGGCCGCCGCGGCCACGTGCGCGATGCGGGCCGTGTGCGGCGTGGTGTCGTCACCAACGGTGAATCGGGCCGTCATGCCCGGGCGGACTGGCGCCGCTTCCTGTTCGGGGACCTGAAAGCGCAGCAGGAGCGGATCGCGGCGGATGAGCGTGGCCAGGACGCTTCCCGGCTGCACGTACTGGCCGGTCTGCACCGTGCGCGTCTGGATGATGCCGTTGACCGGCGCGCGCACGAAGGCGTCGCGCAGGTTCAGCTTCGCCTGCGCCAGCGCGGCCTGGGCCTGGGAGACCTCGGCGGCGGCGGTCTGCACGCGCGTGCGCCAGGTCTCGATCTCCTCGCCGCGGATGAGCCCCGGGTTCTTGGCGCTGGCGCTCTCCCGCCGGGCGAAACCCGCCTCCGCCTCCGCCCTGGCGGCGAGCTGTTTCTGCAAGGTGGCCTCCGCGGCCTCCACGGCGAGCCGATACCGCTCCGGCTCGATCTCCACCAGCGGCTGTCCCTGCCGCACGATCTGTCCCTCGGTGAAGGCCACGCGCTCCACCGCGCCGGCCACGCGCGACGTCACCGCGACGATTTCGAAGGCATCCAGGGACCCCACGGCGTTGACGGCGTACTCGACCTGCCGCGCCTCGACCGGCCGCGCCTCGACCGGGAACTCGAGGATCCGCCGGGCCGCGCCCGACTGCTGCTGGGCCTGCGCCCCCGACTTCGAGCAGGCCGCAGTGGCCGCCAGGACGAGGAGAACGAAGAGTAATGAGTGTCGAATGGTCTTCCCCTTCACGGTGCCGGCTCCAGCCCCGCCGCCTCCCGCAGCGCCAGGTACGCCTGCGCCATCCGGTAGCGCGCTGTCACCTCCGCCACCTCGGCTTCGAACAGGCTCTGATTGGCGTTGGCCAGCTCCAGCGCGCTGGCCAGGCCCTGACGATACAGCTCATTCGTTTCCTCGGCATTTCTCCGCGCCGCCCTCACCGCCGCCACCGCCTCGCGGAGAGCGGCCTGCTCGCTCGAGAGCTGAACCCCGGCCGTCCTCATCTGTTGTTCGACGTTCCGGAGTGCCAGTTGAAGACCGAGCTCCGCCCCGCGGGCAATGGCCGTTCGCTCCGCCTCTTCCGACTTTCGCACGCCGGCGTCGAGAACGGGCCAGTTGACCGTAACTCCGACGAACGCGTCGTTGTTCCGGTCGGAGATCGGGCCTTCGTTGATGTTGCGGGTCTGTGCGCTGAGCCGCACCGAGGGGATGAAGCGGCGCGAGGGCTCGCCGGCGAAGGCGCGGAGGGCGTCCACGCGAAACCGCGCCGCGGCGATGTCGCGGCGGCGCTGCTGCGCCTCGGTGACCAGCGAGGGGGCGACGTCGGGGGTGGAGGCGGCCGCGGCCAGCAGCGACTCGGGGACCTGGAGTGCCCCGTCGATCTCCGTGTTGAGGATCGTGGACAACTGGATGCGCGCGCTGCGCACGTTCCCGCTCGCCTGCGCCACGCCCCGCTCGGCGGTGGCCATCTCCAGCTCGGCGCGGGTGACGTCGTTCGAGCTGACCAGGCCGGCCTCGAAGAGGGATCGGGCGTCTTCCAGGCTCGTGCGCGCGAACTCCCGCCGATGCTCGGCCGCCCGCAGGACCTGCTCGAGGCTCAGGGTGATGAGGAAGGCGTCGGCGGCATCGAAGGCCAGGAGGCGCTTCTCCTCGTCGGCCGAGAGACGGGCGGCGCTCCGCTCGAGCCGGGCGAAGCGAAGGAGCGGGAAGACGCGGGCGTCGAAGATCGGCTGGGTCAGCAGGGCCGCGGACGAGAGCGTGTTGCGCGTCTCGGTGGCCGTGTCGCTGCGGTACGAGCCGGTGACATCGACCTGCGGGAAGAACGCCGAGCGCGCCCGCCCCAGCCGGGCCTCGGCCGCTTCGACGATGGTCTCGGCCGCCGCGGCGCGCTCGTTGCGGGCCACGGCCAGCTCCACGGCGCGCTCGATCGTCAGCGGCGCCGCCGCCGCGGTCTGAGCGGACAGCCGGCCGGCGCTGCAGAGCAGAGTAAGAGCGAAGATGACGGCGGCAGAGCGCACCACGAGCGGCAGTCTAGAACACGTCTAGCAGTCTAGAACACGTCTAAAGGTCGATGTCATCCCTGTGAGCTGTGAGCCGTGACCGGTGAGCTTCCGTCACCGAATCGTTGCACTCACTTGAAAGGAGGCCACGACCGAGGCGTCGCCGGACGAGGTGATGGCGACCGACTCCTGGAGCTGGCCGCTCTGCGCCTTGCTGCCGTCGATCGTCACCGTCAGCGTCTCCCGTCCGTTCGGCGCGATGACGTCGGCGTAGTCGTAGTAGAGGCAGCGGCAGGCCGACCGCGCGACCTTGATGGCGATCGGGTTGTCGGTGGTGTTGACGATCTCGAACTGCCGCGCCGCGCGCGTCCCCTTCCGCACCACGCCGAAGTCGTGGCTCTCCGGAGCGAGCGCGAGCAGATCCGGCGGCGGCGGCGGCGTGGCGGCCGCCACGGTGTCCGTGGCCTCGGCGTCTTCGACGATCGGAGTCACCGGCCGCTCGTCGGAGCTGGCGCGCCACATCAGCCACCCGATCAGCGCCAGCACGATCAGCCCGGCCACCACGATCATCAGCACGCGCGACTGCGCGGAGGCCGGCTCGTCGTCGGCGGCGTGCGCGGCGGCGGCGGGGCTGGAAATGAGCGGCCGCCGGCCCGGCTCGGTCCTCCTCAGCGGCTGCGTGTCGGAGGGGGTCCGCGGCGGAACGGCCGGCGCGAGCCCCTCCAGCTCGTCGAGCTTGGTGAAGGTGAGGTCGATCTCCTTGATCAGCCGCCGGTACTCGCCGGCCAGATGCTCGGTCGGCGCGTCGTCGGCCATGCTCGAGAGCGCCTCGCGATGCCGGCGATAGTGCTCCCGCATCACTTCGATCTCCCGCGCCCGCTCCGCCGACCGCGACTTGATGTTGACGGTGCCGAATTCGTCGGACATACCGAGGAGCATACCTGCAAAAAACAGCCCGGATGTCATCCGGGGCTCGGAGGGAGTGTCATCCTGAGCCGGCGCAGCGCGGCGAAGGACCTCCTGCAGGGGATCCTTCGCCGCCTTCGCGGCTCAGGATGACACTCGATTCCCCTCTTACATCGGCAGCCAGTACGACATCTTCACCAGAAACACGTCCCGCGAGGGCGCCGAGGGCAGCGCGCCGAGGTCGCGTCGCCACCGGAAGTCGCCGACCGGGGCGAAGTCGGAACGATTCTCGTTCCACGCCACGTACAGCGCCGAGCCGGGGCGGAACTCCCACCGCACCACCGCGCTGCCGCGGACGCTGCGGAAGTTGAAGTCGGGCTCGCGCCCGGCGAGCTGGTATGGGGCGAATTCTCCCCGGCGGCCGTTCACGAGCTGCTTGAAGCCTTCGTAATCACCGCTGGCCACGAACGGCTGCACGTAGAGCTGAACCGAGAGGCGCGCGTTCATCGTCCAGTCGGCGCGGAACCCGAGGTCGAGCGTCCGCTGGTCGATCTCGGCGAAGACGTAGCGGTGCCCGAAGGTCGGCGTGTACGAGGGATCGGCGACCGTCGTGACGTACTGGATCTTCGAGAGCGATGTGCCCAATCGCGGTGCGAACGCAACGCGGATCGCCGGAGTGGGCCGGTAGGTGACCTCGGCGCCGAACCACCTCCCGCTCCCGCCGTCGTCGCGGTTCACGATCTCGGTCCACGCCTCGAAGTAAACCTTCTTCCTGCTGTCGTTCCCCAGACCGCCGCCGTAGTAATGCCCCCCCGGCAGGAGCACGACCGGACCGCCGCGGGTGATGCGGTCGTCGATCCGCTCCCCCTGCCCGCCGCCGAACGCGAAGACGTACCAGTAGTTCTTGAACTGCACGAATCCCTGCGTGCCGAGGCCGTTCGCGGTGAGATCGCCGTCGAAGTTCCAGTTCTGATACTTGCCGGCCCAGCCGCTGATCTCGCGCGTGTAGCGCGTCTGATCGGCGTTGTAGTAGCGCAGCACCGCGTGCGACGAGATCGCGTCGACATTCGGCAGGAACCCGGCGTCGTTCAGCTCCAGTCCGGGCGAGAGCGCCTGCACCTGGATGTTGGGCCGCCACCTGCCCGACTGCTTGTTGGCCATGATCCGCCCCATCCAGCCGGTGAGCGAGGTGCGCGTCGGGTCGAGCTCGACGTGGCCGGCGTCGGGGCGCTGGTAGTACCGCGCGCCATTGCTCTGCGTCGCCGTAATCGCTTCCTCCGATCCGCGGACCAGCGACGAGCCACCGAGCCATTCCACGATCCAGCTCTTGTCGCGGAACAGCGTGTGTCCGTCGACTCCGGCGAAGTACGCTTCGCCGCGCAGCGACGACTCGAGGTTCTCGGAGAGCCGGCGGTTGACGGATGTGAACATGAACCCGGCGCGCGAAGCCTCCCCGTAGTCCTTCGTCGCCCGCGCGACGAGGTAATTCGTCGCCGGCTCGACGGTGTCCTTCCCCGTCTCCGAGCCTCTGCGATACCACGCCTGCTCCCGGTCGGTCACCGCGTCGAAGACGCCGATGGTCCACCCCTTCCCCACCTTCCCCGTGACCTTCGCCGCACCGAGGATCGTCGTCTCGCCCGGGCCGTTCTGGTAGTCGGCGTTGAGAACCCCCTGCGGAGCGCGGCCGATCCGCCGCGAATAGAAGAAGGTCGGAAACCACATGTTGAATCCCCAGCGGCTGTTCGAAGGGCCGTTCCCGAACCGGAAGACGTCCGCCCCCTCGGTGAAGAAGGGGCGCTTCTCCGGGAAGAAGGTCTCGAACTGGCTGAGGTTGAGCACCGCCGGGTCGACCTCCACCTGACCGAAGTCGGGGTTGATCGTGGCCGTGAGCCGCAGGGTGGAGGTCAGCGCGTACTTCATGTCGACCCCGGCGTTCCACCGATGCGTCGACGGTTGGATGAAGGGGTTGTCGGCCCGGCTGTGAAGATCGGTCCGGGCCACCCCGTACGGCACGACCTCGAACCCCCGCCGCGGCTTGATCCCGCGAATCCCGGTCAGGTCGGCGAAGCGCGAGACGAACCCGCTCTCCTCTTTCGGCGTGTGCACCAGCCGCGAGCTCTCCCGGAGCCGGGCGTTCCACCGGCTGACGTTCAGCCCCCAGACGTGCTCGGCGCGCTCCGGGAAGCGGAGCTGCGAATACGGGATCTTCACCTCGGCCACCCATCCACCGGGGACGACCGTCGCCGCCGATTCCCACACCGCATCCCAGCTCGGGTCGTCGTAGATGTCGTTGTAGAGGATCATGTCCATCTGCACCCCGGAGGGGTTCACCACGAAGGCGGCACCATTCAGACGGTCGTACTGCGAGTCGAGGCTGATGCGGATGTAATCGCCGCTGTTGAGGTCGCTGTCGCGGCGGGCCAGCACGGTGCGCACCTCCCCTTCGTCTTCCATGAAGGCGCCGAAATAGATGGCCTCGTCGTCGTAGACCACTTTCAGGCGGGTCTGCTGGGTCGCCGGCTTCCCCTCGTCGGGGTCGCGCTGGGTAAACCCGGTGATCTCCGGCGCATCGCGCCAGACCGGATCATCGAGGGTGCCGTCGATGACCGGCGGGACCGCGGCGCGGATGGCGCGGAAGGTGGCTCTCTCCTCCGCCAGGAGCGGAAATGCCGCGAGAAGGCCGATGATGAGACCTGGCAGTCGCTTCATGACTTATCCGTCGTCCAGCCTTAGCGCATTCAGACGAGGGCGCTGCAAAAAGGTTGGTCCAGGCCGGTTACAAAACGGACACGCCCCCCGGATGCGTCTCTGAGAGTTCTACCGACAAAAGCCGGGCTCGGGCTCGGGCTCGGGCGCGGGCTCGGGTGTCGACGAAACTGTGAGCACGTCTCTTTCCCGAGCCCGAGCCCGAGCCCGAGCCCGAGCCCGTGCCCGGTCTTTCCTCTCAAACGAGTAGAGTTAGCAGCCGTGAAGATTTACATCGGGCAGATCAACCCCACCGTCGGCGCGCTGGCGTCCAACGCGGCCACCATCGATCGCGTCTACCACGAGGGGGTGCGCGCCGGCGCCGATGTGGTGATGGTGCCGGAGCTCGCCGTCACCGGCTATCCCCCTCGCGATCTGCTCGACCGCGAAGCCTTCGTCGGCGCGGCGCTGGAGTTTCGCGACAAGCTCGCCGCGGCCACGGGCAGCGCCACCCTGATCTTCGGCTGCATCACCCGCAACCAGAGCTGGTGCGGGAAGCCGCTGCACAACACGGCGGTCGTAGCCCGCAACGGCCGGGTGATCCTGGAGCAGCACAAGTCGCTCCTCCCCACCTACGACGTATTCGACGAGCTGCGCTACTTCGAGCCGGGCGACGGGGGGAAGACCGTCGAGATCGACGGGCACCGCATCGGCGTGGCCGTCTGCGAGGACTTCTGGTACGACGACGAGGTCCTGGGGACGAAGCTCTACTGCCAGAACCCGGTCGACCAGCTGGCCCGCCAGAGGGCCGAGGTCATCCTCAACATCTCAGCCTCACCGTATGACGCGGGGAAGAGGACATCGCGCTACAAGCTGTTCTCCGACATCGCCCGCCGCTACGAGGTGCCGCTGGTCTACGTGAACCAGGTGGGGGGAAACGACGAGCTGCTCTTCGACGGCTCGTCCATCGTGGTCAGCGCGGCGGGGGAGACGGTCTTCTGCGCGCGTGCCTTCGAGGAACAGGCGGGCCTGGTGCGGCTCGACGGGCCGCGCTGCGACGACGGCGCGCCGCCGAGCGACGAGGAGGAGATCGCGCGCGGCCTGATCCTCGGCCTTCGCGACTACATCCGCAAGTGCGGGTTCCGCGACGTCGTCATCGGCCTCTCCGGCGGCATCGACTCCGCGGTCACCGCGGCCATCGCCGTCGAGGCGCTCGGCGCGCAGCACGTGACCGGCATCGCCATGCCCTCGCAGTTCTCCTCGCAGCACGCCGTCGATGATGCACGCTCCCTCGCCGCGAACCTCGGCATCGCCTTTCACCTGGTGCCCATCGAATCCATCTACGAGCCGTACCAGACGGCCATCGACGAGCTGTTCGGCGAGACGAAGTTCGACACCACCAACGAGAACGTGCAGGCCCGCATCCGCGGGAACATCCTCATGGCCTGGTCCAACCGCACCGGAGCCATGGTGCTCTCCACCGGGAACAAGTCGGAGCTCGCCGTCGGCTTCTGCACGCTGTACGGCGACATGGCCGGCGGGCTGGCCCTCCTCGGCGACGTCTACAAGACCATGGTCTACCGGATCGCCCGGTGGCTCAACCGGCAACGGCCCCTCATCCCGGAGTCGACCCTCACGAAGCCTCCCTCGGCCGAGCTCCGTCCCGATCAGACCGACCAGGACACGCTGCCGCCGTACGAGATCCTCGATCCGATCCTCAAGCTCTACATCGAGAAGTGGAAGGAGGTCGACGCCATCGTCGCGGCGGGATTCGACCGCGCGCTGGTCGAGCGCGTCCTCCGGCTGGTCGACACCAACGAGTTCAAGCGCCGCCAGGCGGCACCGACCATCCGCGTGTCGACCAAGGCCTTCGGCAGCGGCCGGCAGATGCCGATCGCGCAACGGTGGAGGCGCGAGCCGGCGAAGGACGTGAAGTGAGGCCGCGTCTGTCATCCCGAGCGTAGGTTGCGGCGCGACGAGGGTTCACGGAACTCTCGTCCAGCTTCAGTATTCCGGCTCCCCCTCCGGATTCGCCGCCGCGGCCTCCGCCTGCTTCTCCCTGAGGCGGTCGATCTGGATCTGCAGGAACTCGTGCAGGGAGGCCTCCTGGTCCGCCGGGACGTTGTTGAAGGCGATGGCCGAGCGGAAGACGTACTCCGGCTCCTTCTCGCTCCGCCGCACCTGCACGATCGAACGGAGGACCTGGCAGGGGATGTAGATGCCGCCGTAGCTCGGGAAGATCAGCGTCGCGGAGCTGCCGGCCTTGACCGGGGAGCGGTGGATCACCGCGGCGCCCTCGAGGCTGAGGTCGATCAGCTCTCCGTTGACATCCGACAACTGGCACGGAATGGACGCGGTCGGATACCGCTCGGAGCGGCGGCGGTCTTTCGACATGGACCTGAGGTTGATTATACGGGCCGCCGCGCGACCTCGACACGCTGAAGGCGGCGGATGCCCAGCCGCTCGGCGGCGCTCCCGTTGGCGACGGAGATCTCCAGGCAGCCGGACGAGCCGATGACCAGAAACGGCCCCGGCTCCGCGCCGGCGTAGTTCCGCTCCAGCCTCTCGATGGTGAGGTCGCGGGCCCGCAGCTCGAACGGGGCGAAGCCGAGACGCGAGTGCTCGATATCGGTGATGAGATTCCCGAAGCGATCGATGGCCACGACCGTCCCGCGGGCATGGTCCTCGCCGTAGTTGGGGGGCTCATACGGCAGGCGCACGATCGCCTCGAGCGGCGGCCCCACCTCGGGGAACGGCAGGCCGTTGGCAAGCGCCGCGGCGACGGGCGCGAAGCGGTCGCGCCCGTGGAAGGTCGTGCTCTCGTGCGGCAGAAAGAGGGCCTGGTTCTCCACGGAGCGGAGCGCGGCGCCCGCGCCGAGGACGAGGGAGAGGAGGCCGTTGTCAGGCGCGAGGAAGAGCTTCCCGCCGTCGTGCGCGGCGACGATCCTCCGCTCGCTCCCGACGCCGGGATCGATCACGGCGACGAAAATCGTCCCCTCGGGCCAGTACGGCACGACGCTCCGGAGAAACCACGCCCCCTCGAGCACGTCGAAGGGCGCGATCTCGTGTGAGAGATCGATCACCGGCTCCGCGGTCCGGCCGGCAATGACCCCACGCATCGCCGCCACGTACGGATCGCGCGTCCCGAAGTCGGTGAGGAGGCAGAGCATTGCGTTGACCGTTGACCCGATTGACGGCTTCCCGCTTCCCGCTTCCCGCCTCAAGTTCAGGCCATTACGGTTCACTATACTGCCCCCCCATGCACCGCAGCGTCCCGCCGCCGCCGCACAGGCTTCTGCTCTTCGCGCGGCTGCCGGAGCTCGGCGCGGTGAAGACGCGCCTCGCGGCCTCGATCGGCGCGGAGCGCGCCCTCGCCGTCTACCGGGCCATGCTCCGCGACCTCCTCGCCTCCATCGGCACCTCCACCCTCGAGACGGAGATCGAGATCCTCTGGGCCCCCACCTCCGCCGCCAACGGCAGGGCCCTCCGCGACGCGTTCGGCAACCACACCGTGGCCATGCAGACCGGTGCCACGCTCGGCGACCGCCTCTCCATGGCCTTCTCCGAGCGCTTCTTCTTTCACCGCACCGAGAAGATCATCGCCATAGGCGCCGACGATCCACAACTCTCGCGCGAGACCATCGACCACGCCTTCGGCCTCCTCGACTCGTGCGACTGGACCGTCGGCCCGGCCGCGGACGGCGGGTACTACCTGATCGGCTGCCGCGCCGCGGCCTTCGACCCCTCGATCTTCACCGGGATGGAGTGGGGAACGAGCCGCGTCTTCGCCGCGACGATGGAGAAGATCCGGGAGTGGGGCAGCACCGTGGCGGTCCTGCCGGTGCGGCGCGACATCGACGTGGAGGAGGACCTGCGGGCCTACGACGGCGGCGGAGAGCTGGGAGCGCTCCTGCGGGACGGCGCCTGAGGCGCTCGCGATAGACTCGTCACCGTGAAGATCCTCACCTCCGGGCAGATGCGCAGCATCGACCGCCGGACCATCGATCGGTTCGGCGTCCCCTCCATCGTGCTGATGGAGAACGCCGCGCTGGCCGTGGTCGACGCCATCGCCGCGCACTACCCCGACTGCGACCGGGCGGCACTCTTCTGCGGAATCGGACAGAACGGCGGCGACGGCTTCGCCATCGCCCGGCACCTCGAGAACCGCGGCGTGGTCCCGGTGATCCTCCTGGTGGGGGACCGCTCGAAGCTCGAGGGCGACTCCCTGACGAACTTCCTCGTCTGCGAGCGGCTGGGGATTCCCATCTACGACATTCGCGCCGCCGCCAACGTCGAGGAGGCGCTCGTTCACGCGGCGGACGCGGACGTGCTCGTCGACGCGATCTTCGGCACGGGGCTGAACCGGGCCCCGGAAGGGATGCACGCCGAGGTGATCCGCGCCGTCGCCGAGCTGCGCCTCCCGGTCGTGGCGGTCGACCTGCCGAGCGGCGCCGACGCCTCCTCCGGGCAGCCGTTCGAGCCGTGCATCCAGGCGGAGGTGACGGTCACCTTCGCGGCGCCGAAGGTGTGCCACGTCTTCCAGCCCGCCGCGCTGCTGTGCGGCGAGGTGATCGTCGCCGACATCTCCATCCCCCGCGCCGCCATCGACGAGGAGAACGCCCAGCTCTCGCTCATCACGGAGCGCGAGGTGCAACCGCTGCTCGCCGCGCGCCTCGCCGGCACGCACAAGGGAACCTACGGCCACGTCGGGGTGATCGCCGGGTCGCCCGGCCGCAGCGGCGCGGCCGTCCTCGCCGCGCGCGGCGCCGTGCGCGGCGGAGCGGGGCTGGTCACGGTGATGACTGACCCGGAGACCGCGCGCCTCGTTCACGCCGGGTCGATCGAGTCGATGACCTGGTCCGGCACCGATATCGGCGAGTTCCTCCGCAACAAGAGCGCCGTGCTGGCCGGCCCCGGCCTCCCCGACGAGGAAAGCGCGTACGCCTCGATCCGCGACATCCTCGCCGCGATCGAGCTGCCACTCGTCATCGACGCTTCGGCCCTGAACGCCTTCGCGGGACGGGCGGCCGAGATCAACCCGCGCGGGCTCCCCCGCATCCTCACTCCCCACCCCGGCGAGCTGGCCCGGATCGCCGGCGGCGACGCGAAGTCGATCAACCGCGACCGGATCGGCGCCGCGCGGAAAGCCGCTCACGACTGCAACTGCATCGTGGTGCTGAAGGGGCACCAGACCCTCGTCGCCGAGCCGGACGGCCGCGTCTACGTGAATCCCACCGGGAACCCCGGCATGGCCAGCGGCGGCATTGGCGACGTGCTCGGCGGGCTGATGGCGGCGTTCCTCGCCCGCGGGACCGATCCGGTCGACGCCGCCTGCGCCGCGGTCTACCTCCACGGCTTCGCCGGCGACCTGCTGAAAGAGGAGATGGGCGACACCGGCCTGACGGCCGGCGACCTGGCCGAGAGGATCCCGGCGGCCATTCAGCGGCTGCGGCGATCATGACACGCTACCTCTGCCCGACCGAGGCCGAAACGGCGGCGGCCGGCCGGGAAATCGCCCGCGCCCTCCCTCCGGAGGCGGTGGTGCACCTGGTCGGCGACCTCGGGTCGGGGAAGACCTTCCTCGTACGCGCCATCGCCGCGGAGCTCGGCGCCGATCCGCTGGAGGTGGCCTCCCCTTCCTTCGCCATCGTCCACGAGTACCCGCGCCCCGGCGGACCCCCCATCGTCCATATCGATGGTTACCGCCTCTCCGACCGGCCGCGGGAGTGGATGGAGATCGGGATCCCGGAGTTGCTCTCCGGCCCGGGGCTGAAGCTGGTGGAGTGGCCGAAGCGGGAGTTCGAGCAGTTCGAGGACTCGCACGTGGAGATCACCATCCG
>DATLEX010000034.1:0-2382 GCA_035525045.1 Thermoanaerobaculia bacterium | reverse complement strand
TGGATCGTGGCGATCAGATCGTGCTGCTGTTCCGGGCGCGCGTCGGCGAGCAGATCGGCACTGAGGGAAATCTTCGTCAGCGGATTTCGCAGATCGTGCGAGACGACGCCGAGCGTCTCGTCGCGGACGCGGACCGCGGTTTCGAGGCGCTCCTTGGCCGTCCGCTCGTCCTCCATGAGCCGCACGCGGCGCAGCGCGAGCGAAGCGAGATCGCCGAGGGTTCGCGCCCGGACGGTGTCGCTCTCGCGAAAGACCCTTCCCGACTGGCGGCTGTTGAGCAGGACCAGCGCGCCGAGGATGGCGTGCTCGGCGACCAGCGGCGTGACGAGAAGCTGGCAGTTCGCGCAACTGTCCATCAGATACGGAGCCATCGACTGGCCGAATGCCCGCATGTCGGTCAGGATGACGGGCTCTCTGCGGCTGATGATCTCCTCGGTCATCGAACCCGGATAGCCCACGAGCAGGCCTCGCGGCGGCGTCCCCCGTCCGGCCGTGGCCACGACCTCGACCATGCCGGCGTCTCCGACGATGCGCTCCACGTACACGCCGTCGGCACGAGTGACGTGCGTGGCGCGAGTGGTGATCTCGTACAGAACCTCCACCGTTTCCACGGCGCCGGTCAATGCGCTGGCCAGATGACGGAAGGCGGCCTCCTCCTCGGCCCGGCGATGGAGCTGGTCGCGCGCCGCTTCGGCCTCGGCCAGGCTGCGCCGCAGCTCTTCCGCGGCCCGTTTTCGTTCGGTGATGTCGCGCGCGTAGCCGGTGAACAGCGTTCCCCGCTCGCTCGTCCAGGCGCCGAAGGACATCTCCGCGGGAAACTC
Source organism: Thermoanaerobaculia bacterium (assembly GCA_035525045.1). Classification (GTDB taxonomy): domain Bacteria; phylum Acidobacteriota; class Thermoanaerobaculia; order Gp7-AA8; family Gp7-AA8; genus DATLEX01. The sequence goes on along the minus strand of DATLEX010000034.1, from coordinate 1,561 downwards.
GTGGCCGTCACGGTGCAGCGCCGGCAGCTCGATGGCGTTCCACGGAATGTTCCGCTTGCCGGTCCGGAGATACCGGGCGATGCCGCGATGGTGAGACTCCCGCAGGCGCTCGGGGATGATCATCTCGAGGTTGTGCCCGATCAGCTCCGAGGGTTGATATCCGAAGATCCGCTCCACCGCCGGATTGCAGGAGAGGATCGTGCTCTGGTCGTCGATGGTGAAGATGGCGTCCTGAGCGGTCTCGGAGACGAGGCGGTAGTGCTCTTCGCTCTCACGGAGCGCCTTCGTGGTGCGGCGCCGGTCGATGTAGGCGCCGATCTGCGCGCCGATGAGCGTCATGACCGGCATCAGAGGCTGGTCCGGCTCGCGCTGCTGGCGGCTGAAGAACTCCATCATGCCACCCACTTTCCCTTCGTGAACGATCGGGAATCCGACCGCCACGCGCATCCCCGCCCGCGCCGCGATCTCCGACCGGGGATAGCGCCCGGAGTCACTGAGGCTGGCCACCCACACCGACTCGCCCGCGTTCCACACCTCGCCGGGGATCCCTTCACCGCGGGCGAACGCCTGGCCGCTGCAGAGCTCCGCGGCGATCGTTCCGTCGACGTGCTCGGCGTGCCAGAAGTCGATGCAGCTGATCCGGTCGCCGCCCTGATCGATCTCCCACAGCGCGCCGACGTCCCAGCCGAGATTTTCGCAGACGGCCTGCATGACACGGCGGGCCACGACGCTGATCGGCTGTTCGTCGCTCAGCAGCGTCGTCAGAGCGAGTTGCGCGGCCAGGCGCTGTTCGGCCCGGTGGCGGTCGGTGATGTCGCGCGCGACTTTGATGAACCCGGTGAGCGTCCCGCTCGGATCGCGCAGCGCCGTGGTGACGCCGTCGCTGAAGAACGTACTGCCGTCCGCGCGGAGATACCAGCGCGTGTCCTCGGCGTGCCCCTTCCGCTCTGCGGTCCTCAACTCCTTCTCCGGCGCGCCGACGGCGCGGTCCTCCTCGGTGAACAGCTTCGAAAAAGCGTGGCCGACGATCTCGTCCGGCGTATGGCCGAAGATCTGCTCCGCCCCGCGGTTCCACGTCTCGACCTTCCCCTCGACGTCGAGGAGAAGGATCGCGTATTCCACCGCTTCCCGGATGATGTCGCGGTAGATGCTGTCCGGCGACACGCTTAGCCCGCTCATTTCCGCCGAAGCGGAGCACGGCCCATGCCGTCCCCGGACGCCGCCGAACCGTCGGGTCCGCTCGTGGAGATCGGTGTTAGCCGCCGGCTCGGGCGGCGAGATCCTCCTCCTCGGAACGTTTCATTTCGCGAATCCGGGGCTCGACTACGTCAAAGGGGACGTTCCGGACGTTCTCACCGAGGAGCGGCAGCGTGAGATCGCCGGCCTCGTGGAGCGGCTGAAGAAATTCAATCCGAACAAGATCGCCGTGGAATGGCCCTCCGATCGCCAGGCGGACTTGAATCAGCGGTACGCCGGGTACCGCGCCGGCGAACACCGGGCCGAGCGCAACGAGACCTATCAGATCGGGTTCCGTCTTGCGGACCTGCAGGCACTCCCGGCC
>DATLEX010000031.1:0-9690 GCA_035525045.1 Thermoanaerobaculia bacterium | reverse complement strand
GCCTCGTCGAGGTCGGTCGGAGCCAGGATGTGTTTCACGTCGAAGTCGCGCATGCTCTCCTCCACCGTGCGCTCATGTTCTCACGCTGCGTGCCGGGCCGTCCGCCAGCCGCCTGTGCAGGCGGTAGAAGGCGATGGCGCTGAACGCGACACCGGCGATGCCGAACCCGATCAGGAGCCGGTAGTCGCGGCGGATGAACCCCTCGCCGAGATAGACGGCGCCGACGGCGAAGGGCAGCTCGGCGATCGCCAGCGCCGCCACGTAGCGGAGGAACCGGTATCGCGCCGCTCCGAGGACGTAGCCGGGCACCTCCGAGGGGAGGGCGAGCTGAAAAAGCAGAATGGTCACGAAATCGGCTCCTGCAGAGATGCGCGAGGCGTAGTAGTCGATTCGATCGCCGGCAACGAACCATGAGAGAACGCGACGGCCGAGGGTCCGGCCGAGAAGATACGCGAAGATTCCACCCAAAAGCCACGACCCCCACAGCAGGACCAGCGTGGTGGTCCGCCCCCAGGTGAAGACGGCCACCGGCACCACCACGGCGCTGGAGACGAACGCCAGCATGGCCGAGAGCGTGGAGAGCGCCACGAAGAGCACCTTCCCCAGAAGCGGATGCCCGGCGATGACGGCCGCCGCCCGGTCGAGGATCATCCGCACCATCTCGTGCAGCGTGTCGGAGGCGGTCAGCGCCACGGCGATGCCCACCACCACCACCAGCCCGATGATCCGACGCTTCGTGTGCGGGGGTTTCACCAGGCACCCCGGTTGCGGAGGAACATGCAGTCACCGTAGCTGTAGAAGAGGTACCGGCGGCCGATGGCCTCGCGGTAGACCGCCCGAATCGTCTCCATCCCGGCGAAGGCGGAGACGAGCATCAGCAGCGTCGACTCGGGGAGATGGAAGTTCGTGAGCAGCCGGTTCACCGCGCGGAACTCGAAGCCGGGGGTGATGAAGAGCTCCGTCTCGCCGCTGCCGGGCTGGAAGCGTCCCTCTCCCCTTCGGATCGCGCTCTCCAGCGTCCGCACGCTGGTGGTTCCCACCGCCACCAGGGAGCGGCCTTCGGCGAGGGCGGCGTTGAGGCGGGCCGCGGCGCCGGCGGAGATCTGGTAGCGCTCCGGCTCCATGCGATGCTCCGCCAGCTCCTCGACCTTCACCGGCTTGAACGTGCCGAGGCCGACGTGGAGGGTGATGCGGACCAGCTCGACGCCGCGGGCGGTCACCTCCTCGAGGAGCTCGCGCGTGAAGTGGAGCCCGGCGGTCGGCGCGGCGATCGCGCCGCGCTCGGCGGCGTAGACGGTCTGATACGACTCCCGGTCGCTCTCGCGCGGCGCGGGACGCTCGATGTAGGGGGGCAGCGGGGGGACGCCGATCCGCTCGATCTCCCCGACGTCGCCCAGGAAGCGGATGACCACGCTCCCCTCCTCCGTCTTCTCGACGACCTCGGCGCGCAGCCGTTCGCTGAACGTCACCGCCTCGCCGGGCCGGACCCGTCTGGCCGGCCGGCACCACGTCTCCCAGGTCATCGGATCGCGCTGGCGAACGAGGAGGAACTCGATCGGGTTCTTCATCCTTCCCTTCGGGCGGGCGTAGAGCCGCGCCGGGATCACCCGGGTATCGTTGAGGACCACGACCTCCCCTCGCTCGAGCTGCGAGGGGAAATCGGCGAAGGTGCGGTGCTCGATCGCCGGCGGGCCTTCGCGCGGGGCGACCACCATCATGCGGGAGCGGCCGCGGGGTCGCGGCTCCTGGGCGATCAGCGGGCGGGGAAGCTCGTAGGCGAAGTCGCTGCGCTTCATTAGAATCCGCGGCGCATGTTAACCGCGCGAGTGATCACCTGCAGCGACGGCGTGTCGCGCGGCGAGCGGGAGGATCGCTCCGGCCCCGCCGTGCGCGACCTCCTCCGCGCCAACGGCTACGCGGTGGACGAGGTGGTGGTGGTGCCGGACAGCGTCGCGGCGATCGCGGCCCAGATCGAGCTGGCCACCACCGCCGGCATCCGGCTGGTGGTCACGACCGGCGGCACCGGCATCTCCCCGCGTGACGTCACGCCGGAGGCGACCATGAGCGTCTGCGAGCGGGTGGTGCCGGGGTTCGGAGAGCTGATGCGCCTCCGCTCGCTGGAGAAGACGGCGATGGCTTCGCTCTCGCGCGCGCAGGCGGCGACGCGGGGATCGGCGCTGGTCCTCAACGTCCCCGGCAGCCCGAAGGCGGCGGTGGAGAACCTCCAGAGCGTGCTCGAGGTGATCCCCCACGCCCTCGAGCTGCTGGCGGGGGGAGCGGTGGAAACCCATCCCCGCACTTGACGAAGGGCGCAGGACGGCCGATCTTGAGGTCGGGTTCCCCCACATCGAGAAGAGAGGTGTCCGCTGGATCATCTTGCCTCCTCGCCCATGCCCGAGCCGTCCTTCCGCATTGCCGGACAGGGACGCGATCTCTTCACCCGCGCCGAGATCCGCGACCGCATCCGGACCGGCGAGATCAGCGGCCAGACCGAGCTGGCCTACGAGAACTCGGACGACTACCAGCCGGCGTCGCAATTCGCGGAGCTGGCGCGCTACCTCGCTCTCGCCGCGGCGCCCGCAGCGGAGGCCGCCGCCGCCGCGCCGCCGCGTACCTCGGTGCTCGGCCGGGTGGGGCCGGGGCTGATCTTTCCGTTCACCGGAATCGGCTGGATCGTGATCGTCGCCGCCACGCTCCTGATGGCGCACTGGTCCGGGATGATCATCGTTGCCGCCTTCACCACCGTCTACGGCATGGCCGTCATCCGCAACAGCAGCGCAGGAGCGACCGTCATGCCGCGCCTGAGCGACATCGGCGGCCCGTCCGAGTTCATCATGATGTTGCTCAAGTGGATCCTGATCACGCTGTGCTATTCAGTCCTCTGCTTGGTCGTCAGCATTCCGGTCGTCTTCGTGCTTCGCTCCTCGACGGCACTCTGGGTGCTCTATGTGGTCATCATGTATTTCTTCTATCCGGCGGCGGTGGCCACCCTCGCCAAGTGGAAGAACATTCAGGCCGCCATCCGCCCCGGCCAGATCTACAACTTCATGAGAATCCTCGGAGCGGACTACGTCGTGGCTGTGGTGGCGCTGGTGTTCGCCTCCGCTCTGGTCTACGTCGTGCCTCTGGGGCTGGGTCTGCTGGGCCTCGCCAGCGCGCAACCAGGCCTGTTCCGCCTGGCCGTGCACCTCTCCTTGGGCCTGGTGCTCACCTGGCAGTGGTTCTACTTCTGCCACCTCATCGGGTGGGGAATGCATCGCCACGCCGACGAGATGTGAACGATCACCACCTCCCCCGATTGAGACGGCACCGGACGTGAATCAGCTCGCCCTCGCATGAACGTACGTTCCGGTCTTGAAGTCCTGATCCACGACGAGCCGCGGCGCATCGAGGGGAAGAAGGTCGGCCTGCTCACCCACCAGAGCGCCGTCACCGGGAACCTCCAGCACGCCGTGACCTTGCTCGGCGCCGGGCGCGGCTGGAAGCTCACCACGCTCTTCGGCCCGGAGCACGGCATCTGGGGCGAGGCGCAGGACATGGCCCACGTCGGCCACTCCACCGATCCGCTCAGCGGCCTCCCCGTCTACTCCCTCTACGGGGAGAGCGAGGAGGACCTCAGACCGCGCCCCGATGTCCTACGGCAACTCGAGGCGCTGGTGATCGACCTGCAGGACGTCGGCTCCCGCTACTACACCTTCGTCTACACGATGGCCCTCTGCATGCGCGAGGCGGCCTCCATCGGCCTCCCGGTCATCGTCCTCGACCGGCCGAATCCCATCGACGGCATTCACCTCGAGGGGAACATCCGCGAGGAGAAGTACTCGAGCTTCGTCGGCATGTTCCCGCTCCCGGCGCGGCACGGGATGACGGCCGGCGAGCTGGCCCGCTACTTCAACTCCACCTTCGACGTTCGTTGCGACCTGACCGTCGTTCCGATGCGCGGCTGGAGGCGCTCGATGTGGTGGGAGGACACCGGTCTGCCGTGGGTCATTCCCTCGCCCAACATGCCGACGGTCTTCACCGCCGCCGTCTATCCCGGCATGTGCCTGGTGGAAGGGACGAACCTGAGCGAGGGGCGGGGCACGACGCACCCGTTCGAGATCTTCGGCGCGCCGTGGCTCGAGTCGTTCAAGCTCGCCGAGGGGCTCAACCGCCTCGACCTTCCGGGAGTCCGCTTCCGCCCGCACTACTTCATCCCCACGTTCCACAAGCATCAGGGGAAGGTGTGCGGCGGCGTGGAGATTCACGTGACGAACCGCGCCGTGTTCGAGCCCTACCGCACCGGTCTCTGGTGCATCCGGATCGCCCGCGACATGAACCGCGAGAAGTTCGACTGGCGGCGCGAGACCTACGAGTTCGTCTCCGACCGGCTGGCCATCGACCTGCTGGCCGGAAGCGCCCGTTACCGCGAGATCGTCGAGAGCGGCGGAGACGTCGACGAGTGGGTCCGGGAGTGGGAGGAGCCGCTCCATGAGTTCGCCCGCACCCGTCAGGAGCTCCTGCTGTATCGTGAGTGAATTTCAAAGAAGACAAAAGCCGGCTCGGGCACGGGCTCGGGCTCGGGTGGACACCGCGAGTTTTCTCGGGCCCGAGCCCGAGCCCGAGCCCGAGCCCGGTCTTTGACTCTCGAGGAACCTCGCCGTCTGCGCGGCTCGGAATGACACCGGTGTCCCCCCTCGCCATCCTCTACGAAGACGACGCTCTCCTCTTCCTCGACAAGCCGCCGCACGTGGTCGTGCAGCGAGGGCACGATCCGGCCGAGCCGGTGCTCTTCGAGGTCGCGGCCGCCCACACCTCCCCTCTCTTCCTGCTCCAGCGCCTCGATCGCGGAACCAGCGGCGTGATCTTCTTCTCCAAGCGCAGCGAGCTGAATCCGAAGATCACCCGCCAGTTCGAGCTGAGGAGGATCCGCAAGCGCTACTTCGCCCTGGCGGAAGGAGAGTTGGCCGAGCATCAGATCATCGACGCCCCGCTGAGCCGGGTGGGCCCGATCTCCTTCGGCGTCCGGGAGGGAGGAAAACGGGCCGTCACCGAGGTCCAGCCGCTCTCGGTCACGACAGGGGGCTCGCTGATCGAGGTGCTCCTGCACACGGGGCGGACCCACCAGATCCGGGCTCATCTGGCCGCGATTGGGCACCCGCTGGCCGGCGACTGGCTGTACGGGGAGCGGAACGAGGCACGCCCCATGCTCCATGCTGCTCAGGTCGACATGACGCACCCGGTCAGCAACACACCACTTTCGGTCAGAGCACCCTTGCCGGAGGACTTTCTGGCGGCCTGCCGGGCGCGGGGGATCGTCCCGCGGCGAGGACAAACCGACCCTTCCGGAGTTCAGCTAAATGATTGACCCGGCTAGAATAAACGTATACGGCACCCCGTTGAATCGTGCAATGGAGACCACCATGAGACGCTGGACGAAAGTGGCATTCGCGCTCCTGTTCGTTCCGCTCGTCGCCTCGGCGCAGTACCGAGACCTCGACACAGCGATGGCGAACCTCAGCCGCGGGTTCGGAAACGAGGAAGTGCAGGCCGTCATCGCCGGGATTGCGGACGGCGAGCAGGTGCAACTGCAGTTCCCCGGGATCATCGACCAGAGCGGCTTCTTCGGCCGTGACCAGGCGGCGCTGCTGCTCGACGCCATGTTCAACCGCATCGAGGCCACCGGCTTCGAGGAGCTCAGCACGCGCAAGCAGACCGCCGAGAGCCAGTACCACATCACCGCGCGCTGGTCGGTGACGGTGGACGGCCGGGCGCAGACGCGCGACCTCTACATCACGCTTCGACAGAAGAACGACCGCTGGTCGATCGCATCGGTCCGCTCGGCCAGCCGGTAATCGTGTCATCCTGAGCCGCGAAGACGGCGGGGGATCCTTCGCCGCGCTGCGCCGGCTCAGGATGACACTTGCAATGACACGGAAGGTCACCCTCGGTCTCCTCCTCTTTCTTCTCCTCGCCGCGGCCATCCAGCTCGCGACGGAGTGGCGAGTGCGCTCGCTCGGGGCCGGCTTCGAGTCGCACCTCGAGGCCCATCTCGAGCACGACGTCAATCGCTTCCGGCAGGGCATCGCCTCGCTGACGGCCGAGCTCGAGGCGTCGGCCAGCCGGATCGAGTCGCGGCTGGCGACGGCGGGCGACCTCTCCAGGCCGGCGCTCTTCGACCTTCTGGAGGGCGAGGTGCGGCGGCCGCGCCGCGGCGCGCGCATCGTCGGCGCGGATGGGGAGCCGGTGGCGTGGTGGGGGGAGGAGCTTCCCTTCACCGAGGACCGGCGGTACTCGTTCGATACGACGAACGTCTACGTCGTCTCGTCGCGGGAGGTCCGTGATCTCCGCGTGCAGACGTTCGTCCGCATCCGCAACGACCCTTCCGCCGAGCAGGACATGCACCGGCGCGACGCGTGGATCACGTCGATCATCTTTCACGGCGGGTTCCTCCGGCAGGAGCCGGGCTCGCATCGCTTCCTGGTGGACCGCCGCCCGGAGTCGGCGCTGTGGTTGGACCTCCGGACGCAGTCGGGTGGGCAGGTTCGCCAGGCGGCGCGCAACGCGGGAACGTCGGCGACGGCGCTGCTCATCGCTCTCTCGGCGTTGCTCGTGCTCTTCGCCTCGCGGCGCCGGGCGCCCCCCCTCGCATCGATCCTGCTGATCGTCCTGGCCCGCGTGGCGCTGCTGGCGGTGGAGGTGCCGTACGACCCGCTGCGGGTGTTCGGGTTCGAGGTGTATGGGTCGCGAATCCTGCGGGCCTTCAGCCGCTCGCCGGTGGACCTGCTGCTCACGGCGGCGGCGATTCTGGGCATCGTGGTCGTGGCGGCGCCGCTGCTCGGGCGCCTTCCGCTGATGGCGCGGATCGTGGCCGGCGCATTGGCCCTGGCCGGCTTCGTCAAGCTGGTCGACAACCTCGCCGACAACTCCCGGATCTCCCCCCTGCCTGAGCACCTCCTGCCGCTCTCCGCGGCGCAGGCGGTCCTGCTGGCGGCGCTTCTGCTGCTGGCCTTCGCCATCACCCGGATGGTCTGGCTGCGGGTGAGCGCGCGGTCGGCGCTCGTCTCGGCGCTCGTGGCCGCGGCGATCGTGTACATCCCCGTCCAGATCTTCGAGCGCCAGGCCCAGCGCCGGTTCATCGTCGACACCTACGCGCCGCTGGTGGCGGGCGAATCGGGGCAGCTTCGGACGATGATCGAGGACACCCTGCGCAGCGAGTTCTCCCGGGCCGACCTCAGCACGATCCTGCCCGACGACTACCGGCACATGAACCTCGAGGACCTCGCCTACGGCCTCTGGCTCCGCTCCGACCTGTCGAAGTGGCGCGTCCCGGCCGTGATCACGGTGAAGGACGAGTTCACCGGGACGCCGATCAGCCGCTTCGGCGTGGGGCTGCCGCAGTTCGAGGAGGGGGGCGCCGGCGACGGACCGGAGGTGCTGCAGGTCGGAAGCCTCGAGCGCGTGCTCATCCATCACGAGTTCGAGCTGACGGCCTGGGGAACGACCATCGCCCTGGGGAGTGTGCACGTGGTCAACCCCGCCGAGCCGGGAGCAACCGCCTTCGCCGACATCTACCGCGACTTCTTCGAGAGCGACGGAGAGGAAGCGGGCGGCATCCAGCCGCAGCCCACTCCCGCCGTCTACGACCGCAACGGCGCGCCGAAGAGCACGATGACCGTGCGCCTGCCGCAGACCCCTTCGTGGTACTTCGATCGCCTGACGCCGGGGAGCGGAATCTGGGTGCAGGCGCCGCACGGGCAGTCGGCGCTGGTGTACGTGCGGCGCACCGACGAGGCGCTGTACGCCTTCCCCCACGACACGCCGACGCTCGCCCAGCAGATCCGCCGCGCCGGCGGCGTGGCCATCTGGGCCCTGATCGGCGCCGCGCTCGTCCTCCTGTCGCATTCGCTGCCCGGCTTCTCCGCCTTCCTGGCCCGGCTGCGGCGCGGCGGTCTCGACTTTCGCGCCCGCAGCTCCCTCTACCTGACTGCGGTGATCATCCTGCCGCTGATCGTCTTCGTGATCTTCGTCCGCGCCTACCTGGCCGGGCGCATGACGGCGGAGTACGTGGAGCGGGGGCAGACCGCGCTGAACACCGCGCAGCGCGTGATCGAGGACTACCTCGCCTCGCAGCAGATCGCCGGCCCGCCCGAACAGGTGCTCGACGACGCGATCCTGAGCTGGCTGGCGCGCGTGATCGGCCACGACCTCCACCTCTACCGCGGCGAGACGCTGGTCTCCTCGAGCCGCCGCGACCTCTTCGCCGCCAGGATCGAGTCGCGGCGCCTCCCCGGCGACGTCTATTCGTCCATCGTCCTGGGAGGCCAGCAGCTCGTCCGCGCCGAGCGCATGTCCGGCTCCACCCGCTTCGTGGAGATCTACAGCCCCATCAACCTGGTGCCGGAGGGCTCGTACATCCTGGCCCTCCCCTTCATCGTGCAGGGGCGGCAGATCGAGGCGCAGGTCAACGATCTCGCCACCACCATCTACATGCTCCTGGTCTTCCTGGCCCTGGCGGCGATCGCCGTCGCCTTCCGCGTCGCGCGCGGCGTGACGCGCCCGGTGCAGAGCCTCGTGGCCGGCGCGCGCGCGGTGGCCCGGGGAGAGTTCGACCTCGACATGCCCGTCCCCGCCGACCCCGACGTCGGGCTCCTGGTCACCACCTTCCGCGACATGGCCCACTCCATCCGCCGGCAGCAGGACGATCTCCGTCACGAGCGCGACCGCCTGCAGACGCTGCTCGAGAACATCAACGCCGCGGTCGTGGTCTTCGACGGCGAGGGGCGCATCGCCGCCACGAACGTCGCCGCGCGGAAGCTCTTCGGCCTCGATGCCTCCGGCGCCGGCGCGACCTTCGACCCACCCTACCCGGCGCTGCGCGAGCTCGTCGCCACGCGCCGGCGCCGCCTCCCGGCGGCCGAGGAGCTCGACCTGGTCGTCGACGGGAACCCCCGCACTTACCGCGTCTCCATCGTCCCCCTCCCCGACAGCGACGAGGAGATGCTCATCGCCGAGGACGTCACCGAGATCCTTCGGTCGAACCGCCTGGAGGCGTGGGGAGAGATGGCCCGGCAGGTGGCGCACGAGATCAAGAACCCCCTCACGCCGATCCAGCTCGCCGCCGAGCACCTCCGCGCTCTCGCCGAGCGGAACGACGCGAACCTTCCCGAAGTCGTTCGCCACTCGGTCGACAACATCCTCCGGCAGGTGGTCACCCTGCGGGAGACGTCGAGGGAGTTCGGCGACTACGCCTCGCTCCGCCAGGTGCAGCGGCGGCCCCTCGACCTCCGCCGTCTCCTCGAGGAGATCGCCGCCGGGTACTCCAGCAGCGGCGAGCGCGGCATCGCCTTCCGCGCCGACATCGCGCCGAGCACGCCGAATCGCTTCGCGGGCGACGCCCGCCTCCTCCGCGGCGCGATCTCCAACCTGATCGAGAACGCCTTCCAGGCCGCCCCCGCCGGGCGGGTCCGCCTCGGCAGCCACGCCCTCGATTCCAAGGTGGTCATCTCCATCGAGGACAACGGACCCGGCGTCCCGCCGGAGGTGCTGCCGAAAATCTTCGATCCCTACTTCTCCACCAAGTCGAGCGGCACCGGCCTGGGGCTGGCCATCGCCCGGAAGGCCATCGAGGAGCACGGCGGCACCATCACCGCCGAGAACCTCACCCCGGGGCTGCGGATCTCGATCGAGTTGCCGATGAGATAGGGCAGT
>DATLEX010000287.1:0-9271 GCA_035525045.1 Thermoanaerobaculia bacterium | reverse complement strand
AGACGCCGAACGCGCCGGCGGTGGCGTTCCAGGGAAGGGTGTAGGTTCCCATCAGCTTCAGCATGTGCCGGCGGTCTCCGCGAAGCCAGCCGTACTTGTTGTCCCAGATCTGCCGGCCGGCAGCGTCGGCGATGAATGAGGAGCCGATGAAGATGCTGGCGTCATTGTTGGTGGTGCTGTTGTCCTGATCGAAGTTGCCGTAGTACTGGCTCCAGGTGTACGAGCCGCGAACGAAGAGCCGGTTGTTGGTCCAGTCGGTCTCCATCGTGGCCTCGTAGTACTTCGTGAAGGCGCCGTCGAGCTCGGCGAGGACGTAGGTAGAGCCGCTCAGGGTGCCGGGGCAGACAGCCTTGTTCGAGGCGCAGATCTGCGCGCGCTGGTCGTTCAAGTTCGGGATGTACGGCGTTCGGGGAATCCCCGGCGGCGGCTCGAAGGCGACGCGGGCGGTGTTGTTCGTGTCTTCCCAGAAATTGGTGGAGTAGCGGTGGCGTGCGTAGAAACGGCCGACGAAGCCCGGCCTGAACTGCCGCGAGGTGCCGATGAGGTACTCGTCGGTGTACCGCGGATCGAGGTCTTCCACGAACAGTTTGCCCGAAGACGATCCGACGGGATTGACGCCGATCAGGACGCCGTCGACGTCGAAGAAGGCGTCGTAGAAGAGGTTGATCAGCGCGCGGTCCCACGACGCCGCACGCGGCAGCGAAGTGGCCGGCGGGTTGTACCTCGCATAACTGGTGTAGACCGTGTCGCGCCCGTTGTAGGCCCACGTCGTTCCGAGACGAGGCTGAATCTGCTTCTCCCACGGAATCTCGTACATGGTGTACTTGGTGCCGGGCGAGAGGACGTAGCCGGAGAGCGTGGAGGAGTCGTCGCGCAGTCCCTGGCCGTACAGAGTGTCGTTGCTGACGACGACGCCGGCGTTGAACGACCAGTTGTTCCAGCGGATCGTGTCGTTGATCTCGAAGCTCTGCGACTCGAGCTCGGAGTGGATGTTGTTGCTGGGAACGTCGCCCGTGCTGCGGATGAAGCGCGCCGTGTAGTACACCGGCTGTCCGGTGCAGGCCGTCCCGGCCGGGCAGACCCCGGCGGCGCCGCTCCGGGCGCCGTTGACGGTGATGAAGCCCCAGCCGTTGGACGTACGGGCCAGATCCTCTTCGTCCACGTACCACTGATACCCGACGTGGAGGTCATGGACGATGTTCGTACCGAGGCTGAAGTTGTATCCGAGCTGCCAGTTCGTCCTGTAGAAGTTCTGGTCGTTGATTTCGCCGGCCGCGCCGACCAGGCCGCCGCCCGTCCGCTGGCCGGTGGTAGGGCTGACGTACCCGTACTTGTCGATGATCGGCGTGATGAACTGGTTGAACGCATCCTGCCCGGAGAGCGGCGAGGGGACGGACACGGCTCCCATCTGGTCGAGATTGTTCACGTCGAGGCTGCTGCCGAGCGCGATCGAGGACAGGCTGCCCAGCAGCACGTCGGGAGCACCGGCGGTCTCGAACCCGTAGTCGGTGAACTTGAAGGTGGCGTGACTCCTGGGCGAGATGACCCAGGAGGCCTCCAGGGTTCCGATCTTCTGGTTCGCCTTGCCGCTGGTAGCGCGGCTGACGGTCGAGACGGAGCCGATGCCGTCGTTTCTTCCCTCACGCTGCGAATCGCGGTAGCTGCCGTGGAGGAGGATGTTGCCCGTCGGGCTGAAGGTGAGCTTTCCGAACAGCTCGTCTCGGGTGCTTCGGAAGTTCGGCACCTCGCCGTAGACGTTCGAGGCATTCTCGCGCTCGACCTCCGGCCGGTAATACGACCCGTAGAAAAACAGGCGGTCGCGGAGGAGCGGCCCGCCGAGGTTGAACGTCGCCCACGACCGCGTCGTGTCGGCCTGCAGGAGGATCGCGCGGTCCGGGTTCCCGACCATGCTGCTGTTCTGGAACTCGTAGCCGAGCTCTCCCATCCACTGGTTCGTGCCCGACTTGCTGACCGAGTCGATGGTCAAACCAGCCGAGCGGTTGAAGTCGACTGCTTTCGCACCACCCCTCACCTCGGAGATCTGGGCGATGTCGTGCGTGGACGGCTCTGCCGACAACGTGCCGAACAGCGGCAGCGTCACGTTCACGCCGTCGAACTGGTACATGTTGTCCTGGCCGCTCCCACCGGCGCTCGGTCCGCGGGTCCCCATCTCCGTGTACTGCACTCCGGGAATGAGCTTCACCAGGTCGCGGTAATCCTGGCCGGTCGGGAGATCCTCGATGGTCCGGGCGCTCAGAGCGCTCCTGACCTCGGTGGACGTGGGATCGATCATCGGCGTCTCGGCCGTAACCGTGATCGTCTCCGCAACCGCCTCGATGCCGAGCTGAACGTTTACATTGGAGTCCTGGTTGAGAAACACATGGACGTCGCGCGTTCGCGTCTGCATTCCGGCGAGCGAGAACGTCACCGTGTAACGCCCCGGGGGCAGTTGCGGAAGACGATAGTCGCCGTTGAGGCCCGTCGTCGTCACGCGAGGCAGCGGCAGCACCGCCGACCGTGCTTCGACGGTGACGCCGGGGAGCGACTGACCGTCCGTCGTCACTCTTCCCGAAATCGCACCCGTCTGCGTCTGCTGCGCGAACAGAAGGGGCGCGGTGAGAAGGATCAGTACAACGATGAGCAGGGTGCGGCACCTGAGAATTCGAGCCATCGGACCTCCTAGATTTCTCTGAACAAACTACTACGTTGCGCGCTATGGTAATGAACTTCGCCGGTTTAGGGAGCCTTTTTTCCGGAGGAGAGCGGAGAATGGCGGGAGAGTCTCTGCACCACTCCCTATGTGTCATCCCGAGCTGGTTAACGGCGCCGGGCGCCGGTGAAGCGGAGATGAACCGCAGAGCCTTCTCCCCCGCCTCCGGCGGGGGAGAAGGTGGCCCTCTCCCGCAAGCGGGAGAGGGCACGTTTCATTAGAAGCGTGAGCGAGGGATCTGGTTGGGAGGGGAGTCGCAGCGTGTCCCCGCCCGCGCTATTCGCCCATCGGCCAGTCGAGCTCCTCGAGGAACCGCGGGTCCTCCCGCCACGACTCGTGCACGCCGACGTGGAGGTCGAGGAAGACCTTCGCGCCCAGGATCGACTCCAGCTCCAGCCGAGCCTCCGTGCCGATCCGCTTGATCATCTCCCCCCCCTTGCCGATGACGATCGGCTTCTGCGACTCCCGCTCCACGTGGATGGTCGCCCAGATCCGGATCAGGTTCTTCTGCTCGTCCTCTTCGAACCGCTCCACCGACACCGCGGTGGTGTACGGCAGCTCGTCGGAAGTGTGCCGCAGCAGCTTTTCCCGGACGATCTCCGCCGCGAAGAAGCGCTCCGGCTGGGTGGTGAAGTCCTCCGCCGGGTAGACCGCCTCGCCGGGCTCGACGGCCGAGAAGAAGAGGTCCACCAGCCGCCCGACCCCCTCCCCGGTGGCCGCCGAGAGCGGCACGATCTCGTCGAAGAGGCCGAAGCCCGAATACTGCTCGATCATCGGCAGAAGCTTGTTTTTTTTCAGGAGGTCCACCTTGTTGAGGACGGCGAACCGCCGCGACTGCGGATACGTCCCCTTCTGCTCGCGGAGCATCTGGATCACGAACTCGTCGCCGCGCCCGAAGGGCTCCGTCGCATCGACGAGCAGGCAGATGATGCCGGCCTCGCCGAGGCTGGCGCGGACGTGGTCCATCATCCGGACGTTGAGCTTGTGCAGCGGCCTGTGAATGCCGGGCGTGTCGAGGAAGGCGATCTGGCCGCGCTCCTCGTTCAGAATCCCGACGATGCGGTTACGGGTGGTCTGCGGCTTGTTGGAGACGATCGAGACCTTCTGGCCGAGGAGGCGGTTCAGCAGGGTCGATTTCCCGGCGTTGGGGCGGCCCACCAGGGCCACCACGCCGAAGCGGGGGGGTCCAGGAGGCATCACTCCTCCCTGTCGAGATCGTCGAGGATGTGCCGCGGTTCCCGGGAGACCCGGACGCGATAGATCCGGCGGCGGTCGGCCCGGTCGACCTCGAAGCGAAACCCGTTCTTGGTCACCACCGAGCCCACTGCCGGAACGCGTCCGAGGGTGGTGAAGATCAGTCCGGCCACGGTCTCGTAATCCTCGCCGCGCAGGTCGGCGTCGAGCTTCTCTTCCAGGTCCTCCACGCGCACCAGGCCGCTGACCATGAGCGAGCCCTCGCCGAGGTCGACGATGGTCACCTCCTCGTCCTCGTCCTCGTGCTCGTCGGCGATGTCGCCGACGATCTCCTCGATGACATCCTCGATGGTGATCATGCCCGCCGTCCCGCCGAACTCATCGACCACTACCGCGGCCTGGAGGTGCTCGGTCTGGAACTCGAGCAGCAGCTCCGAGACCTTCTTCGTCTCGGAGACGAAGTAGGGGGGGCGGGCCAGCTCGGCGACCGGCCTCTCCTCCCCCTTCAGCACCGCGTCGAAGATGTCCTTGATGTGCACGATGCCGGTGATGGTGTCGATGCTCTCCTGATAGATGGGGATGCGCGAGTATTTCGACTCGCTGAACAGCCGGGCCAGCTCCGCCATCGGCCGGCGGGCGTCGAAGGCCAGCACGTCGATGCGCGGCGTCATCAGCTCGCGCGCGACGCGGTCGCCGAAGTCGACGATGGACTGCAGCAGCCGCCCCTCCGACCCCTCCAGGATCCCCTCCTCCTCCCCGACGTCGATGTAAGCCTGCACTTCTTCATCGCTCACCTGCTCGTCCTCGGCATCGCCATTCGCCTCGCGGTCCAGGCGGTCGGCAACCCGCCGCAGCGGGTAGAGAATCGGCCAGAAGACGAGCACGAAGAGGTGCGTGACGGGGATGAGCCCCCGCAGCACGAGCTCGGCCACGTTCTCCGGCACCATGGCCAGGATGAATTTCCAGAACAGGACGATCCCTCCCCAGATCAGGGAGGAGCGCAGCAGCGCCGACCCGAACGTCAGCTCGTCGAGAGTCATGGTCGTGGCGGCGAAGGCCACCAGGAGGGCGATCTGCAGGAGGGCACCGCTGACGAGCTGGAAGTTCTCGGCGTCGAAGCGGGTCCAGGGGCCGCGCCCACGTTCGTCCTGCGTGTCGCCGGTGAGCCGGCGGAGCCGGACAGGGCTGAGCTGCTGCGCGAAATAGCGCGCGGCGTCGAACAGAAGGTAGAGAATGCCGCAGAGGATGGCGATGACCACCCAGTGCGCATGCCAGTGGGGGATGGTACTTCCCATGAGACAGGCGCGGATTCTACTCGGATTCCGGCTTTCTTTCGGGAACGCGGAAGAGCAGAAATGGCGCCCATGTTGATCCAGCCGAGGAGGGGTCGATGAATCCAGGAATCCTGCTGCTGCTGGTTGTCACCTCCACGCTCGTCCTCCGCAGCGGCGAGCGCATCGAGGTGCAGGGCGCCCTCCGCGAAGCGGACGGCCAGGTGGTCTTCCGCGTGCCGGGCGGGCCCCTCTATTCCCTTCCCGCCGCGGAGGTGGACCTGGAGGCGACCCAGGCCGCGCAGGAGGCCGCTCGCGCAGCCGCAGCTCCCCTCCCCCGCAGGCTGAAGGTCACCCCCGAGGAGCGCGACCGGCTTTTGGCCGAGCTGGCCAAGAACCACTCCGGGCAGCCACCGGAGCCGCAGCGGCTTTTCACCGAGCTTCCCCCGCCGCCGAGCCGCCGGGAGCGCGCCGCCGAGCGCGACGAGGAGTGGCGGTGGCGCCGGGAGGCCCGCCGCTACGAGGAGTCGGTGCTGCGGGCCGAGGAGCAGTTGCAACTGCTGGAGGCTCGGGCCGCGCAGCTCGAGTCGGAGATCAGCGGCCTGCTCTCGCTCGGCTTCGTACCGCGCCAGTTCAGCTACCAGACCACGACGCTGGCCTTCACCCGCCAGCAGATCCCACCCGCCCGCCTCGCCGTCAGCCAGGCCCGGCGGGTGCTCGAACAGTTCCGCGAGGACGCCCGCAGGCAGGGAGTCATGCCGGGGTGGCTGCGGTAGCGGGGGGGGGAATTGAAAATTGAAGATTGAAAATTGAAAACGAGGTGGGCGCGCTTCGCGCGCCACGTCCGTTTTTCAATTTTCAATCACTCCTTCATTCGCCTGCCAAAGCTCTCCTCGTAATCGGCGATCGCTGCCTCGATCACCCGCATGGCGTGGCCGGCGTCGTACATACCGGCGATGCGGATGGGGGAGAGCTCGCCGGGAACGAGCTTGTAGGTGCTGAAGTAGTGCTCGATGCGCTCGACGAGGACGGGGGGGAGATCGCGCATCTGGGAGGCCCCGCCCCAGACGTAATCGCCGACCAGGATGGCCACGATCTTGTCGTCGGCCTCGTCGCTGTCGATCAGTTGCAACCCGCCGACGACGCGGGCCTGGAGCACGATCTCCGACTTGGTGATGGGGCGCTCGCTGATGACGCAGATGTCGAGGGGGTCGCCGTCGCCGCGATCGGCCTCCGGGGCGAGGTGACCCACGCGCACTCCGCAATAGGTGCGGGGGATGAAGCCGTACAGCGCCGGCGGCTGCGAGGAGGTGCGCTGCGGGCGGTCGACGCGAAGGTAACCGGTGGTCTTGTCGACCTCGTACTTCATCAGATCGAAGGTGGTGATCTCGATGTAGGCGTGGACGACGCGCGGCGGATCGGGGCCGACCTCCAGACCATGCCACGGGTGGGGGCGCCACCGCAGGAAGGGCGCGGTCACGGTGGCGGTCCGAACGACTCGGTGACGACCGTGCCCGGATCGACGCCGATCTGGCGCAGCGCCCTCAGGGCCCGGTCGAGAAAGGGATCGAAGCCGGTGGCCATGACCACGGAGCCGGCGAACAGTAGGCGGTGCCGGTCGATCAGCGTCTCGATGGCGCCGCTGACGTGGATGATCCGGCCGCTGCGCGCCAGAGGATCGAAGTCGGCGGCATAGAGAATGTGCTTCCGGTCCGGCTCGTAGAGGACGGCCACCCGCCGCCGATCCTCGGTGGCCAGCATGTGCAGCACGATGCTGCGCACGGGAGCGATCCCCGTGTCGCCGGCCAGGAACACGACCGTCTCCGCGCCGGAGTCGGGCAGGACGAACTCACCATGCGGCCCATCGATGGTGACGGCCGCTCCCGCCTCGAGCCTCTGCAGCGCCGCCCCCCCGCGCCCGCTCCCGACCCGGATGCAGAGCTGGACCGCCTGCGGCCGCTCCGGCGCGGAGGCGATGGTGTAGGCGCGCGATACCCCTTCGGGAAAGCGGAAATTCACCCACTGTCCCGGCCTGAAGACGAGGCCCTCGCCGTGAAGGGAAACCGTGAGCTGGAGGACCTCCGGGGCGAGGTTCTCGATCTCCGTGACAGTGGCGGCGTGCGCCATGGCTGGCGCGGTTCTACCACATGCCGGTGCGGGCCAGCTTCTGAATTTTCTTCAGGATGCGGTCTCTTTTGAAGCCGCGGAGATGATCGACGTAGAGGGTTCCGTTCAGATGGTCGAGCTCGTGACAGATGGCCCTGGCCATCAGCCCTTCGCCCCACATGTCCCGCTCCTCGCCGTTGCGGTCGAGGTAACGCAGCCGGGCCCGTTGGGGACGAGTGACCACCTCCGCGAAGTCGGGAATGGAGAGGCATCCCTCCTCCTCGGTGAGCTCCCCTTCCGCCTCCACGATCTCGGGATTGATGCAGACGTGCAGCTCCCCCGGACGCTTGCCGGTGGAGAGGTCGATGACCATCAGCCGCTTCGAGACGCCGACCTGGTTGGCCGCCAGCCCCACACCGGGAGCGGCGTACATGGTCTCGACCATGTCGTCGATCAACTGGTGCAGGGAATCATCGAATTCGGTGACCGCCGCGGTGGCGCGGCGCAGGACATCGTCACCGTATTTGACGATCGGAAGGACTGGCAAGCTTGCTCATCCCTTCTTCTTCAAGCTCTCGATCATGGCCTCGACGGTGTGCGTCGCGCGCTTCTTGTAGAAGTCGTCGAGGACTTTGCGGATGCGGGGGTAGGTGGCGAAGGCGTTGTCGAGCTTCTCCTTGTCGAGGCGGAGAAGCTCGGTGGGCCGGGAGGCGGTGATGGTGGCGGTGCGAGGCTTGCCGGTCAGGACGCTGACTTCGCCGAAGAAGTCGCCCTCACCGAGCTTGGCCAGGTAGAGGCTGCCCGTTCCGCCGGTGCCGCGGGTGTAGACCTTCACTTCACCGGAGGTGATGATGTACATCGAAGCGCCCGAGTCGCCCTCGCTGAGGATGACCGAACCCTCGTCGTGGGTCTCGAGTTCCATCTCCTTGACCAGGGCCTCGCGCGCCTCCTTGTCGAGCACTTCGAAGAGCGGGCTCGCCGGGACGGGGCGCGAGAAGAGCGGCTCGCTTCTCCCGGCATCCTGCTGCGGGGAGGCGGCCATCTTCTGCTGGGCCTTCTCGGCCTTCTTGCGGACGGCGATGGCCTGCACGGTGAGCCCGTTGTCGTCGTAGTAGCGGGCGGTGGCTTCGTACTGCTCGGCAGCCTCCCGGACCGATCCCGCTCCCAGCAGCGCGTCGGCGTACTGCAGCCGGATGCGGGGATTGGAGGGATACTTCTCGTGCTCCCGCTTCAGCAGCGGAACGGCCCGCGAATAGTCTTTCTTGGCCAGCAGGGTCGCCGCGTTCTCCACTTCCTCAGCCATGTCAGTATTTTATCCGCTCGATCTGGGCCCGGGCCGCCGCCGCCGCCGTGGAGTAGGGATAGCGGGAGATGACCTCCTGGAAGGTCTGCCGGGCCAGGACCAGATCTCCTGTCCTGCTGTAGGCCAGGGCCAGCTTGTAGACGGCGTCGGGCGCCTTGTTCTGGTCGCCGTACTCGGTCGAGACCCGGCGGTAGTAGCTGATGGCGTTCGGGTAGTCACCGGCGCCGTAGTAGCTCTCACCGATCCAGAATAGAGCGTTGTCGGCGAGATCACCCGCCGGGTCGGCATCGAACACCTGCTGGAAGGCGGCGCGGGCCTCGGCCAGACGGCGAGCGCCGAAGAGCATCATTGCGGAGCGGTACTGCTCGGCGAGGTCGGCGCTGCGGAGCGCGCTCGGGGGCGTGGCACCCCGTGTGGCGACGGCGGGCGGTGGCGTGGCGGGCGCCGGGGAGGCCGGCCGGGATGCCGCCGCCGCGAGCTCCTCGCCGGCCCGCTCGAGCCGGGAGATCCGGTCGCTGAGGACGTCGAGGCGCTCGAGCAGCTCGGTCATCGAGGTCTGCAGCTCGAGCAGGCGCGTGTCGGCACCGGCCGGCGCGGGCGGCGGTGGAGCGGACGAGGCGCAGCCAAGCGCCAGGACCAGGACGGCCGCCGCTGCCGTCGTCCTCATGCCTTGATGTCGTCCAGCCG
>DATLEX010000264.1:0-24303 GCA_035525045.1 Thermoanaerobaculia bacterium | reverse complement strand
CCCTTCACCGGCCGGACGCTCCAGGGGGCGGTGGTGGCGACGATCGTGGGGGGGGAGATCCGTTACGATGCCCGTCCGGACGGCGCCGGTGAGGACCGGCCGCCGAAGGGACGCAAGACGAAACGATGAAGACCAAGAGGATCGTCATCGTCGACGACTCTCCGTCCTACTGCGACCTCTGGTCGAATTTCATCGCCGAACGCTACCCGGAGGCGGCGGAGGTGGAGAGTTACGAGCATCCCTATGACGCGCTGCCGAGGATCGACGCCTCCATCGACCTGCTGATCGTCGACCTGGAGATGCCCGGCATGGATGGAAAGAAGTTCGTCGACTTTGCGCGGCAGAAAGGGCTGAGCGCCCGCCGGATCGTGGTGACTTCCTCCCACTCCGCCGACGAGCTGCACCGGCGCTTTCGCGTCGGGGAGACCATCGCCGTCATCAACAAGACCGAGCCGAAGCAGCAGGAAGCCTTTCTGATGATTCTGGACAGCGTGATGAGGAAGTCGTGAGCGTCACTGCCTCTATAATCCCCCCAATGACTGCGCAGTCCCCCGCCGCGGCTCAGGCGGCCCCCCACGCCGTTCCCAGCCTGAACGATCTCCTGATCTACATGGCCAAGCAGGAGGCTTCGGACCTGCATCTGAAGCCGATGCGGCCGCCCCTGATCCGGGTGCGGGGACGGCTCCTGCCGATCCCCGGGTCCGAGCCGCTGAAGCCGGCGGATCTCGAGAAGATGCTCCTCCCGGTGCTGAACCGCCCGCAGCGGGAGAAGTTCGACTCGGTTCAGTCGGTCGACTTCGGATACGGCGTTCCGGGCGTGGCCAGGTTCCGCGGCAACCTCTACATGCAGCGCGGGACCGTCGGGGGTGTCTTCCGGCGGATCCCGATTCAGATCAAGGGCATCGATGAGCTGGAGCTGCCGCTGGCCATCGGGGACATGACCAAGCTCCCCGACGGGCTGGTGCTGGTCACCGGGCCCACCGGCTCGGGCAAGTCGACGACGCTGGCGGCGATCATCTCGGAGATCGCCGGGCGCGAGCCGCTGCACATCGTCACCATCGAGGACCCCATCGAGTTCCTCTTCATCGATCGGATCGCCGCGATCTCGCAGCGGGAGATCGGCACCGACACCCCCAGCTTCCGCGAGGCCCTGCGCAACTCCATGCGCCAGGACCCCGACGTGGTCATGGTCGGGGAGATGCGCGACATCGAGACCATGCAGACCGTGCTCACCGCCGCCGAGACGGGGCACCTCGTCTTGTCCACCCTGCACACCAACAACGCGGCGCAGACCATCGACCGCATCATCGACGCCTTTCCCGCCGACCAGCACAAGCAGGTCCGTTCCCAGCTCGCCCTCGTGCTGCGGGGGATCGTCTCCCTCAAGCTCATCAAGACCCGCGAGGGGAGGCTGA
This sequence comes from Thermoanaerobaculia bacterium, assembly GCA_035525045.1. GTDB lineage: Bacteria > Acidobacteriota > Thermoanaerobaculia > Gp7-AA8 > Gp7-AA8 > DATLEX01. The sequence continues at coordinate 22,888 of DATLEX010000264.1, read as the reverse complement.
CCGCGGCCGTGGAGATCCTGAAGAACTCGCCGCGCATCGCCAAGCTGATCGAGGACGGGCAGACCAAGGACATCCTCGAGGAGATCGAGAGCTCGGTCGGGCTCTACCGCATGCAGACGATGAACCAGTCGCTCATCGCCCTCCTCGTTCACCAGAAGATCACCTATCAGGACGCCATGGAGCTCGCCAGCGATCCCGACGATCTCTCGTTGAAGCTCCGCAAGCTCTTCCCGCAGATCGAAGAGCGCGTCCGCCAGGGAGGAGACATGGCCCCCAGTTACTCCGATTTCTCGCAGATCACCGAGCTGATGGACATCAAGCGCCTCTACGAGGAGCAGGAGGCCAATTGGCGGCAGCGCCTCGCCGACAAGGACGAGGAGATGGAGACGCTGCGCCACGACCTCGAGTTCCTCCGCCAGCAGTCCTCCCAGCAACAGTCGGGTGCGTCCGGAAAGGACGAGGAGGTGGCCCGCCTGAAAGGGGAGATGGAGCGGCTTCGCGCCGACGCCCAGGCCAAGATGCTGCAGTTGCAGGAGCGGATCAAGGAGCTCAACCAGAAGCTCATGGCGAAGCGCTGATTCCCGATGGCTACCAAGCCCTCCCGGAGCCTCGACACCTTCCCCAATCCGAATCCCGAGCGCGACTACGAGATCGCCTTCGAGGCCCCGGAGTTCACCTGTCTCTGCCCGATGACCGGCCAGCCCGATTTCGCCACGATCCGCATCCGTTACATTCCCAACCAGACCTGCGTGGAGCTCAAGTCGCTCAAGCTCTACCTCTGGTCGTTCCGCGACGAGGGGACCTTCCACGAGGCCGCGACGAACCGCATCGCCAGCGACCTCATTGACGCCCTCCACCCCCGCTTCCTCGAAGTCGAGGGCGACTTCTACGTGCGGGGCGGCATCAAGACGAAGGTGAAGGTGACTCATCCCTCATCCCCGCGTCCCGCCTCAGCCTCCACCGCTCGTTGACGCGGTCAACGAAGGGGGCGCTGCCTCTCTCCAGCCAGCCGGTCAGGATGCCGGCGCTGATCTCGTCGAGCGCCTCGATGATCGACAGGCTGGCCGCCTCGGCGATGCGCTCGAGCGGCTTCTCGAGCTCGGCCACGACTCGCGCGGAGCGGGCCAGGGTCCCGGCCAGTTCCGTATCCGTCTCCATGGCCAGCAGGCGGGTGGCGGTGAGGGTGAGCAGGATGGCGGCGTTCCAGTTCGTCTTCCGCTCCCACTGCGGCGGGACGACGAAGTCCTCCATCCTCCCCGCGGCGGCCAGCGCGGCGATATGGCGCTCGGTCGCGATCTGCAGCGGCTCGAGATCGGAATGGAAGAGGTGCTGGTAGATCTCCTCCTCTTCCGGGAGCGTGAGGGACCGGGCGATGGCCTGTCGCGCCGCCGCGTCGAGCTCGGGCGAAACGGCCGCGAGGAAGCGCGCCTCGTGTCTCGATGCGACCTCGGCCAGCCCGTCGAGCGCGTCGAGGCCGGTGGTCAGAGGAAAAATGACCGGGATGACCATGCCCCACGCTCGCCCGCGAAGCTCCGCGGCGTGGCTCTCGATCCGCTCCATCTCGACCGGCCAGGCGGCGAGCGCGATCATGTCCGCCGAATCGGGGAGGGCGCCACGCGTCGAGACCAGCGCCGTGGCGGGAACGTTCCGCTCGGCCAGAAGGGCGAGCGCCTCGGCCCCGCGGCGGAAGACCGCTTCCGCCATCCCGGCCGCGTCGACGAGCACCGGCGCCTCCACCTTCCCGGCGAGGCGTTCCAGCTCATCGCGCACCGCGCCGGCGACCGTCACCTCCGCTCGTTCTCCCGATGTGGCGCGGAGCTCCAGGTAATCGATGGCCAGCGGCCGGGAGCGACGGGCGCCGTACGGCGCGATGGCGGTGGCGTACCACCACGGCGGCTCAGGCGCGACCGAGCGCCTGATGCGCAGTTGCGCTGCCTTGCGATAGATGATCAATCGGCGCCTTTGGGCGGGAGGTATGGGGCGGCCAGGCTGCGAAGGTACTTGGCGACCATGTCGAACTCGAGATTGACCTCGTCGCCGACGCGGGCGCTGCCGAGGTTGGTGCGGCGAAGAGTCTCGGGGATGAGCGCGGCGCCGAAGGTCGTTCCGCCCGGCTCCACGATGGTCAGCGACACGCCGTCCACGGCCACCGAGCCCTTCGCCACGACCAGCTCCCCATACTCTGGGGGAAAGCTCCAGCGATGGACCGCGAAGTCCCCCTCGGCGGCAACCGAGACCAGCGCGCCGGTGGTGTCGACGTGGCCCTGCACCATGTGTCCGCCGAGGCGTTCGCCGAGGGCCAGCGCGCGCTCGATGTTGACCTTGTCGCCGCCCGCCAGCCTGCCGAGGGTCGTTCGCTTCAGCGTCTCGTTGGAAACGTCTGTGAGCAGAGACCGGTCCGGCTGCGGCAGCACCGTCAGGCAGACGCCGTTCACGGCGAGACTCTCCCCCCGCCCGAACGGCTCGGGATCGGTGGTGCTGATGCGCAGGCGGGCGCCCCATTCCAGCCGCTCCAGCGCCTCGACGATGCCGCTGTGGTGGATGATGCCGGTGAACATGACGTTCACACCGGATACGCGGTGATCATCAAGTCCCTCCCCACGAACTCGACGCGATCAAAACGAAACCGGTGCGCGTCTGTCAACCGCATCACGGCCGGGCCGGCGAAAAATGAAGGCGCGTGCTGGCCGCCGACGACCATCGGCGCGACGAAGACGACCATCTTCTGCCAAAGCCCGCGGGCGATCAGTTCCGTGTGGACCACCGCCCCTCCTTCGACGATCACCGAATGGATTCCGCGTGCGTACAGCTCGCCCAGAACGTTCCGCAGATCGGCCCGCCCCTCGATGCCGACCACCTCCACCCCCGGCGCCGGGTCGAGGGGAGGGGCGGAGCTGAAGAGCAGCGTGCGCCCCCCGTCGGCCAGGACCTGCGAATGCGGCGGGACCTCGCCATCCCCATCGAGGATGACTCGCGTCCACGGCCGGTCGGAGAGGCGGAGCCTGCGCGTCAGCCGCGGGTTGTCGGCCTTGATCGTGCCACTGCCGGCCAGAACGGCGTCGTACTCCTCGCGAAGAGCGAGGCCCCGCTCCCGCGCCTCCTCGGAGGTGATCCACTGGCTCTCGCCTGCCGCGGTGGCCAGCTTGCCGTCGAGCGTCATGGCGGCCTTGAGCAGCACGAACGGCAGTTTCTGGGTCGTGTTCCAGAGAAAGCGCTCGTTGAGACGCCGCGCCTCCGGCTCGCACACCCCGGTGCTCACCTCGATCCCGGCCGCGCGGAGGCGCTCGATGCCGCGCCCATTCACCTCCTCGTTCGGATCGGTCATGGCCATGACCACCCGCCTCACGCCGGAGCCGGTCACGGCGTCGGCGCAGGGGGGGGTCCGGCCGTGGTGCGTACACGGCTCGAGCGTCACGTACATCGTCGCTCCCCGCACGTCGGACGCGCCGCTGAGCGCATCCACTTCGGCATGGGCCTCGCCGGCGCGGCGGTGCCACCCCTCGGCCAGGACCGCTCCTTCGCGGACGATTACGCACCCGACCATGGGGTTGGGACTGACCGTGTAGCGTCCCTTCTCCGCCAGCTCGAGCGCGCGCCGCATGAAGTGCTCGTCGGTCACGGCGGAGGATGCTAGCAGACCGTTAACCGTTAACGGTTAACCGGCTAACTACGGCACGGTCAGAATCGTGTACCTCGTGAACGGCGTCCGGGTCCGGCCGGCGGGGGTGGTGACGTACATGCGGATCTTCTGGCCGCTGCGCGCGGACTCGATGATCCTGCGAAACTCCTCGACGTTGTTCACCCGCTGTCCCTGCACTTCCATGATCACGTCGCCTTCGAGGATGTTCGCCTCGCCGGCCGCGGAGACGTTCCGCACGTTCGTCACCAGAACGCCGCGAATGGTGTCGTCGTGGCCGTAGAGCTGCCGCAACTGCGGGGTGAGGTCCTGAACGGCCATGCCCAGGCGGTTGCGGACCGGCTCGATGGCGGAGGCCCCTTCCTCGTCATCCACGACGCCGTCGAGCGGCCGCTCGGCCGTCTTCGCCGTCACGGTCCGGCGCGCGCCGTTCCGGATGAACGTCACCCGGACCTCCGTACCCACGGGGAGGTAGGAGATGTAGTCGATCAGCTCCCGGTTCGACCGGATGGGACGGCCGTCGATCTCGATGATGATGTCGCCGTGCTGCAGGCCGGCCGCCGCGGCGGGGCGGCCGGGCGTCACGTTGTTGACCAGCGCCCCGGTCGTTCCCGGCGGGAGGTTCCACGCCTCACGGATCTCATGGTTCACCTCACGGATTTCCATCCCCAGGAAGCTTCGGACGACCTTGCCCTGCTTCAACTGCGGGAGGAGGCGCCTGGCCACGTTGACCGGCGTGGCGAAACCGAGGCCCTGGGCCAGCCCCCCGCGCATCGCGGTGTTGATGCCGATGACCTCGCCGTTGATGTTCAGGAGCGGCCCGCCGGAATTCCCGAAGTTGATGGCGGCGTCGGTCTGGATGAAGTTCTCGAAGGACTGTGTCTGCTCGCTGATCCCGAGAGAGCGCCCCTTTGCCGAGATCACGCCGACGGTGAGCGTGTTGTCGAGCCGGAAAGGACTGCCGATGGCGATGGCCCAGTCTCCGCGCCGGATCCGGTCGGAGTCGCCGAGCGGGATGACCGGGAGCTGCTGCGCGTCGATCTTGAGCAGGGCCAGGTCCGTGGCCGGATCGCGGCCGACGATCGTGGCCGGGACGACCCTGCCGCCCCCCCCGTTCTCGTCGGCGCCGTAGGAGATCTCCACCTTCGCGGCATTCTCCACGACGTGGTTGTTGGTCAGGATGTAGCCGTCCGGCGAGATGATGAAGCCCGACCCTCCGCTGAGCTGACGCTGCTCGTCATCCTCCGGGGCCTGCCGCCGGCGCGGGTCGCGCGGGTCGGGGAAGAAGAACTCGAACGGGTCGATGCCGAAGCTGCGGCGCCGCGCCGCTCCGCGAACGATCTCCGTGGTGGAGATCGACACGACGGCGGGCATGGCCCGGGCAGCCACGTCGGCGAACGAGGGGATGGTCACCGAGGTGACGGCGCCCTGCGTCGTCTGGATCGGCGCCGACTGGGCGCTGGACGCCGGCATCAGGCCGAGATCGGCGCTGATCAGAACGCCGAAGGTGACCGAGGCGATCGCGATGGCAATCGTGGACAGGATGCGCTTGGTGGGATGGCTCATACCGTTGTGTGGCTCCTTCTGATGCACTGCTGGAGATTGCAAGTTGAGGCCGCCGGGTATTGTCTCCCGGCGCGCGGCGCCGGTGCCAGTGGGTGGCGGGCGCAACTACCACTATCAGACGTTTTGGCGGCCTGGAATGTTTCCCGGCCGCGTGCCGGACGGTCACGTTTCGTTGAACGGGGGGCGGGCCAGGTCCGCCCCTCCCCCCCGAAGCACGAAGGCCTCGCGTCCGCGAGGCCTCGGCTGCTTCACCAGGGATCCGAAACGTTCAGGCGGTCGTTCGCCGGCCGATGACGAGGCGATAAATCAACAGCAGAAGCATCGCACCGATGATCGAGCCGATCCATCCGGCGGTCTGCCCCTGTTGGCCCATGAGCGTGGTGGCGAGGAAGCCGCCTACGAACGATCCGGCGACGCCGAGGAGTATCGTCACGATCCAGCCACCGGGGTCGCGGCCGGGCATGAGGAACTTGGCGATCGCACCGACGATCAACCCAAACAACAGCCATCCAATGATATTCATCTTGATCCTCCAACGGTTGGCCGGCCCATTGCGGGCCGGCTGCCCCCTATCGAGCAACACGGGTGCCAGATGAGGTTGCCGATCCGGCAGCCGATCACAGGCTGCGACTGGCAGCCCGTGACTCGATGGTTTACCCTCCGCGCGCCATGAAGAAAAAACGGGTCGCCATTCTGACCGGCGGCGGTGACTGTCCCGGACTCAACGCCGTCATCCGGGCGGGTGTCCGCACCGCCATCCGCGACCACGACTTCCGCGTCCTCGGCGTCCAACTCGGCTTCGAGGGGCTGATCACCGGTTCCACCATTCCGCTCACGCTCGAGACGATCCGAGGAATCCTGCCGAAGGGAGGAACGCTGCTCAGAACCACCAATTGTGGAAACCCATTCGCGTTTCCGTCCGGCGACGGCGGCACCGCGGACCGTTCGCAGGGTCGTGGAGAACATCGCCAGGATGGGAATCGACGGGCTGATCGCCATCGGCGGGGATGGAACGCTGAAGATCGCGCAGCGGCTGTGCGACATGGGCGTTCCGATGGTGGGGGTGCCGAAGACGATCGACAACGACCTGGCCGCGACCGACTACACGTTCGGCTTCATGACCGCGGTCGAGGTCGCCACCGACGCGGTGGACCGGCTGCACACCACCGCGGAGAGTCACGACCGGGTCATGATCCTGGAGGTGATGGGGCGCGACGCCGGCTGGATCGCCCTCGAGTCGGGAATCGCCGGCGGTGCCGACATCATTCTCCTCCCGGAGATCGCCTACCGTCCGGAGGAGATCGTCAACACGATCCGGGAGCGGCAGCGCGAGGGGGCGAAGTTCGACATCATCGTGGTGGCGGAGGGGGCCCGCCGCGAAGGGGGGGAGCCGATCTACCTCGATAAGACCAGAAAGCGTCTGGGCGGCGTGGCCTACCAGGTGGCGGCGGAGATCGCGCAGCAGATCGATCTGGAGATCCGGGTGACGGTGCTGGGCCACATCCAGCGCGGCGGGTCGCCCATCCCGTTCGATCGCATCCTGGCGTCCCGGTTCGGCAAGGCGGCGGCCGATCTGGTGGCGGCTGAAGAGTTCGGACGGATGGTGGCCCTGCGCGGCGACCGCATCGTCTCGGTCCCGATCCGCGACGCCATCTCCAATCCGAAGCTCGTCGACCCGGACGGGCAGCTCGTCTCCACCGCCCGCAGCCTTGGAGTATCGTTTGGCGATGGCAGGTAAGAGCGGAACCGCGTCCGGCGAGCGGGTCGGGTATCGCGTCGAGAAGGGCGTGGCCATCTTCGAGCTCAACGACCCTCCCGCGAACACCTACACCTACGAGATGAACAAGGAGCTGGACGGGCGCATCCTCGAGGCCAGGATGGACGACGACGTGCACGTCATCGTCATCCGCGGGGCGGGGGAGAAGTTTTTCTCCGCCGGCGCCAACATCAGGATGCTCTCGGAGGTCACACCGGCCTTCAAGTACAACTTCTGCCTCCACGCCAACGAGACCCTGCTCCGGCTCGAGCACACCCCGAAGCTGGTCATTGCCGCCCTGAACGGGCACGCCGTCGGCGGCGGGCTGGAGATCGCCCTGGCGGCGGACATGCGCATCGCCCGGGAGGGTGCAGGGATGGTCGGAGCGCCGGAGGTGGATCTCGGCGTCCTTCCGGGCACGGGCGGCACGCAGCGGCTGTCCCGCCTCCTTGGCAAGACCAGGGCGATGCAGATGATGTTCGAGGGGGCGAAGTTCGACTACGAGCGGGCGCTGGAGCTGGGTCTCGTCAACTATCTCTGGCCGGCGGAGGAGAATGGACGAGGGTGGTGGGACCGGGTCATGGAGTACGCCTGGAGCTTCTGCCCGCCGCACAAGGCCTCCAAGGCCGTCGGCCGGATCAAGAGGGCCGTGCAGACCGGCTGGGAGATCCCCATCGAGGCCGCTCTCGGCCTCGAGCGCGAGTTGCAACAGCAGCTCTTCCAGAGCGAGGATGCCGCGGAAGGGCTGGCGGCGTATAACGAGAAGAGGAAGCCGCAGTTCAAGGGGCGTTAACCGTTAACGGCAGGACAGGAACCCACTCATGCGCTACCGCAGACTTCACGGCACGGATCTCGATCTCAGCGAGCTCGGCTTCGGCACCTGGACCGTCACCACGGGGTGGTGGGGGAACTACAGCGACGCCGAGGCGCAGCGGCTGATCCGGCAGGCCATCGATCGCGGCGTCAACTACATCGACACCGCCGATGCATACGGCAACGGGCGGGGCGAGGCGGTGCTGGCGCCCATCCTCGCAGATCACCCGGATCTGGTCATCGGAACGAAGTTCGGGTACGACTTCTACAACCATCCGGAGCGGCCCCGCGGGCAGCGGGAGCTGCCGCAGGACATGTCGCCGAGGTTCATCCGCTTCGCCATCGAGCAGTCGCTCAAGCGCCTGGGGGCCGACCACGTGGCGATCTACCAGCCTCACAACCCGCGGGTGGACGTCCTGATGCAGGACGAGCATTGGGAGACGCTCGAGGCGCTGCGCCGGGAAGGGAAGATCCTCGCCTACGGCCCCTCTCTCGGTCCGGCCATCGGGTGGCGCGACGAAGGCACCTATGCGACGGCGGCGCGGCGCGCCCCCGTCACGCAGATGATCTACAACATGCTCGAGCAGGATCCCGGGCGGGAGTTCATCCTGGCCGCCGAGACCGGTCCCTCCTACGGCGGGGTGGGCCTGGCGCGGCGCGGCGAGACCAACAAGCGGCTCTGCGAGCCCTCGCCGGCATTCGATCCGGCATTCCGCGGATGGAAGACGCCGAAGCTCGCCGCCGGCGGGCCGCAGTTCCTCATCCGCGTCACGCATTCTTCAGGCATGCTGGAGGGGAAGTACACGCTGGAGACGAAGTTCGACGAGACCGACCACCGCTCGCACCGGCCGCGGGCCTGGCTGGTGGAGGGCCTGCAGAAAGTCGAGCGGCTGAAGCCGCTGTGCGAGCGCCGCGGGGTGACCATCGGGCAACTGGCGCTCCTCTGGCTCTACGCGCACCCCTCGATCGTCTCCGCGCTGCCGAACATCTACGGCCCGGAGCAGATCGAGGAGTTCGCCGCCGCCTCGGAGCACGCCCCGCTCGGCGACGCGGAGATGGAAGAGGTGCACGAGCTCTACATCCGCGATTTCGACGTGATCCCTCACGTGGAAGAGGCCGCTGCCCCGCGTGCGTAGCAGCGCCGCGCTCCTCGTCCTCCTCCTGGTCGTTGTCGTCTCGCTGTCCGTGGGGAGCGTCCGCCTCGACAGCGCCACGTCCGACGAGCCGGCGCACATCGTCAACGGCGTGATCAAGGTCTCCGAACGGTGGCTCGGCTTCTTTCCCGAGCAGCCGCCGCTGATGAATTCGTTGAGCGCGCTACCCGTCGTCCTGGCGGGGTTCCGCGTGGAGCCGGGGTGGAAGGGCCGGAACCATTGGGCGGTCGGGCGGCACTTTCTCTACGACAGCGGCTTCGACGCCTACCGCATCCTTTTCCTGGCCAGGCTGCCCACCATCGCGCTGCTGGCCGCCCTGGTCGCGGTGATGTACTGGTTCGTCCTGCGGCAGACCGGAAGCGGCCCCTGGGCTCTCGCCGCCGCCGCCCTGACCGGGTTCTGTCCGAACCTGATGGCCCACGGGCGGCTGGCCACTGTCGATCTGGCCCTCGCCTTCTTCTCCTTCACGGCGACGGCCCTGTTGATCTCCCTGATGACCCGCCCGGCCGCGCCTGCGGCGATCGCCTTCGGCATCACAGCGGCCGCGGCGGCGATGTCGAAGATCTCGGGGCTGATCCTCGCCCCCTATTTCGCCCTGGTGGTCGCCGGCGCGTTCGCCTTCGGCCGGATCCCCGACCGGCGCCGATTCCTCAGGTCGCTGGCCATCGCCGTGGTGGCGGCGCTGGTCTTCTTCGAGGCCGTCGGCCTCGCCGAGACCGGCAGCACCTTCGCGCGTGAGCAGTACCCCGCCACGCCGCTTCTGCTGATTCCGTTTGCCGAATACGCCGCCAATATCCGGACGATCAGCGACTGGTACGCCGGCGGCTATCGCCTTCCGCAGTTTCTCCTCGGCGAGTTCTCCCGCGACGGCTGGCCGCACTACTACCTGGTGGCCCTGCTGCTGAAGACCCCCATCCCGGCCATCGTCCTCTTCATCGCCGCGGTCGTGGCCGGGATCCGGAGGAGATCGTTCGTTCTCCTGGCGCTGCTCTCGTTCATCGTCCTCTTCCTCGCCGTGGCGGCCACCGGTCATCTCGCGCTCGGGGTCCGGTACGTGCTGCCGGTGTACCCGTTCATCTATGCGGCGACGATCATCGCCGTCAGCTCGACGGGCCTCGGCCGGGCCGGTGTCGCGGTCGTCATCGTCCTGATCGCCTGGCACATCGGGGAGAACGTGAAGACGTATCCCTCCTACATCGCCTACTTCAACCAGTTGATCGGCAGCCATCGGAACGCGGACAAGTTCCTGATCGATTCGAATCTCGACTGGGGGCAGGACCTTCGCCGGCTCGATGCATGGGCCCACGCGCAAGGCGTGAAGCAGATCGCGGTGCACTACTTCGGCGGAGGCTCGGTCGAGTACGAGATCCGGTCCGCCGAGCCGGTCGTCCGGCGGGCGCCCGGTCCCGTTCCCTTGCCGGGGGGCTACTTCGCGCTGAGCCGGCACTTCTACCGGGTCAGCTTCGATCCGTCGGTCTGGGGCATCGACTACGACGCGGTGCTGGCCGCGATGCGGGCGCGCCGGGTGACGACGATCGGCGGCTCGATCGACGTCTACCGGGTCGGCGAGGAGACGGCCTCTCCAGCGCCGACCCATTCGTACAGCCAGTAACGCTCGTCGCGATGCCGGTAGACCGGCCCCTGCGTGGCGTAGAGCAGGCGGAAGCCGCGGCCCGAGCCGGGGATCGGCCTGTTCAGCAGCAGCAGCCACGGCTCGCCGCGGGGGACGAAGTGCTCGATGGCCCGCCCCACCGCCACCGGATACGGGGTGTGGATGCCGATCTCTTCTTCCCTGTTCCAGTGCATGTACGTCCCGTACCGGCCGACGCCGGCGTACCAGAACTGCTTGCCCGGAACCCACGGCAGGACGGCCTCGGTCGGATGCATGTTGTGGGCGGCGATCGGGTAGCGATCGAGGCCGTTCTCGCCGATGAACTCTCCCATCTCGCGCGAGCCGGAGAAGTCCATCTTCACGTCGGCCCGGGCCATGTGGAAGGCGAAGAGAACCGAAAACGAGAGCGCGACATTGAGGAGGAGGGCCGCCGCGGAGCTGACCGCGTCCCGCGGGACGTTCCCGGCGATCCAGATGGCCAGGAGGGCGGCCACGAGGATCAGGCCGGCATGCCGGTAGCCGCCGAACCAGACGAAGACATAGAGAAGGTTCAGCAGGACGATGGAGAGGAGAAGGAAGAGCAGGGCATCGGCCCGGCGCCGCAGCGAGACCGCGATCAGCAGAATGATGAGCACGGCCGCCGCCCCGGCAACGCCGAGGGCGATCCCCGGCGAGAACGCGCTGGCGACGGCATGCCAGGCCGCGAGGGGATTGATGCGCCGCACGATGTGGGGAAACGACGCGTCGGGTGCCGTGCGAAGCTGGGCCCACGCGGCGACGGCGCCGGCGAGCATGATCGCGACCCCGGCCGGCGACGCCCTCCGTCCGCGGTCGAGCAGGAAGAGCAGCACGAGAATCGCCCCGATCACGCCGCCGTGCACGTTGGTGTTGAACAGCAGCGCCACCGCCACCGCGTACCGGACGGAGCGCGAGTGCCGTTCCGGGTACCAGGCGGCGATCAGGAACGAGAGCAGGATCGTCAGGACGTAGCTGCGGGCGATGACCGCGTACTCGTAGGCGAGATAGTACGAGCCGAGGACGAGCAGCTTGGTGATCCAGGTGAACGGAGCGCGGAGGAGGAGGATGGCTGCCGCGGCCCAGGCGAAGGCGAGGTGAAGGAGCTGCTGCGACTGGTACGGAAGGCCGAGCCAGATCAGCGGCTTGAGGGTGAGGTACCAGAGAGCCGGCGTGCCCGCGTTGCGCGTCCAGGTGAAGATGGTGGAGAGGGGGGCGTCGCGGACCACGAGCCACGAGTCCGCCTCGTCACGCCACGGTTCGTGATGCAGTCCGACGTACAGCGTTCCGGCCGCGTAGAGCGCCAGCAGCGCGACGGCGATCGCCGCCGACGGCCTCCCTTCGGTCGTGAGCCGCAGCGGGCTCCACTGGCCGGACATCGCCCGCAGTATACGGAGTGGCGCCGGCGGCTCGATCAAGGTCCACCGGGTCGGATAGACTCACCCGCCATGACTGCGACTGCAACCGACCCCTCGACCATCCAGAACCGTCTCTTCATCAACGGCGAATTCGTCGACGCCAGGAGCGGTCAGACCTTCGCCACCACCAACCCCGCCACCGAGGAGATGATCACCGAGGTGGCCGCGGCCGGACCGGAGGACGTCGACGACGCCGTGCGCGCCGCCCGCGCCCAGATGGAGCCGGGGTCCGACTGGCAGAAGATGAAGCCCCGCGACCGCGCCAAGATCCTCTGGCGCATCGCCGACATGCTCTCGGCCCGCGCGGCGGAGATCGGCCGGATCGAGACCCTCGACAACGGCAAGCCGATCTTCGAGTCGCAGTTCGTCGACACCCCCGCCGCGGCGGAGTGCCTCTACTACTTCGCCGGCTGGTCGGGGAAGGTGACGGGAGAGACCATCCCGGTGCAGGAGAACGCCTTCACCTACACCCTGCGCGAGCCGGTGGGCGTGGTCGGCTCGATCACCCCCTGGAACTTCCCGCTGATGCTCGCGGTGTGGAAGATCGCGCCGGCTCTGGCCTGCGGGAACGTCGTGGTGGCGAAGCCGGCCTCGAACACCTCGTTGTCGCTGCTGAAGTTCGCCGAGTATGCGCGCGAGTGCGGACTCCCCCCCGGCGTGCTCAACGTGATCCCCGGCCGCGGCAGCGTCGTCGGCAACGCCATGGTCGATCATCCGGGGATCGACTCGATCGCCTTCACGGGCTCGACGGAAGTGGGGCGCGACCTGATGGCGCGCGCGGCGAAGACGCTGAAGAAGGTATCGCTCGAGCTGGGGGGCAAGTCGCCGAACATCGTCCTGGCCGACGCCGACCTCGAGGCCGCCTCGCGCGGAGCGCTGAATGCCATCTTCTACGGGAAGGGGGAAGTCTGCGCGGCCGGCTCGCGCCTCCTGGTCGAAGAATCGGTGCATGACGCCCTCATGCAGAAGGTGGTGGAGCGCGCCGGCAAGATGGTCGCGGCCGACCCCCTCCATCCGAAGACGCGCCTCGGCGCGATCGTCTCGAAGGAGCAGATGGAGAGCGTGCTCCGCTACATCGAGAGCGGGAAGAGCGAGGGAGCGAAGCTGGTGGCCGGGGGCGAGCGCGCCGACATCGGCACCGGGAAGGGCTACTTCGTCCAGCCGACCATCTTCGACGACGTGCAGCCGGACATGAAGATCGCCCGTGAGGAGATCTTCGGCCCCGTGCTGGCCACGATCCGCTTTCAGGACGCCGAGGATGCCGTGGCCAAGGGCAACGCCACGGTCTATGGCCTGGCCGCCGCGGTATGGACCCGCGACCTCTCCAAGGCCCACCGGATCGCCCGCGCGCTGAAGGCGGGAACGGTCTGGGTGAACACCTACAACCTCTACGATCCGGCCCTGCCGTTCGGCGGGTTCAAGGAGTCGGGGTTCGGGCGCGACCAGGGGCGGGACGCGCTGGAGAAGTACACGCAGACGAAGTCGGTGTGGGTGAACCTGTAGCCGTACCAACGAAAGGAGCCGTCGATGCGTGGATCGTCTCTCTCCATCTGGGCCCTGGCCCTCCTCTGTGCGTGCGCAACCTCCTACACCCCGCGCGGCAACGACCGCGACCAGGTCATGGCGTACGTGAACCGCGCCGCGGAGCTCGTGGCCCGGCACGGCCAGGCCGCCTGTCCGATGTTCAGTGAGCCGCGGTGGAAGAGCGGCGACTGGTACATCTTCGTCACCGACGCGGACACCGAACGGACGGCGTGCCATCCGGCGCAGCCCGAGCTGGTCGGGCAGGACGTGGCGAATCTGCGCGATTCCGCCGGAACGTCCATCGGCCGCGAGATGGCCGCGGTCGCCGCCGGCCCCGCCGGGCGCGGCTGGGTCGAGTACATGTGGCCGCGTCCCGGCCGGACCGCGCCGGAACCGAAGAGCGCCTACGTCGTCGGCGTGACCGGTCAGGACGGGAGACGCTACATCGTCGGGAGCGGCGGTTACGGCATGCTCCGCTGAATTGAGAACATTCTCAATTCTCAATTCTCAATTCTCAATTCTCAATTCTCAATTCTCAATTCTCAATTCTCAATTCTCAATTCTCAATTCTCAATTCTCCGACATGGAGACGTTTCTACAGAACCTGCTCAACGGCATCGCCGCCGGGTCGATCTACGCGCTGATCGCCCTCGGCTACACGATGGTGTACGGGGTGCTGAAGCTGATCAACTTCGCCCACGGCGATGTCTTCATGGTCGGCGCCTTCGTCGGGTTCTACGCCGGCCGCTGGCTCGCCGCCCGCGGACTGGCCGGCGAGGCGGCCGGCCTGGGCGGCGCCGTCCTGGTCATGGCCCTGGCCATGATCGCCTGCGGGATCCTCGGCTACCTCAACGAGCGCATCGCCTACCGCCCGCTGCGGAACGCGCCGCGCGTCGCCTCGCTCATCACCGCCATCGGCGTGTCGTTCTTTCTCGAGTACGGCGGGCAGATGGTGTTCGGGCCCGACCCGAAGTTCTTCCCCACGCTCGTCCCGAAGACGATCATCACCCTCGGCGGGATCACCACCACCAATTACCAGTTCATCGTTCTCGGCGTGGCCGTCGCCTTCATGGCGCTCCTCCAGTACATCATCTACGCCACGAAGTTCGGCCGGGCCATGCGCGCCGTCTCCTTCAACTACGAGACCGCCTCGCTGATGGGGATCCCCACCGACCGGATCATCTCCACCACGTTCGTCATCGGCTCGATGCTCGCCGCCGTGGCCGGGATCCTCTACGGCCTCTCCTATCCGAAGATCGATCCGCTCATGGGGATCATGCCGGGGCTGAAGGCCTTCGTCGCCGCCGTCCTCGGCGGGATCGGCAACGTGCCGGGAGCGATGGCGGGAGGGCTGATCATCGGCGTGGTCGAGGCCTTCGTCGGCGGGAGCCAGTGGTCGAGCTACCGCGACGCCATCGCCTTCGTGATCCTGATCGTGATCCTGCTGGTGAGGCCGTCGGGCCTGTTCGGGCGGTACGAGCCGGAGAAGGTTTGAATTGAGAATTGAGAATGGGGAATTGAGAATTGCGGTGGCGCGCTTCGCGCGCGCGATCGGTTTTCTCAAGTCTCAATTCTCAATTCTCAATTCGGGTGGAGGGCGGCCGTGACCCGCTGGTGGCTCCGCGACCTCGTCTACCTGGCCGGCTTCATCGCGATCCTCCTCGCCGCCACCTATCTGCTGGCGTACATCGAGACGTTCTATCCGGTCATGCGCTACTACCACCGCATCGTGGTCATGATGGGGATCAACATCATCCTGGCCGTGTCGCTGAACATCATCAACGGCCACGCCGGGCAGTTCTCGCTCGGCCACGCCGGGTTCATGGCCGTCGGCGCCTACTTCGCGGCGTACCTCACCGTCTACTACTTCGGCCCGTATGCCGCGAGACTGGCCGAAGGGCCGGCGCAGTGGGTGATGCAGAACGTGCTGCTCGTGACGGCCGTGGTGCTGGGCGGGCTGTTCGCCGCGGTGACGGGGTACATCGTCGGGCTCCCGTCGTTGCGCCTGCGCGGCGACTACCTGGCCATCGTCACGCTCGGCTTCGGCGAGATCATCCGGGTGGTCATCCTGAACATCGACCGCGTCGGGGCCGCCCGCGGCCTCTCCGGGATCCCGGCCTGGAGCAACTTCTTCTGGGTGTTTTTCTTCGCCGGATTGACCATCCTGATCTCGGTCCGCCTGGTGCGCTCGTCGGTGGGGCGCGCCTTTCTGGCCGTGCGCGAGGACGAGATCGCCGCCGAGGCCATGGGTGTCGACACCACGAAATACAAGGTCAAGGCGTTCATGGCCGGCTCCTGCCTGGCCGGCGTGGCCGGCGGACTCTTCGCCCACTACTCGCCGGCCTACCTCAATCCGACGATGTTCACCTTCATCAAGTCGTTCGAGGTCGTGGCCATGGTCGTCCTGGGCGGGCTGGGCTCGATCTCCGGATCGATCCTGGCGGCCATCCTCCTCACCTTTCTCCCGGAGGGGCTGCGCGGGGTGAAGGACTTCATCCCGGGCGGGCGCGATCCGCGCATGGTCATCTACGCCCTGATGCTGATCATCCTGATGCTGACCCGGCCGCAGGGCCTCCTCGGCCGGCGGGAGCTGTGGGACATCCTGGCCAGGAGGAAGGACACGATCCCCCACGATCCGCGTGACAGGGGAGATGACAGGCTGGACCACGATGCGGGGGCCCCCCCCCGGTGACCTGATGGCGAACAGCGAACCGATCCTCGAGGCGAAGAACGTCACCATCCGCTTCGGCGGGCTGGTCGCGGTGTCGAACCTCGACCTCGTCATCCGCCCGCGCGAGCTCGCCGGGCTCATCGGACCGAACGGCGCCGGGAAGACCACCGTGTTCAACATGCTCACCGGCGTGTACAAGCCGGCCGAGGGGGAGATCCTCCTCTCCGGCCGGAACACGCGCGGGCTGAAGCCCTGCCAGATCACGGCGCGGGGAGTGGCCCGCACCTTCCAGAACATCCGCCTGTTCAAGGACCTGACCGTGCTGGAGAACGTGAAGATCGGGGGGCACACCCACTACCGCTACGGCGGGACCGCGGCGGTCCTGCACACGAACCGCTTTCACGCGGCGGAAGCGGAGGCGGAAGAGGATGCGCTGCGCCTGCTCGAGATCTTCGACCTGCGCAGCCGGGCCCAGGTCCAGGCCAGGAACCTGCCGTACGGCGATCAGCGCCGCCTGGAGATCGCCCGCGCGCTGGCGGCGCGGCCGCGCCTCCTTCTCCTCGACGAGCCGGCGGCCGGCCTGAACACCGGCGAGACGATGGCCCTGATGGCGAAGATCCGGGAGATCCGCGACCGCTTCGGCCTGGCCATTCTCCTCATCGAGCACAACATGGAACTGGTCATGGGGATCTGCGAGCGCATCGTGGTCCTCAACTACGGCCGGACCATCGCCCACGGCTCTCCCGCCGACATCCAGTCCGACCCGGTCGTGATCGAGGCCTACCTCGGCGAGCCGGCGGAGGCGGCCGGGCTGTGAGCGCGCTCCTCTCCATTCGCGGCCTGGAGGTCAGCTACGGCACGATCCCGGCGCTGCACGGCATCTCCCTCGAGGTCGAGAAGGGGGAGATCGTCACGCTCATCGGCGCGAACGGCGCCGGGAAGACCACGACCCTCCGCACGATCAGCGGTCTTCTGAAGCCGCGCAGAGGCGAGGTGGTCTTCAACGACCGGACCATCGGCGGCGCGAAGCCTCACGTCATCACCGCCTTCGGCGTCTCGCACGTGCCGGAGGGTCGAGGGATCTTCGCCAACCTCTCCGTCCACGACAACCTCGAGCTGGGCGGCTATCTGCGGAAGGAGCGCATCGCGGAGAAGGAGTACGAGCGCGTCTTCTCGCTCTTTCCCGTGCTGAAGGAGCGCATCAGGCAGAACGCCGGCACGCTCTCCGGCGGCGAGCAGCAGATGCTGGCCATCTCGCGGGCGCTCATGGCCCGTCCGGCCGTCCTCCTCCTCGACGAGCCGTCGCTCGGCCTGGCGCCGCAGATGGTCCGGACGATCTTCCGCGTCATCCGGGAGATCAACGAGGAGGGGACGACGATCCTGCTGGTCGAGCAGAACGCGCACATGGCCCTCGTCACCGCACATCGCGGTTACGTCATGGAGACGGGGCGGATCGTGCTCAGCGGCTCGACGCGGTCGCTGCTCGCCTCCGACCGGGTCAAGAAGGCATACCTGGGAGGCTGACATGCGTGCCGCCGTCACATCGGCCCTCGTTCTCGCCTGCGCCTGCGCGACGCCGCCTCCCCTCCCCGAGCCGGCCGCCCCCCTCCCGGAGCCGGCCGCCCCCCTCCCGGAGCTGACGCGCGCCGCCGTCGACCGCCTCGCTCGCGAGGATGCGCAGCGGGCGCTCATCGAGGCCACCAGCCGCCATATCGCCGCGCTGGAGGCGGCGTCCGGACCGGAGGCCGAGGCGCTGCGCCGCCGGATGGAGGAGCTGCAGTTCGCGCTCCGGGTCCTGCTCGAGCGGGAGCGGCTCGCCGAGCTGAATCTGGCAGCCGAGACCGGCCCGGCGGGCGAGAACGATCTCCGGCGCCTCCGCCGTGAACGTGAGGAGCTTCTGGCCCGCGCGGCCGCGATCGAACGTGAGCTGCAGGCACTCCTGGCCGCGGCTCGCCGGCGCGTCGGGCAGCCCGGTCCTCCCTAACTTTTTCCTTCCGCGCCCGTCTATAGCACCTGAACAACGACGGGAGGACTCTTCGATGCGACGATCCCTGCTTCTTTCCACGGTCTTGTTTCTGGTGGCCGCGAGCGCCTTCGCTCACGGGCGTCATGGCTCCAACCTCAACGTCTCCTTCGACGGAGGGGATGTCGCGCTGCTGGGATGCGACGCGCTCTCGGTCCGCTTCGGCGGCGAGCGGGTCCCGGTGGTGGCCGAGGAGATCCCGTTCCACGGGAGCGCGCTTCGGGTCCGCGCCGAGGGCAACGG
The DNA here is from genome assembly GCA_035525045.1 of Thermoanaerobaculia bacterium. Taxonomy (GTDB): domain Bacteria; phylum Acidobacteriota; class Thermoanaerobaculia; order Gp7-AA8; family Gp7-AA8; genus DATLEX01. The sequence goes on along the minus strand of DATLEX010000264.1, from coordinate 4,456 downwards.
CAGCGGCATTCGGGCGGCCGGCTGGAGCGGCAACTCCTACGGTGTGACGGCGTGCAAGGCGGTCGCGCCGGGGGTGGATCCAGGCAGCGTCCGGGCCATCCTGGCCGGGAACGAGGTCACGGCCACCGGTCCCGACGATGAACGGTGGGTGGTGTACTTCCTGATCCGCACGCCCCGCGGTGCCTCGCTCGATCTCCGCTCGACGAACGGGCCGGTCAGCGTCTCGAACGTGAACGGCACGGTTCACGCGGAGGCGGTCAACGGGCCGGTCAGCATCAAGGAGTCGTCCGGCTCCATCATCGCCCTCACCACGAACGGGCCGGTCAGCGTTTCCGGCGGATCGGGCGACATCCGGCTCGAGGCGACGAACGGGCCGGTGTCGGTGAAGCTCTTCGAGACGACGTGGAACGGGAACCTGGACGCCTCCACGCGGAATGGACCTGTTTCGCTGAAGCTGCCGCGCGGCTTCCGCTCCGGGGTCACGGTCGAGGCGCTGGGCAACGGGCCCGTCACCTGCAGGGCGGAGGGGTGCCCCGATCTGCGAATCCATCCCTTCGAGCGTGAGCGGCCGCGGCGGATCGAGCTCGGCTCGGGCCCGAGAGTGGTGCGGGTCTCGACGGTGAACGGCCCGGTGAGCGTCAAGGAAACGGAGTGAGCCCCCGGGGCGCCGCTGACACGGGGAGGGCCGGGGCCCGTACAATCTCCGCGTGTCCGTTCCCGCCCAGCCCGGTACACATAAACTCCTGACCGTACTCGGCGTTACGTTCGGGCTGGCGGTGGTGGTGGGGAACAGCATCGGCGCCGGCATCGTCCGGACGCCGGGAACGATCGCCGGGCACCTGCCGGACTTCTGGCCGTTCATCGCCGTCTGGGTCGCCGGCGGGCTCTACGCCCTGCTCGGGACGAACGCGATGGCGGAGCTGGCCACGATGATCCCGCGGTCGGGCGGCCAGTACGTCTTCGTCCGCCGGGGCCTCGGCGAGTATCCCGGCTTCGTCGTGGGGTGGAGCGACTGGCTCTCCACCTGCGGCTCGATGGCGGCGATGGCCATCCTGCTCGGCGAGTCCATGGTCGGTCTCTTCCCGGAGCTGCGGACGCAGCAGGTGGTGGCGCTGGCGGCGATCGCGGGACTGACGGTGATCCAGTGGCTCGGAGTCCGCTGGGGAGGCGCCGCGCAGACGGTCACGAGCGCGCTGAAGGTGCTGGTGCTGCTCGCCTTCGTCGCCGTCTGCTTCGCGCTCGGCAGCCGCAATCCGCTGTTCAGCATTGTGACGGCCGATCGCGAGGGATGGCTCCTGCTGCCGTTCATCCTGTCGCTGCAGGCGGTGATCTATACGTTCGACGGGTGGGCGGCGCCGGTCTACTTCAGCGAGGAGATCCGTCGCCCGGGCCGTTCGCTTCCGCGGGCGATGTTCGGGGGCGTGCTGACGGTCATCGTCATCTACCTGCTGCTGAATATCGCCTTCGCCGTCGTGGTGCCGCTCCCGACCCTGGCCGGCAAGAACCTCGCGGCCGGAGCGGTGGCCCAGCACCTGTTCGGGTATCACGGCGACACCGTGATCCGGGCGGTCATGGTCATCGCGCTGATCAGCGCCGTGAACTCGACGCTGATGATGGCGCCGCGCGTGCTCTTCGCCATGGGGAGCGACCGGTTGTTCTGGCGCGGAGCCAGGCAGGTCAACGCCGGCGGGACGCCCGACGTGGCCCTGCTGGTGAGCACGATCGTGGCAGCCGTCTTCATCGCCAGCGGCACGTTCGAGCAGGTGATCGCCAAGCTGGCGTTTTTCTTCGTCGCCAGCTACGCGCTCTCGTTCCTGTCGCTCTTCGTCCTCCGCCGCCGCGAGCCGGCGGCGCCCAGGCCGTACCGGGCCTGGGGGCATCCCTGGACGACCGGCCTGGCGCTGGCGGGCTCGGTCGTATTCCTGCTGGCGGCGATCGGCGCCGATCCGAGGAACAGCCTCTGGGCCGCCGGTCTGTTGGCGCTCAGCTACCCGGTCTACCGGGTGGTGAGGGGGGGTGAGAATTGAGAATTGAGAATTGAGAATTGAGAATTGAGAATTGAGAATTGAGAATTGAGAAGGGGGGTTCTTTTTCAATTTTCAATTACTCTTCCACCAATGCCCTACGCCTTCGATCCCCGCCTCGAATTCGCTTCCACCCTCCCCTCCGCCTGCTACATCGACGGGGCGGTGCTGGAGGCCGAGAACGTCTCCCTCTTCGGCCGCACCTGGCAGCTCGTCGGGCATGCGGAACAGGTCGCGGAGAACGGCCGCTACTTCACCGCCGTCGTCGGCGGCGAGCCTCTCCTGGTGGTTCGCGGCGGCGACGGGGCGCTGCGGGCGATGTCGAACGTCTGCCGCCACCGGGCCGGTCCGGTGGCGAAGGGGGAGGGGAAGAAGCCGGTTCTGCAGTGCGGCTACCACGGCTGGACGTACTCGCTCGAGGGGCGTCTCCTCGGAACGCCGGAGATGGACGGCATCGAGTGTTTCGATCGGGGGGACTTCACCCTGCCGCAGTTCCGGGTCGAGGAGTGGAACGGCCTGCTCTTCGCCAACCTCGATCCTTCCGCCCCGCCGCTGCTCGAGTTCCTCGGCCACCTCACGCGCGACATGCCCTCGAACGACTACGCCGCGTTCCGCCTGGCCGCCCGGAAGGAGTGGGAGCTGGAGTGCAATTGGAAGGTCTATGTCGACAACTACCTCGAGGGGTACCACATCCCCATCGTCCATCCCGGGCTTTTCCGGGAGCTCGACTACCCGAACTACCGGACGGAGACGAAAGGGAACTACTCGATCCAGTTCGCGCCGACCAGGCGCCCCGAGCGGATCCGCACCGCCGGCGGCGACGATCAGGTCCGCTACTTCTGGATCTACCCGAACCTGATGCTGAACGTCTATCCCGACAACTTCTCGACCAACCTCGTCGTGCCGCTCGGCCCCCATCGCACCCGGACGGTGTTCGAATGGTTCTTCCGCGATCCCGACGCCGCCGCGGTCAAGAGCGAGATCGCCGAGACGATCGCCTTCAGCGACGAGATCCAGATCGAGGACATCGAGATCTGCGAGGCCGTCCAGCGCGGCCTGCAGTCCCGCACCTACGACAGCGGGCGCTACTCGCCGGCGCGCGAGAATGGAGTGCATCATTTTCATGGGTTGTACGCCGCCTCGATGGGGCTGGGGGATCAGGGCTCAGGGCTCAGAGTTCCGGGATCGGACTGATCTCGGGCCGTGTTCGCCCCCGAGCCCCGAGCTCTTCTCCTTGCAACTGCGGAGCATGTTGCCCAGACTGATGGGCTGAATGCTCATCACCGCGGAGATCCTCGGATCGGTCGCCCTTCTGCTGGTGGCCGTGTACATCGTGGTGCGGCAGATTGCCGCGATCCGCGCCGAGCGTGCCCTCCGCGAGACCAACCAGTTCGCCACGGAGATCATCGACAACGCAGGCGAGGGGATCGTGGTCTACGACCGCGACCTCCGCTACCTCCTCTGGAATCGCTTCATGGAGGACCTGACCGGCATGCCCGCCGATCAGGTGGTGGGGAGGCCGGCCCTGGAGCTGTTTCCGCACATCCGCGAGCAGCGGGTCGACGAGTTGCTGGCGCGGGCCATGTCGGGAGAAACGGTTGCCTCGCCCGACATCCACTACTACGTCCCCGGCACGGACCGGCAGGGGTGGATCTCCTCGGTGTATCGCCCTCACTACGACGCCAGCGGCAACATCGTCGGGGCCATCGGGCTGATCCGCGACATCACCGAGCGCAAGAGCGCTGAACAGCAGATCGAGTACCAGGCCTATCACGATGCGCTGACCGGGCTGGCCAATCGCCGCCTCTTTCAGGAGCACCTCACCCTGGCGCTGGCGCTGGCCCAGCGGCGGCGGCGCGCCGTGGCCGTCCTCTTTCTCGACCTCGACCACTTCAAGGTGGTGAACGACTCTCTCGGCCATTCCGTCGGCGACGCGCTGCTCAAGCAGGTGGCCACCCGCCTTCGATCGGCCGTCCGCGACGGCGACACGGTGGCGCGCGTCGGCGGCGACGAGTTCACCATCGTCCTGCAGGACCTCGGCGACCGCGACGACGCCGGGCTCGTGGCCAGGAAGGTGCTCCGCACCATCGCCCAGCCGATGGAGGTCGGCGACCACCGCCTCTACGTCACCACCAGCATCGGCATCGCCATTTTCCCCGACGACGGCGACGACGCCGAGACCCTCCTGAAGAATGCCGACAGCGCGATGTACCGCGCCAAGGCCGAAGGGCGCAACACCTATCACATCTCCACGCTCGAGCTGAGCCGGTCGGTCCAGGAGCGGATGACGATCGAGAGCGGAATGCACGGCGCGCTGGAGCGGAACGAGTTCGAGGTCTGGTATCAGCCGCAGATCGACCTCCGCTCGACGCGCGTCGTGGGGATGGAGGCCCTCCTGCGATGGAAGCACCCCGCGCGGGGAATCATCCTCC
>DATLEX010000260.1:0-2607 GCA_035525045.1 Thermoanaerobaculia bacterium | reverse complement strand
CACCCACATCAGCGACGCGGAAGTCCTGATGCTCGGCCGCGCATCCGCCACCGTCTGCGCATGCCCCACCACCGAGCGCGACCTCGGCGACGGCATCCTCCGCGCCGCCGACATGCTCGGCGCCGGCGTCGACATCGCCATCGGCTCCGACAGCCAGACCGTCATCGACCCGCTCGAGGAGATTCGCCTCCTCGAGTACCACGAACGCCTGCGACGCGGCCGCCGCCTCGTCCTGGCCGCAACCACCGACACCGGCACCGAAGAGGTCGCCGGCGTGCTCCTCGAATGCGCGACTGCCACCGGCGCACGCGCACTCGGCCTGCCCGCCGGCCGCATCGCCGAAGGCGCACTCGCCGACTTCGTGGCCATCGATCTCGGGCACCGCACCCTCGCGGGATGGGATGATACCTGCCTGGCCGCGCTGATCACGCTCTCCGCGCCCACCGAGATCGTGACCGACGTCTGGATCAACGGCGTCCGCCAGGTGCAGGACGGACGGCACGCCCTCGAGGAGGAGGCCGCCCGTGACTTCGACAAGGTGGCGCGGGGGATCTTCAGGTAGGCGATCCGTGTGGGCAGGCCTCTTGCGAAAGGGCGCCTCACCCAGTTTATGGAAGGGATCGGGGGGATGAACGGATGGAGATGCCGTCGCGGCACCACGCACGGTACTGGCAAAGCAGCGATCCCATGAATTTGTTTACAACATATTACGGCAACTCTGACGGGCCGGCGTTCTCTCGATGCCACGCGACGTAGCATCCCCCCGATCGCCGTTTCAGGTATCCCCCCGATCCCCCCTCATTGGGTGGGTGGCCCGTACGTTCGCGATCCACGTCCCCTCTTCGGAGCCCCGTGATGCGTCTCCTTAATCTCTCCCTGGTCCTCCTGCTCTCGTGCGCCCGTGCGCCCGAGGCGGCGGTCACCCCTGCATCGAGCCTCGAGCACGCCTCGCCCGAAGGCGTCGGCATGTCGAGCACCGTCCTCGACAGCATCGCCCCGATCATGCAGCAGCTCATCGATTCCCGCCGGACCGGCGGGATCATGACGCTCGTGGCGCGCAGCGGCCGGATCGTGCACTGGGAGGCCGTCGGTGACCGGATCCCCGGGGAGCCGCTCGAGCCGAACGACATCTTCCGCATCTTCTCGATGACGAAGCCCATCACGAGCGCGGCGGCGATGATGCTGGTCGAAGCGGGGCAGTTGCAGCTCGAGGATCCGGTCTCGAAGTACATTCCCTCGTTCGCGGACGTCCAGGTCTACGAGCCGGGCGGCGGCCGGCGCCCGCCCGCACGGGCGATGACCGTGAAGGACCTGCTCACGCACACGTCGGGTCTGACGTACGGCCTGTTCGGCGAGACGCCGGTCGATTCGGTGTATCGCGCCTCGGGCCTGTTCATGGCGGCCCCTGCCGGACTGGCCGGTTTCGTGGAGCAGGTCGCCGCGCTGCCCCTGCTCGGCGACCCTGGCGCCGTCTGGAACTACGGCGTGTCGACTGACATCCTCGGCCGCGTCATCGAGGTCGCGTCCGGCCAGCCGCTCGACGTTTTCTTCCGCGAGCGCATCTTCGAGCCACTCGGCATGGACGACACCGGGTTCGAAGTGCCGGCCGATCAGGTGCACCGCTTCACGGCCGTCTATGCCGGGAGTGGCGATGATCTCGCCGTAACAGAGGCGGGCGGGGCGTCCACGAGTCCTCCGGTCTGGCTGTCGGGTGGTGGCGGACTCGCCTCCACAGCGGCGGACTACCTGCGCTTCTGCCAGATGCTGCTCAACGAAGGCGAGCTGGATGGCGTCCGCATCCTGCGCCCGGAGACCGTCCGCGCGATGCGCTCGAACCAGATCCCCGAGTCGCTGATCCCGATCGCCGTCGGCCCCAGGGTCCTGCACGACTACGGCTTCGGGCTCGGCTTTGCCGCAGCCGTGGACGGACCGCTTCGAGGCACCTTCTACTGGGGAGGGGCGGCCAATACTCACTTCTGGATCGACCCCGCGCAGGAGATCATCGGCTTCGCGTGGACGCAGTTCGTGCCGTTTGGCGGAGTCCAGATCGACCCCGTCCTGCGCAGACTGGTCTATGCATCCTTGAGGGGATCGGGGGGATGAACGGATGGAGATGAGTCGATAACGATGGCAACACGCCTCGGTGGCTTCCGCCTCGCCCGGATCCTCGGCTTCGAAATAAGAATCGACTTGTCGTGGTTCATCATCTTCTTCCTCATCCTCTGGTCGTTCTCCTACGGCGTCTTCCCGCAGGCGGTGCCCGGGCTCGACACCAGCATGTACCTGATCATGGGCATCTCCGGCGCCATCCTCTTCTTCGCCTCGCTGGTCGCCCACGAGCTCTCCCACTCGGTGGTCGCGCGCGCGAAGGGGATCCCGGTCGAGGGGATCACGCTCTTCATCTTCGGCGGGATGGCGCACACGCGGAAGGAGGCGGAGCACCCGGGCGACGAGTTCCAGATCGCCGTGGTCGGGCCGCTGTCGTCGCTGGCGATCGCGGCGCTGCTCTACGGGCTGGTGTGGGCGGGCGGGCCGCTGGGCTGGCCGGACGCCGTGCGCGTCGTGCTCCAGTACATCGCCGTGCTGAACGTGATCCTCGCGCTCTTC
>DATLEX010000259.1:0-11444 GCA_035525045.1 Thermoanaerobaculia bacterium | reverse complement strand
CGCGCCCCCGCGGCGTCCCGAGCCGCGCCACCGCCCGCAGCGGCCCGCGGCGCGCCCGTCCCGGCATCGCCGGCGGCCGTGAGGCACGGCGCAGGTGTCACGCGATAAGCTACGGCCGATGGCCGAACTGCGCTACCAGTCGGGATTCGGGAATGAGCTCGCCACCGAGGCCCTGCCCGGCGCGCTGCCGAAGGGGCAGAACTCGCCGCAGCGCGCTCCCTACGGCCTCTACGCGGAGCAGGTGAGCGGCACGCCCTTCACTACTCCGCGCCACGCCAACCGCCGGTCGTGGCTCTACCGCATCCGCCCCTCGGTCGTCCACGAGCCGTTCCGCCCGTACGATCAGGGCGCACAGCTCCTCGACGGCACGCCGAACCAGATGCGGTGGGATCCGTTCCCCATCCCGCCCGATCCGGTCGACTTCATCGACGGGCTTCTCAAGATCTGCGGCAACGGCAGTCCGGGCGCGACCACCGGGATCGCCGTCTACGTCTACGGCGCGAACCGCTCGATGGAAACGCGCTCGTTCTACGATGCCGACGGCGAGCTGCTGATCGTGCCGCAGGACGGCCGGCTCCTGCTGCGGACCGAGCTCGGCATCCTCGACGTGGAGCCGGGCGAGATCGCCGTGATCCAGCGCGGCATCAGGTTCCGGGTCGAGCTGCCGGACGGTTCCGCGCGCGGGTACGTCTGCGAGAACTTCGGCGCGCCCCTGCGGCTCCCCGATCTCGGACTCATCGGCGCGAACGGGCTGGCCAATGCGCGCGACTTCCTGACGCCCGTCGCCGCCTGGGAGGACCGCGACGGGGACTTCGAGATCCTCGCCAAGTTCCTCGGCAACCTCTGGGCAGCGAAGCTCGATCACTCGCCGCTCGACGTCGTGGCCTGGCACGGCAACTACGCCCCGTTCAAATACGACCTCCGGCTGTTCAACACCATCAACACGGTCTCCTTCGATCATCCCGACCCGTCGATCTTCACCGTCCTGACATCGCCGTCGGAGACCGCCGGGCTCGCCAACGTCGACCTGGTGATCTTCCCGCCGCGGTGGCTGGTGGCCGAGCACACCTTCCGGCCCCCGTACTTCCACCGCAACTTCATGAACGAGTACATGGGCCTCGTCTTCGGCACGTACGACGCGAAGGCGGAGGGGTTCATCCCGGGTGGGGCCAGCCTGCACAACTGCATGTCGGGCCACGGCCCCGACGCCGCCACCTTCACCCGTGCCTCGAAGGCCAAGCTCGAGCCGCAGCGGGTCGACGACACCCTGGCCTTCATGTTCGAAACGCGCTATGTGCTCCGCCCGACGGCGCTGGCGCTCGAGGCGCCGCAGCTCCAGCGCGACTACCACGAATGCTGGAAGGGACTGAAGAAGAACTTCCATCCGGATCAGGCGTGACGCGGTCGCTGCACATTCTGCTCGACGGGCTGGTGGACTACGCCGGCCTTTTCCCGCCCGCTTCCCTGCCGATGGAGGAGGCGGTGGCGAAGTACGAGGCCCACCGCCGCAGCGAATCCTCCTGGATGCTGGGCCGCTTCGTCGTTCCGGCGGAGCGCCTCGCGGAGGTCCCGCGAACGTTCTCGGTGTCGGTCCTGGCCACCGCCGAGGCCATGCCGGCCGTCGACGTCGTGGAGATCAAGGCCGCGAGCGTCGACGAGGTGCGGCGGATCGCCGAACGTCGCGGCTCGCGCACGGTCTACGTCGAGGTCGCCGAGGAGGAGCTGCTCGATGCCGTGGCCGAGCATGGGCTGCGCGCCAAGGTCCGCACCGGCGGTATCACGCCGGAGTCCATCCCGCCGGCCCATCGCCTGGCCTCCTTCATCCAGGCTTGCCACGCCCGCGGCATCGCCTTCAAGGCCACGGCGGGGCTGCACCATCCGATCCGTTGCGTGAGGCCGCTGACGTACGAGGCCGATGCCCCCACCGGCACCATGCACGGCTTCGTGAACGTCTTCATCGCCGCCGCCCTCCCGCAGTTCGCCACGGAGATCCTGATGGAGGAGAACGCCCGCGCCTTCGCCTTCGACGAGGGAGGCCTGTGGTGGCGCGACCTCCGCGTCACCAGCGAGGAGCTGGCGCGGGTCCGCCAGGAGCGCGCGGTCTCGTTCGGCTCCTGCTCGTTCAAGGAGCCGGTCGCGGAGCTGAAGGAGCTGGGATGGCTGTGAGATGTCGCCGGATGAGGGGGCGTGTCGCGAGAAACCCGAGTGCCCTCACCCGGCGCTTCGCGCCACCCTCTCCCGCAAGCGGGAGAGGGCACAGGAGCGCGCGATGAAGAGTTTCGTCGAGTCGGCGAACGGCCATCCCGATTTCCCGATCGAGAACCTTCCCCTCGGCGTCTTCCGCCTGGGAGGGGAGGGACGGATCGGCGTAGCCGTCGGCGACCAGATCCTGAACCTCGCCTCCTGCCAGGAAGAAGGGCTGATCAGCGAGTGGTCGTGCACGCGCAACACGCTGAACGAGCTGATGTCGCGGGGGCGCGATGCGGCGCGGAGGCTCCGGGTCCGGCTGACGGAGCTGCTGGCCGAGGAGTCGCCCGAGCGGGAGGCCGTGGCCAGGCATCTGGTGCCGCAGCGCGACATGGAGATGCTCCTGCCGTGCAGCATCGGCGACTACTCCGATTTCTACGCCTCGATCCACCACGCCACGAACGTCGGGTCGATGTTCCGCCCTGACAACCCCCTGCTGCCGAATTACAAGTGGATGCCGGTCGGCTACCACGGGCGCTCCTCGTCGATCGTGGTCAGCGGCACGCCTTGCCGCCGTCCCGTGGGCCAGACGCGCGAGGAGGAGACGGCGCCGCCGCGCCTCGGCGCCTCGCGCCGCCTCGACTACGAGATGGAGGTCGGCGTGTTCATCGGGCGCGGCAACGAGCTCGGCGAGCCGATCCACATCCACGAGGCGGAGGAGAACGTGTTCGGGCTGGCGCTGGTCAACGACTGGTCGGCGCGCGACATCCAGACGTGGGAGTACCAGCCCCTCGGCCCCTTCCTGGCCAAGAGCTTCGCCACGACGGTCTCGCCGTGGGTCGTGACCCTCGACGCGCTGGAGCCGTTCCGCGTGCCGCTCTCTCCCCGTCCGGAGGGGGATCCCCCGCCGCTGCCGTACCTCTCCTTCGACGGCGACCAGGGGATCGACGTGAAGCTCGAAGTCTCGATCCAGTCGCAGAAGATGCGCGAGGAGAACATCGAGCCGATGCGCGTCAGCCTCGGCAGCTTCCGCGACATGTACTGGTCCATCGCCCAGCTCGTGACGCATCACAGCTCGAACGGCTGCAATCTCCGGCCGGGCGATCTGCTCGCCAGCGGCACCGTCTCCGGCCCGGAGAAGGAGTCGCGGGGGTGCCTGCTGGAGCGGACCTGGCGCGGCACCGAGCCGCTCGAGCTGCCGACCGGCGAGACCCGCACGTTCCTCTTCGACGGCGACGAGGTGATCATGCGCGGCTGGTGCGAGGGGGAAGGGGCGGCGCGGATCGGCTTCGGCGAGTGCCGGGGGGTGGTGGTCGCGGCCAGACCGGAGTAGGAAGCTTCCTGCTACCATCACCCCGGTCCGCTCGCATGCAGCGACACATCCCCAAACCGAAGCCCGGCGGGCTCGATCCCGACTCGATCGTGGAGACGTTCGCGAACCGGATGATGTACTCGGTGGCGCGCGATCACTTCAACGCCACCGATCTCGACGCGTTCCATGCGCTGGCCTACGCGGTGCGCGACCGGCTGATGGACCGCTGGTTCGTGACGCAGGACACCTACTATCGCGTGGACGCCAAGCGCGTCTACTACCTCTCCCTCGAGTTTCTTCTCGGGCGGCTGCTGGTCAGCAACATGATCAACCTCGGCGCGGAGAAGCAGCACCTGGAAGCGATGCAGCGGGTCGGCTTCGCCATCGACGAGCTGGCCGAGCGCGAGTCCGACGCCGGCCTCGGCAACGGCGGCCTGGGTCGCCTGGCCGCCTGCTTCCTCGACTCGGCGGCCACTCTGGGTATTCCCTTCTACGGCTACGGCATCCGCTACGAGTACGGCATCTTCCGGCAGCGGATCATCGACGGCGCGCAGGGCGAGAGTCCCGACAGTTGGCTCCGCTACGGCAACCCGTGGGAGATCCCGCGCCCCGACGTCCTCTTTCCGGTGCGGTTCTTCGGACGCGTCGAGCACTTCACCGACGACGACGCCCGCGGGCGCTACCGGTGGCTGGACACGGCCGACGTGTACGCGATGGCGTACGACATGGCCATTCCAGGCTTCCGCAACGAGGTGGTGAACTCGCTCCGCCTCTGGGCGGCGAAGTCGAGCCGGGAGTTCGATCTGGCGCAGTTCAACGCCGGCGCCTACGTCGCCGCGGTGGAGGACAAGAACAGCACCGAGAACATCTCCAAGGTCCTCTATCCCCCCGACGACCAGTACGCCGGCCGCGAGCTCCGTCTCAAGCAGCAGTACTTCTTCACCTCGGCCACGATTCAGGACGTGCTGCGGCGGTTCAAGAAATATTCGGGACGATCGTGGGAGGAGCTGCCCGACAAGGTGGCCGTCCAGCTCAACGACACCCATCCGGCCATCGCCATCCCGGAGATGATGCGCATCCTGATGGACCTGGAAGGGCTGGAGTGGGACCGGGCCTGGTGGATCAGCGAACGGGTCTTCGCCTACACCAACCACACCGTGCTGCCGGAGGCGCTGGAGACGTGGCCCCGCGAGTTGATGCAGAAGCTTCTCCCGCGGCACATGCAGATCATCGACGAGATCGATCGAAGGTTCCGCGCGGCCGTTGTGCTGGACGATCCGCGCAACGAGGAGCGCGTGTCGCGGATGTCGGTCATCGACGACGCCACGGGCAACGTGCGCATGGCCCACCTGGCCGTGGTGGGGAGCCACACCGTGAACGGCGTGGCCATGCTGCACTCCCAGCTCCTGAAGAACCGGATCTTTCCCGACTTTCACCGCTTCTATCCGCGCAAGTTCACCAACAAGACCAACGGCGTGACGCCGCGGCGGTGGCTGTATCAGTGCAACCCGGAGCTGGCCGCGCTGATCACCGAGGTGGCGGGGGAGGAGTGGCCGGGCGACTTCGTTCAGGTAACGAAGCTCGAGCCGATGGCGGAAGACTCCGCGTTCCGCGAGCGGTGGGACCAGGTGAAAGGCCACCGGAAGGAGATCCTGGCGCGCTGGCTGCGGAAGCGGCAGGCCGTGGCCGTCGATCTCGACTCGATCTTCGACGTGCAGATCAAGCGCATCCACGAGTACAAGCGGCAGCTCCTCAACGCCATGCACGCCATCGCTCTCTGCCACCGCATCGGCGACGGGGCCGATGTCGTTCCGCGGACTATCGTCTTCGCGGGAAAGGCGGCGCCGAGCTACTTCATCGCCAAGCTCATCATCCGCCTCATCCACGACATCGCCGGCATGGTCGGGCGCAGTCCGCGCGTGGCCGCCCGTCTCAACGTGGTCTTCGTTCCGAACTACGATGTCTCCTGCGCCGAGATCCTCTTCCCGGCCACCGAGCTCTCCGAGCAGATCTCCACCGCCGGGACGGAGGCGTCCGGGACGGGCTGCATGAAGGCGGTGATGAACGGCGGAATCATCATCGGCACGCTCGACGGCGCGAACATCGAGATCCGAGCCGACGTGGAGCCGGAGAACATGTTCGTCTTCGGCCACTCGGCCGAGCAGATCGACGAGTTGCGCCGCGGCGGGTATCATCCGCCGGCCGTCATCGAGCAGGACCCGGAGCTCGAGCGCGTCGTCCAGACCATCGCCGGGATGAAGGGGGAGGACTACAAGCCCCTAGTCGACATCCTGACCGCGAACGACCGCTATTTCCACTGCGCCGACTTCCGCTCGTACGTCGACATGCAGGAAGAGGCCGCCGCGGCGTGGCTGGACCGCGCCGGCTGGAACCGCCGCTCCATCCTCAACGTCGCCCGCTCCGCGTTCTTCTCCTCCGACCGCACCGTCGCCGAATACGCGCGCGAGATCTGGCACGCCGAGAGAGTGGCGGTTGAGCGTTGAGAAACTAACACTACCCAAACGTGTTTGAAATTTGAGAGTCAAAAGCCGGGCTCGGGCTCGGGCTCGGGCCCGGGCCCGGGAAAGTCTCGGCGGGACTACTGGACTCTACTGATTGATCAAATCCCGCCGCCCGACCGAGTGAGCCACCCGCGCCCGAGCCCGCGCCCGAGCCCGAGCCCGGCTTTTCGGCTCGCAAAACTTTGTCGTTGAGAAATGGGTAAGCGCCTAACCGATCGAGTCCACTGCTTTCCTCAACACCTCGGCCGACTGGCGCAACGCGGACCGTTCCTCGCCGGACATCTCCGGCACGATCACCTGCTCGGCGCCCCCGGTCGTGACCACCGCCGGCAGGGAGAGGGCGACGTCGCGGATCCCTTCCACCTCCTCGTGCACCCGCGAGACCGTCAGGACACGCCGGTCGCCGCGCAGGGTCCACTTCAGCAGCGCGGCCGTCACCAGGCCGATGGCGTGGTTCGTGGTCCCCTTGCGCCGGATGATCTCGTAGGCCGCGGTCCGGACCTCGCCGGAGATCTCCTTCTCCCGGGCGCTGCTCCACCCCGGCCATTTCCGCAGCGGCGTGCCGCCGGCGCGGGCCCCCGACCAGAGCGCCACCTCGGAGTCGCCGTGCTCCCCGACGACCTGGGCGTGAATCGACCGCGGGTCGATGCGCAGCTCCTCGCCGAGGCGCTGCCGGAGGCGGGTCGTGTCGAGCATGGTGCCGGTCCCGATCACCCGTGCGGGGGGAAGGCCGGACGCTTCGCGCATGGCGAAGGTGAGGACGTCCACCGGGTTGGTCACGACGACGATGACTCCGCCGAACCCGGCCAGGGTGGTGCCGATGTGGCGGATCGTCGCGGCGTTGTCCCGCAGCAGGTCGAGCCGCGTCTCGCCGGGGCGGCCGCCCCGTCCCGCCGAGACGACCACGGCGCTGCAGCGCCGCATCTCCTCGACTGAGGCGGTGCGAACCGCGGCCGGGGGATAGAACGAGGCGCCGTGCGCGAGGTCCATCGCGTCTCCCTCCGCGACCTCGCCGCGGATGTCGTGGAGAAGCAGCTCATTGCAGATTCCTGTATGAAGCGTGGAGATGGCCACGCTCGAACCGACCCATCCCATGCCTATGATTCCGATGCTGGCATTCATGACCCGGCGGATTACATCATGACCCTCACCGGCCGATTCGCTCCCTCGCCGACCGGACCGCTGCACCTCGGCAGCCTCGTCGCCGCGGTGGGGTCGTGGCTCTTCGCCCGAGCCGGCGGCGGGCGGTGGCTGGTGCGGATGGAGGACCTCGACACGCCGCGGCTGGTCGCGGGCGCCGATCGAGAGATCCTCGAGGCGCTGCGGCGGTACGGCATGGAGTGGGACGGCGAGGTCGTCTACCAGTCGCAGCGGGTCGCGCTGTACGAGGAGGCGCTGAGCCGGCTGCGATCGGCCGGGCTGGTCTTCGATTGCGCCTGCTCGCGGGCCGAGCTCGCGCGCGCGGCGTCGGCGCCGGCGGCGAGCGACGCGGCCGAGGAACGGGTCTATCCCGGCACGTGCCGCGACGGACTACCGCCGGGCCGCGCGGCGCGGGCGGTCCGGTTTCGGGCCCCGCGGCGGCGCGTCGTGTTCGAAGACCTGGTCCGCGGCACGATGGAAGAGGACGTCGCCGAGCGCACCGGCGACTTCGTGGTGAAGCGCGCCGACGGCGTCTTCGCCTACCAGCTCGCGGTCGTGGTCGACGACGCGGAGCAGGGGATCACCCAGGTCGTCCGCGGCGCCGACCTGCTGTCGTCGACCGCGCGCCAGATCGCCCTGCAGGAAGCGCTCGGCTATCCGCGGCCGGCGTACGCGCACCTGCCGCTGGTGGTGGGGGCGGACGGCGCGAAGATCGGCAAGCGCGACGGCGCGCTGCCGCTGCCGTCGCTCGATGAGGCGCGGGTGCGCGACTCGCTCGCCTCCGCGCTGGCCGTGCTCGGGATCGGGGTCGAGCCCGGCAGGCCCCGCGACATGCTGAAGGAGGCGTTGTCCCGGTTCGACCGGGCTCGGGGCTCGGGGCTCAGGGCTCGGAGTGATTGAGCCCCCTGACCTCCGAGCCCCGAGCCCCGAGCCCCGAGCCCTCCGAATCAAGGCCTGGCCAGCTTGCGCTCGGTGCCCCTTGATCGCCCGGTACAATCTCCCCGGTGAGCCTGACGCTGATCGCCGTCGCGTTCCTCGTTCTGATCGCCGCCGCGTACCGCCTCTACGGTTCCTGGATCGCCCGGCAGATGCGGCTCGACCCCGCCGCGGAGACGCCGGCGCGGGCCGTGAACGACGGGGTCGACTTCGTCCCGGCCCGGCCGTTCTACCTCTTCGGCCAGCACTTCGCCGCCATCGCCGCGGCGGGCCCGATCGCCGGACCGATCATCGCCTGCCAGGCCTTCGGCTGGCTGCCCTGCCTCCTCTGGATCGGCCTGGGCGTGGTCCTCATCGGCGCGGTCCACGACTTCATGGCCTTGACCGCCTCGGTGCGCCACGGCGCCCGCTCCATCGCCGACATCACCCGGCAGCACCTCGGCGCCCGCGCCGGCATGGCCATGCTCGGCTTCATCTGGCTGGCGCTGGTGTACGTTGTGGTCGCCTTCGTCGACATCACCGCCGGCAGCTTCGTGACCGGCGTGGAGGAGATGGCGGGGGCGGCGGTGACGTTCCATCCCGGCGGCGCCGTCGCCGCGGCGAGCATCTTCTACCTCGGGCTGGCCGTGGTCATGGGCCTGGTGCAGCGCTATCTGAACCCGCCGCTGTGGCTCCTGACGGTGACCTTCGTCCCGGCGACGTTCGGGGCGGTCTGGCTCGGGACGCAGTTCTCCACGCTGTTCATCCTCGACGCCAAGATGTGGGCGCTGCTGATCCTCGCCTACTGCTGCGTGGCCTCGATGGTGCCGGTCTGGTCGCTCCTCCAGCCACGCGGCTATCTGGGGGGATTCATCCTCTATTTCGCGCTGGCGCTGGGCGTCATCGGGATCTTCTTCGGCCGGTACGAGATCCAGCAGCCGGCGTTCAAGACGTGGGACGCCGGCGGGATGACCGGCCTGCTCTTCCCCTTCCTCTTCGTCACCATCGCCTGCGGCGCGTGCTCCGGATTCCACGGGCTGGTCTGCTCGGGGACGACCTCGAAGCAGATCGATCGCGAGCCGCACATCAAGCAGATCGGATACGGCGGGATGCTGGCGGAGGGATTCGTGGCCCTCATCGCCATGGTCACGGTGATGATCGTGGCGCAGAAGGAGCTGACCGGGCTGAAGCCGGGGACGATCTACGGGAACGGGATCGGGGAGTTCATGACGCTCGTCATCGGCGAGAAGTACCGGAACTTCGCCATCACCTTCGGGGCCATGGCCTTCTCCACGTTCGTGTTCGACACGCTCGACGTCTGCACGCGCCTCGGCCGCTACATCCTCCAGGAGCTGCTGCAGTGGCCGTCGCGTCTGGGGGGCTGGGTGGGGACGTTTGCCACGATCGCGCTGCCGGTGTACTTCATCGCCTTCTCGCCGGCCGGGAGCTGGGTGAACTTCTGGACGCTGTTCGGCGCGTCGAATCAGCTTCTGGCCGCGCTCACCCTGCTGGCCATCACCGTCTGGCTCTATCAGCGCCGGCAGCGGATCGCCTTCACGCTCCTGCCGATGCTCTTCGTCCTGGTGACCACGCTCTACGCGCTGGCGCGGCTGACGGTGGGCAATTTCGCGGCCGCCCAGACCGCCGGTGCCGGGGTGGAGCTGGTCAACGGCATCTCCTCGGCCATCCTGATCGTGCTGGCCATCTACCTCGTCGTGCGCGCGCTGGCCACGGTGCGCGGCGGCGCCACGCCGGCGGTGGCACCCGCGTAGGCCACCTTCTCCCCCGCTGCCGCGGGGGAGAAGGCCTGCGGTTCATCTCCGCTCCCGGTGCCAGTGGAAGGTGATCGACGGGATGAAGATGATGTTTCTCTTCCGCAGCCCGAGCGCCGACTCGTCGTAGTAGACGCCGAGCTCCGGGCTGAGGGAGAAGGTCGTCCCGACGCGGAGCCTGCCCCCCCCGAAGAACCCGACCGTCGGCGTGTCCGACACGGCGCCGGAGGAGATGGGGAAGACGTGCATCCCCCGCACGCCGACGTACGGGACGAAGTCGCTTTCGCGCCCGGAGGCGATCAATCCCCCCTCCACGAAGAAGTGATTGCCGAAGTTGACGACCCCTCCTCCGCCGATCACCGACACGGCGGGGCGGTCCGGATCGTTCACCGCGCTGAGAAGGCGCTTGTAGGTGAGGATCACCCCGCTGGCCGACGGCACGCGCAGGCCGAGGTCGGAGCGTTCGGTGAGTCCCCACCGCCCGTCGAAGTCGACGGAGGAGTAGGCCATCGATTCGTTGGGCGTGCCCTCGTCATCCAGCGTCTCGATCCCGTTGGGGACGAAGTAGACGGAGACGTTCGGCTGAAACTCCCCGACCGGCACCGGCCGGGCGGTCGTGCCGACGGGGTAGGAGATGCAGCCGGCGAGGAGGAGGGGGAGGGATGTGGCGGCGAGGCGGTTGCGCATGCCTCCATGATGCCAGAGGGCGCCAGGCGCGGAAGCTTCTCTGATCGTGGTACTTTGCCCCCGGCTTGGAACTTGAATCAGGACGGGGGGGTATTCGAGATTGGAAAGAGCCGAGGCATCCGATGGTCAGGCGCTCGTCTTTGCACGGAATTTCTTCAAGAACCCGAGGATGCTCGGGTCGCTCATTCCCAGCTCCCGTTTCCTGGTCAAGCAGCTCCTGCGTGACGTCCCGTGGGACGACGTTCGGGTGATCATCGAGTACGGGCCCGGGGTGGGGACCATCAGCGGGGAGATTCTCAGGCGCATGCGCCCCGACGCGAAGCTGCTGGTGCTCGAGGTCAACGACGACTTCGTGCGCGTTCTGCGGAACCGCTTCTCCGATCCCCGCCTTCACGTGCTGCACCGCTCGGCCACGGACATCGGCGAGGTCCTGCGGGAGCTGGGCCTGGGCGAAGCCGACTGCGCGATCGCCGGCATCCCGTTCAGCATCATGAAAGAGCAGGACCGGCAGGCCGTGCTTCGAAACACGCACGCCGCGCTCCGCACCGGCGGGTCGTTCCTCGTCTACCAGTTCTCGACCCGAGTGCGGTCGGACCTGGAGAAGATCTTCGGTTCGGTTCAGCAGGGTTTCGAGCCGCTGAACATCCTCCCGGCGCGGCTGTTTCACTGCGTGAAGAAGTAGGGAAGCAGGAGGGGCTCAGGGCTCGGAGGTCGGGACTGACTAGAGCTACCCGAACATATTTGAAATTTGAGAGTCAAAAGCCGGGCTCGGGCTCGGGCTCGGGCTCGGGCGCGGGCCCGGGCTCGACTGTGCATGATCCTGCCATGAGGAACATGATCATGATCGCCGAGGATCCCTTCACCCAAGGAATCGCCGCATGACTCACAACACATCGCGACCCGATCCCG
>DATLEX010000251.1:0-5420 GCA_035525045.1 Thermoanaerobaculia bacterium | reverse complement strand
GAGCAGCGTTCAAGTGGAGGGGATCCCTCGCGCTCGGAGCCTGCCCTGAGCGATCAGTAGCGGCGGTAGCGGTCGGGAAGGAGGTCGACGTCGTAGGCCTGGAAGAGACCGGAGCGGCTCCAGTCGCCGTACAGCTCCACGTAGTCGCCCGGCCGAACGTCCCGTCGCCGGTCGCGCATGAGAACCGTCACGAAGCTCCCCGTCGCCTCGTTGCGAAGGACGAAGGTGTCGCGGCGGTAGTCGACGCTCTCCACGTAACCCCGCAGCGTGCCGCGCGAGTAGCGTGCGTCGTAGTAGTCGTAGTAACCGCGGGGGTTGTAGAGGCCGCCCAGGCTGATCAGCAGACCGACGCGGAAGCGGTCGCGGTGGTAGTGGGCGGCGGGAATGTAGAAGGGATACGGCGCGCCGGCGATCCAGACGCGATAGCCGCCGCCATGACGTGCCACCCGGGAAACGCGTCCATGGGCGCGGTACGGCTGGCGATGCACCTGCCCGCTGCGCGCGGGAGCGCGGCGGTTCTGCACCGAGGGACCGCGTCCCTGGGCGGCTGGAGGGCGACCCTGCACGGCGGGCCCGCGCCGATTCTGCGGCGCCGGCGCGCGATACGTCTCGCGCGGCCCTCGATTGCCACTGCGATCGCTCTGCCGGCCGCGGTCGCGGTTGACCCGCCGTTCCTGCTGGCGGCCGGAACGGTTTACCGAGGCGTTGCCTCGACGAGCTTCAGCGTTGCTGCCGCGGCGCTGGATGTTGCTCTCTGCACGACGCTCGCGTGTCTCCTTCGACGGACGAGATTCCGCAAAAGCGGACGCGCTTCCCATCGTCGCCACGGCCATGACCACGGCTATGCGCGACGCCAACTGCCTGGAAATCCTCATCGTTGCCCTCCTGGGATCGATCTACGGCTGTCCTCGCCATCGCAAGGGACGGGCCGATGTCAGTGCCTTGCATCACGGCGCGTATCCCGTCAGGTGCCCGTCGCGGCAGCCGGGGGCGAGGGGGGGCGGCCCGGGCGGATCGCTGTCGCCGAGCTCGCGGCGCAGCTCGGCCATCCGCGCCTTCAGAGTGGCCATCGTCGCCGCGTGGGCGCGGCTCCCGGCCAGGTTTCGCGTCTCGTCGGGATCGTTCTGCAGGTCGTACAGCTCCCACTCCTGAGGCTGCTCGAAGAAGTGAATGAGCTTCCAGCGATCGGTGCGGATGCCGCGGTGCTTCCGCGCGCAGTGGCCGGCGGGGTACTCGTAGTACTCGTAGAGGAAGGCGTCGCGCCACGGCACCTTCGCGCCGAGGAGGAGCGGGACCATGCTGCGGCCGTGCAGACCGAGCGGGACGGGGACGCCGGCGAGCTGCAGGAGCGTCGGCGCGACGTCGACGTTCAGCACCATGTTGGAGCGGTCGACCGAGCCGGGCGCGACGCGGGCCGGGTAGCGGACGGCCAGCGGCACGCGGATCGACGGCTCGTACATCAGCCGCTTGTCGTACAGGCCGTGCTCGCCGAGGAAGAAGCCGTTGTCGGAGGTGTAGACGACGATGGTGTTCTCGCGGAGGCCGTTCTGGTCGAGGAAGTCGAGCACGCGGCCGACGTTCTCGTCGACCGAGAGCAGCACCCGGTAGTAGTTCTTCACCAGCAGCTCGTAGTTGCGCCGCTTCCGCTCCTCGCGCGGCAGGCCGGCGGGAACCTGGTCTCGGAAATCGGGAAGGTCGGCCAGGGCCATTTCGGCGGCGCGAACCGCTTCCGGCTTTCCTTCCAGCTTCTGCTCGAACGTGCGCGGCAGCGGGATGTCGACCCCTTCGAAGACCTTCTCGAAGCGCTTCGCCGGCGTCCAGGAGCGGTGCGGCGACTTGAACTGATAGAGGAGGCAGAAGGGCTTGTTGCGCGGCCGGTGCCGCAGGAACTCGAGCGCCTGATCGCCGACCACGTCGTCGGCATGGCCGCGCATCCGCAGGCGCGTCCCATTGGCGATCATGTCGGGATCGTGGTACTCACCCTGCCACGGGAAGATCACCCACTGGTCGAAGCCGGTGGGCATCGACTTGAGATGCCACTTCCCCACCAGCCCCGTGTAGTACCCCGCCTCGCGGAGGAGCTGCGCGAACGTTCGCTGATCCTGGCGGATGCCGGGCCCGTTGTAGAACTGCGGGCCGTCGCCGTTGGTCCAGACGCCGTGCGCGAAGGAATAGAGTCCCGTCAGAAAGGAGACGCGGCTCGGCGCGCAGAGCGAGTTGGTGACGAACATCTGCTCGAAGCGCATCCCCTCGCGGGCGATGCGGTCCATGTTCGGCGTCTTCAGGACCGTGTTGCCGTAGGCGCTCATCGAGTCCTGGCGCTGGTCGTCGGTCATGATGAAGAGGATGTTGGGGTTGGAGAGGTCCTGCGCGCGGCCGATGAAGGGAAACCCGGCGGCACCGGCGGCGAGGATCCGGAGGGCAACACGGCGGGAGATCGTCATTCGGGGATGGTAATCCCTCTGTGAACATCTGTGCACAGAGATAGGGCTAACTTACTGACTCCCAAGGAGATCAGGGCCGAACACCAGAAAGCACCTCGTCAATCTGGCCTCATAATCTCCCGCCGTGCAGCAATTCGAGCGCAACGACACGAACCGGACCGCCGCGCCGTCGGTCGGCTTCGAGAAAGCTCCGCGCGACGTGCAGCATCTGCTTCCCGTCCCCATCAAAGAGCTCGGCCTGAAGCTGGAAGGCTCGCCGATCGAGGGCTACGTCCAGCAGCTCTTCAAGGAGCTCGATTCGAAAGGCCTGAAACATTTCCGCCCGGCGTTCTATCTGACCAGCGAGTGGGGCTGCCCATCCGAGGAGCCGGTGATCGGCGTGCCGTTCTACCTCGCCGACCGCCGGCTCGGCGCGATCGAGAGCGCGATCAACGACCTGGAGAACGAGCGCGAGATCATGATGTACATGCGCCACGAGGCGGGCCACGCGTTCAACTACGCGTACGAGTTGTACAATACCGAGGAGTGGCACGAGCTTTTCGGCCCGTTCCGTCGTCCATATCGCGATCGCTACCGCTTCGTACCGTTCTCGAAAAACTACGTGCGTCACATCGCCGGCTGGTACGCGCAGAAACATCCCGACGAGGACTTCGCCGAGACCTTCGCCGTCTGGCTCGCTCCCGGATCGAAATGGCGGCAGAAGTACAAGGACTGGCCGGCCATGAAGAAGCTGCGCTACGTCGATCGGATCTGCCGTGAGCTGGGGGAGGTCCATCCGAAGCGCCCCCTCGGTGAGACCGACTTCACCGTGGAAGACATGGAAGAGACCATCGCCGAGTTCTACAAGGATCACGCCCGCGACGAGTCGGACCTCATCGGCACCCTCGCCCTGGAAGCCGACCTCGACGACATCTTCCTTCACCCCGAGCAGGTGGCCGAGGAACGCTCGGCGAAGGCCGGCCCCGCGGTGATGCTGCATCGGAAAGACATCGTCGACAAGGTCAGCTACTGGACGGGCGTCCGGCGCCCGCTGGTGAAGACGCTGGTGGAGTCGGTGGCCGCGAAGGCGGAGGAGATGGGGCTGGTGGTGGACAGGAACCGGGAGGCCGAGCACATCGTCGAGCTGACCACCTACATCACCACGCTGGCGATGAACTTCTTCGTCGGGCGGCGCCGGCCGCGGCGAAAGATGGCATGAAGATCGGCGTGCTCTACGAGCGCTGGCACGAGACCGAGGAGTACCCGGGGGAGAACCTCGAGGACACGAAGACCCGCCGCAAGCGCAAGCGCCCCAAGCTCGACCGCGAAGAAGTCTTCGCCGCGCTCGGCAAGCTCGGCCACGAGCCCGTCTACATCGAGCTGGACGGCGAGAATGCCACGCTCTTCGCCCTGGCCCGCGCCAAAGTCGACCTGATGTTCAACCTCGTCGACTCCTACGCCGGCGACGACTCGAAGGACTACAACGTCCCCGCCTTCCTCGATCTGCTCGGCGTCCCCTACACCGGCACCGGGCCGGAGGGGCTCATCCTGGCCCAGGACAAATCGGTGGCGAAGAAGATCGTCGCCTTCCACGACATGAAGACGCCCTACTCCGCCGTCTCGAACCGGGGGCGGGTCGACTACGCGCACGACGTGAAGTTCCCGCTGATCGTGAAGCCCTCGTCCGAGGATGGGTCGATCGGCATCGACACCGGGTCGGTGGTCAAGTCGGTCAAGGAGCTGATGGAGCGCATCCACGACCTGCACGAGGAGTTCGACTGCCCGGTGCTGATCGAGGAGTACATCGAGGGGCGCGAAATCTATGCCGCGCTGCTCGGCAACGGATCGCCGGAGGCGCTGCCGCTGGTCGAGCTCGACCTCTCCAGGCTCCCTCCCGACACCCCGCGCATCGCCGGGCGCGAGGTGAAGTTCGAGCGCGACAGCGAGATCTACCGCCTGACCAAGTCCGCCCTCGCCGAGAACCTCGACGAGGAGGTCGTGGAGCGCCTCCAGGAGACGGGGAAGACCGCCTACCGCGCCCTCCGCCTGCGCGACTACGGCCGCATCGACATGCGCCTGACCGGCGAAGGCGACATCTACGTCATCGAGGCCAACCCCAACCCCTGGCTCTCCTCCATCGCGGAGTTCGCCATGGCCGCGCGCGGGAGCGACCGCACCTACACCCAGACCATCGGCGCCATCGTCGAGGCCGCCGTCGACCGCTACGGCATGTCATCCTGAGCATAGCGAGGAATCTGGGGGGCTCGGGGCTCGGAGTTCGTAGGCAAGCCGCACGAGGACTGACGTTCTCACCCCCGAGCCCTGAGCCCTGAGCCCCGAGTGACACTCACGGCCCTTCCCTTTCGATCCTCCGCATCTTCAGCACCAGGAAGCCGGCCACGGCGAAGAGGGCGACGGCGATGAGCAGTCCGCCGAACGTCGGCCGGCGCACCAGGATGAACAACCCCAGCGCCACGCAGGTGAGCATCCAGCCGAGCAGCCGGCGCAGGCGCTGCTGGGGGGTGTGGGGCGGTGGCTGGGGCTCGCGCGGTTCCGCTGACCATCGCCTCCCTCGGCCGCCGCGGTCGTCGCGGATCGTCTCGTAGGCCTCGTTGATGGCCTTCAGCTTCTCCTCCGCCCACATCTGCATGGGGGGGTCGTGGGCGAAGCGGTCGGGGTGCCAGACCTTGGTCAGGTCGCGGTGCGCGGCCTTCAGCTCCTCGTCGGAGGCGGCGGGAGTGATCTCCAGCAGGCGGTAGGCATCGTCGATTCTCATCGCGGCACTGTCAAGGCAGAACTGCTGCTCCGTCTGGGGGACCGAAAATCGCCGGGGCAGGCTCCGGCGCTGTTAGGATCGCGCCCAAGGTCCAGCTTTCACGAAAGGAGTCTGTCATGGATTTTCAGCAGAAGGTCTATTCCTTCAAACCGCCGCGCTTCCAGGCGCGGAGCGTCATCATGATCGCCGGCATCATTCTCGCGGTGATCATCCTCTCCACG
>DATLEX010000222.1:0-3478 GCA_035525045.1 Thermoanaerobaculia bacterium | reverse complement strand
CTTGCCGCGCGGCACAGTGGACGTCTACCTCGGCGGCCACACGCACTCGCAGATGCGGCACGTCGTCAACGGCGTGCCCGCCGCGCAGTCGGCGCCGTTCAGCCGGGAGTTCTCGACGGTGGAGATCTTCATCGACCGCCGGGCGCGGCGGGTCCTCGACGGCCGGACCATCATCCGTCCGCCGACGATGATCTGTGCCGAGGTCTATCGCGGAACGGATCATTGCGATCCGCGGATGGCACCGGCGGGGGCGGCGCTCGAGCCGCGGTTCTTCGAGGGGCACCGGGTCGCGCGCGACGCGCGGGTTCAGGCGGTCATCGACCCCTTCCTCGAGCATGTCGCGGACAGGCGCAACCAGCCCCTCGGCCTCACCGCCACGGCCCCCTTCACCCGGACCGGACTGCGGGAGTCGGAGCTCGGGAATCTCCTCGCCGACGCGCTGCGGGAGTGGTCCGGCGCCGACATCGCCTTCATGAACTCGGGCGGCATCCGCTCGAACCTCCGCGCGGGCGACCTGATCTACGCCGACATCTTCGAGGTCAGCCCCTTCGACAACTACCCGGCCATCGTGACCATGACCGGAGCGGAGGTCATCGAGTCGCTTCGCGCGACCAGCGGCGGGGACCGCGGCCTCCTGCAGGTCAGCGGGCTTCGCTACACGATCGACGCGTCGCGCGATGCGGATAAGCCCCCCTCGCAGCGCAACCGCGTGACCGCGGTGACGCTCGCGAACGGGGAGCCGGTCGACCGGCAGAAGCTCTACACGGTGATCATGCCCGACTTCCTCGCCTACGGCGGCGACGGCCTGGCCGTGGTGATGAACACGATTCCGCCGGAACGGATCGAGATCGGCCAGGAGCGGCCCGTGCGCGACGTCATCATCGAGGCGCTGCAGCGGCGGAACGAGCCGCTCACGCCGCTCGTGGAGGGGCGGATCACGATCGTCAACGCGCCGGCGCGCTGAGGCCCGCCCTCCGGCGCGCGAGCTCGATCTGCTGCTCGAGGAAGTCGCGAAACCCGATCCCCGCCGCGCGAAGCTCCTGCGGCACCAGCGAGCTGGTGGTCAGCCCCGGGAGGGTGTTCAGCTCGAGGAAGAACGTCCCCTCCTCGGCCGCCATGATGTCGGTGCGCGAGTAGCCCTCGCATCGCAGGGCGGTGTGCGCCTCCACGGCGGCCTGCTGGGCCGCGCGGGCCATCTCGTCCGGGATCTTCGCCGGACAGATCTCCCGCGTCCCGTGTCCCAGGTATTTCCCCTCGTAGTCGAACGAATGACCGGCCTCGACCTCGATCTCGATGACCGGCAGCGGGAACGGGCCGTCCCGACCTTCGACGACGCCGACCGTCAGCTCGCGCCCGGCGATGCATTGCTCGATGAGATACGGGAGCTGTGACGCGGCGACCTTCTCCACGGTGTCGTCGAGCCGTGCGCCGCGATCGAGGAAAAAGAGGCCGCGACTCGATCCGCCCGCGACCGGCTTGAGGACGATCCGCTCGTGCCGGCCGAGCAGCTCCGCCGCGGCGGCGCGGATCGCGTCTCGATCGCCCGCGGGGACGATGCGCGACTCCGCCACGCTCACCCGCTCCTTCACCATCTCCTTGGCCCGCCCCTTGTCGAAGGCGGCGGCGCTGGCCTCCGAGCCGGAGCCGGTGAAGGGGATGCCCCGCCGCTCGAGCACCCGTTGCACCGTTCCGTCTTCCCCCTCGACTCCGTGCAGGGCGAGGAAGACGACGGCATCGCCGGATGGCAGGGCAGCGAGCGCCTCTTCCAGCTCCGGCCACCTCGCGGGGCGGGAGGGTTGGAAGTCGACCTCGAAGGGACGCTGGTGCGAGAGCAGCTCGGTCCGCGGGACCTCGCAGACCGAACCGTCGGGGGCCTGGAACCAGCAGAGCGGCGAGCCGAGTGCCCGGGCCACGTTCTGCCCGGTGGCGACCGAGACGTGCCGCTCGTCCGAGCGGCCGCCGAAGAGGACGAGGACGGTCATGGCGGGCTCGGGTGCAAGCGGCAGGCCGTGCTCCAGCGTGATAAAAAGGCGCTCGCCAAAAGCATGAAATGGAGGAAAGAGATGCGCAAGACAGTTATCGCAGTGGCGGCGCTCCTGGTGGCCGGAACGGCCTGGGCGCAGCAGCTCAATCTGCCGCGGGTCAGCCCGAAGGCGAGCCTGATGCAGAACGTCGGGACCACGGAGATCACCATCAACTACAACCGCCCCGGCGTGAAGGGGCGGGCGATCTGGGGCGGGCTGGTTCCCTACGACCAGGTGTGGCGGACGGGGGCGAACGAGGCCACGACCATCGAGTTCAGCGAGGACGTGCTGGTCGACGGCCAGAAGCTTCCGAAGGGGCTCTACAGCGTTCACACCATCCCGGGACGCGACCAGTGGACGGTCATCTTCAACAAGACGGCGAGGCAGTGGGGGAGCTACAGCTACGACGCCGCGCAGGACGCGGTGCGGCTCGGCGTCAAGCCGGAGCGCGCCGAGTTCCGGGAGTGGATGCAATTCGAGATTCCGGAGATGACCACCGACACGGCGAAGGTCGTGCTGCGGTGGGAGAACCTGGCCGTGCCGTTCACGGTCGACACGCAGTCGACGGCGCGGGCGCTGGAGGCGGCGGAGAAGACCATCGCCGGGATGGACAGCAACCGGTGGCTGATCCCCTACCGCGCCGCCGACTTCGCCTTCTCGAACAAACGGATGACCGAGGCGCAGAAGTGGCTCGACATGTCGATCAGGGAGCAGGAGACGACGGCGAACCTCTGGCTGAAGGCGCGCATGCTCCACGCGCAGGGGAGGAAGGCCGATGCGCTCCGCCTCGCCGAGCAGGCCATCGCCAAGGCCGGGCCCGAGCAGCAGGATTTCGCGTCGGAGATCCGCCGCCAGTCGCAGGCCTGGAGGTAGTGCATGGTGCCGGCGCTCCGTGGAGCGCCGGCGCCACGCCCGTGGAGGAGGACCGCATGACTCTGCACGTCCAGTATGTCTGCCCGCTTCTCCAGGTCTTCGACATGCCGCGGTCGATCGCCTTCTACCGCGACGCCCTCGGATTTCAGGTCGTGCAGACCTCGGCGCAGGAGGGAGACCACTTCGATTGGGTCTGGCTCCTCCTCGATGACGCCGATCTGATGCTGAACACCGCGTATTACAGGACACTAGAATCCCGCCAAACCCGATCAAAGTGGCGGCTCGGAGTGGTCGAGCAAAAATGAAAACTCCTATCCCTGAGCGGCAGACCCTGCTGTTCTCGGCAACGCTGTCGCGCGAGATCGAGCGCACCATGGCCGCATTCCTTCGCCAGCCCAGCCTGGTGGGGATCGGACGGCGCGCCAATCCGGTGGACTCGGTCGAGCAGGTGCTTTATCCCGTCGACAAGCCCGCCAAGATCGACCTGCTGCTGAAGCTGCTGCGCGATCCCTCCTTGAATTCCGTGCTGGTCTTTTCCCGCACCAAGCACGGGAACGTATTCGAAGCCATCAGCCGGTTGA
>DATLEX010000193.1:0-4125 GCA_035525045.1 Thermoanaerobaculia bacterium | reverse complement strand
GGGGATGGAGGCATGGCGCTCGCGGAATCCGGCGCTGGCGGGGGAGTGGGACAGCTACTGGTCGCGGTCCGTCCCCGACAAGTTCGAGACCGCGCTGCTCGATGCCGCGAAGTCGGACAAGCCGGCGGCGACGCGGGCGCTGTCGGGTCAGGTCATCCAGAAGCTGGCCACCCTCGCGCCGTTCGTCGTCGGCGGATCGGCCGATCTGGCGCCGTCGACCAGCACACTCATCAAGGAAGCGGGGAGCATCGCCCGGCCGAAAGGGGAGGAGCGCAAGCAGCCGTCGCTGGAGATCTTCGAGGGAAGGAATCTCCATTTCGGCATCCGCGAGCATGCCATGGGGGCCATCGTGAACGGGATGACGCTCTACGGCTCGTTCCGGGCCTACGGCGCGACGTTCCTGATCTTTTCCGACTACATGCGGCCGGCGGTGCGCCTGGCGGCGCTGATGAACCTCCCGTCGATCTTCGTCTACACACACGACTCGCTGTTCCTCGGCGAGGACGGGCCGACCCACCAGCCGGTCGAGCACCTCTGGTCGCTGCGGCTGATCCCGAACATGACCGTGTGGCGGCCGGCGGACGGGGCGGAGGTGGCCATGGCCTGGGCCTGGGCCATCCGCCATGAGGCGGGGCCGGGGCTGATCGTCCTGACGCGGCAGAAGCTCGACCCGGTGCCGCGCGACGAGGGCTTCGACCCGCAGGACGTGTTGCGCGGCGCGTACGTGCTGAGCGGCTACTCGGAGGGGGACGTGACCATCGTGGCCACCGGCTCGGAGGTGGTGCTGGCGACGAAGACGGCCGACCTGATGCGGCGCGAGGGGGTGCATCTCCGTGTCGTCTCCGCCCCCTGCCTGGAGCTCTTCGATTGTCAAGATGTTGACTATCAGCAGCGAATCCTCGGCGACCGCAGCCGCATCGTGGCCCTCGAGGCGGGCCGCTCGGACGGCTGGTACAAGTACGTGAGCCACCACGCCCTGGTGATCGGCATCGACCGCTTCGGCGCCTCAGCTCCCTTCGAGCGCATCGCCGAGGAGCTCGGCTTCACGCCGGAGAAGGTGGCCGTGAAGATTCGCGCCTGGATGGGTTGAGAATGCGCCTGCAGCTCCTGCTTGCCGTCACCCTCCTGGCCGCCACCGCTCAGGCCGACTTCCGGGAGTTTCGCGACCTGCCGGCCGACCCGGCGCTGCAGAGCCGGCTCCGCCGGGCCGCGGAGGAGTCGCTCCGCCGGTTTCCCGACCTGAAGCGGGAGAACCTCGGCATCAGCGTGGTCGACCTGACCCATCCCGCGGCCATCGCCCGGGCCGACTACAACGGCGAGGTGTCCTTCTATCCGGCATCGGTGATCAAGATCTTCTTCATGGCCGATGTCTTCATGCAGGGGAAGCAGGACCTCGGCGACGTGCCGCGCGCCCTGCGGGAGATGATCGGCGTCTCCGACAACGACGCCACGGCCTATCTGGTCGACATCCTGGCCGGGACCTGTGCGGGGACCGAGCTGCAGGGCCGGGCCCTGCGGCGTTTCGTCGACCGGCGCCGCGACATCAACCGGCACTTCGCCCGTCTCGGCTATGACATCGGCGCGATGATGAAGCCGTGGAGCTTCGGCCCGTACGGTCGCGAGCTGCAGCTCCTCGGCCCGAAGCGCGAGAACCGCAATCGCCTGACGCCGAACGCCGCGGCGGCGCTCCTGCTGTGGATCGCCCGCCGGCGCGCACCGGACGCGGAGCCGATGCTCGAGCTGCTGCACCGGCCGCTCGACCCGCGGCGGAAGGACGAGAACCAGGTCGACGAGTTCATCGGAGAGGCCCTCCCGGCGGGCTCGCGCCTCTGGTCGAAGGCCGGCTGGACCAGCGAGGTGCGCCTCGACGCCGCCTACGTCGAGCTGCCGGAGGGCCGCAACCTGGTGCTGGTGATCTTCACCCGGGGACAGTCGAAGGAGAAGGGGATCGTGCCCGCGATCGCACGGGCCGTGCTGGACGAGTTGAGCCGGTAGGTACAATTGCCGGCCATGAACAACACCATCCTCGCCGTCCTGCTGCTCGCCAACACCGCCGCCTTCGCCCAGACGCGGGAGGCGTTCGATCCGGCCGCGGTGCGGGCCTACCGCGGGAACCACCAGAAGATCTACGCCCACATCGACGCCAACGAGGCCGGGCACCTGGCCGCCATCCAGCGCTGGGTGCGGCAGCCGTCGATCAGCGCCCAGAACACCGGGGTGACCGACATGGCGGCCATGCTCCGCGACGACCTGCAGCGCATCGGCTTCCGCGACGTGGAGATCGTCCCCACCAGCGGCCATCCGGGCGTGGCGGGCTTCTACGACGCGGGCGCGAAGAAGACCCTGGCCGTCTACATGATGTACGACGTGCAGCCGGTCGAGCCGGAGGGGTGGCGGGTCGGTGCCTTCGACGGCGCGCTCGTCGATCACGACCTGGGGCGGGTGCTGATGGCCCGCGGCGCCACGAACCAGAAAGGGCCGCAGCGCGCCTTCCTCAACGCCGTCGAATCGATCATCGCCGTGGAGGGGAAGCTTCCGGTGAACCTCCTGGTGATCGCGGAAGGGGAGGAAGAGCTCGGCTCGCCGCACTTCCCGGAGGTCGTGGCGCGCTACGAGGAGCGCCTGCGGAACACGAGCGGGGTGATCTTCCCGATGTTCGGCCAGGACCCATCGGGGGCGGTCACGCTGACCCTCGGCGTGAAGGGGATCCTCTATTTCGAGATGGAGGCCCGAGGAGGGGAGCGCGGCGGGCCGGTGAGCGCGGAGGTGCACGGATCGACGAAGGCCATCATCGACTCGCCGGTGTGGCGGCTGGTGCAGGCGCTGGCCTCGCTGACGTCGAAGGACGGCAACACCATCGCGGTTCCCGGCTACTACGACTCGATCCGTCCGCCGAACGAGGAGGAGCGGCGCCTGGTCGCGTCGATGGTGAAGGTGTGGCCGGCGCGCGAGGCGGCGATGAAGCGGACCCTCGACGTGCGCCGGTGGACCAACGACTGGACGGGCGAGCATCTGATCATGCAGTTCCTGTTCAACACCACGCTGAACATCGACGGCATCTGGGCCGGCTACACCGGGCCGGGTGTGAAGACGATCCTGCCTCACAAGGCCACGGCGAAGGTCGACTCGCGCCTGGTGCCCGACCAGACCCCGGAGGAGGCCCTCCGCCTGATTCGTCAACATCTTGACAATCAGGGCTTCACCGACATCGAGATCCGTCCCATGGGAGCGTACCCGCCCGCGCAGACGTCGGTCTCCGCGCCGCTGGTGCAGCAGGCCCTCGCCGTCTACAACAAGTACGGCCTGACACCGGCCATCACCCCACGCCTGGCGGGGAGCGCGCCGTACTACCTCTTCACCCGTCTGGGGCTCCCCCTGCTCGCCGCCGGGATCGGTCACGGCTCCGGCGCCCACGCACCCAACGAGTACATGCTCGTGGAGCCGAAGCCGGGGTCACGCGTCGCGGGGCTGGCTGGGATCGAGAAGTTCTACGTCGATCTGTTGTATGCGGTGAGCCGGTAGGAAGCTCCGCCGAACCGCGGGGGAGAAGGCAACGCCTCACCACTCCCACCACCTCTTCTGTTTCGCCGGCTGGACCCGTTCGGTGTTCCAGCCGGTGAGCTCGGCGAGCGTCCGGGCTTCGCGGGCCTTCCGCTCCTCGATCGAGCGGAGGTACTGCTTCGCCTGCTCGCAGTCGCTGGCGCCCTGCCACGGGTGGTGCAGGACGTATCGCGCCTGAAAGTTCGAGCGATCGCCCGTCTCCTGGAAGACCAGATCGTCGGGGAAGGTGCGGGCGTCGTAGCGGAGATGCAGCCGGGTGACGAAGACGTCGACCGCGCCGCCGCCTCTCCCGCCGCCGGGCGAGAGCCAGAAGACGCCGAGGCGCCGGAGCTCGTCGATCGACAGCGGATCGGCGGCGCAGGGGTCGCACCAGTTCATGTCCCAGGCGTATTCGAGAAAGACGGTGCTCATGCGATGCCGGCGTACCTGCTCGCTGAACATCGCCTTGTAGAAGTCGCCGAAGCGCTCGCGGATCGAGAGCGGCAGGTCGACGTTCGACGGCACGCGCACCGTGCGGTAGTTGGTCGTCTCCACCCGTCCCTTCCGCGTGAGCGCATAGACGAA
>DATLEX010000189.1:0-3457 GCA_035525045.1 Thermoanaerobaculia bacterium | reverse complement strand
TAGGGGCCGACGCGCACGGCCTCCGAGCGGGCGGTCTCGATGAACCGTTCCTGGCTCCGCACGGGCGTGTCGGAACGGACCTTTCTCCGCCAGGTGCCGTCGGCGTGCAGCTTCCACGCTTTCACATTGTCGGCCAGGGAGGTGGCCAGGATCTGCTCTTCGAGGCGCGCGCGCAGCTTGTCGGCGACCACCGGCCAGGTCACCTCGATGCGCCGGAAGAAGTTGCGCGGCATCCAGTCGCCGCTCGACACGAACACTTCCGTCGCCCCGGCGTTGCGGAAGAGGAAGATGCGGGTGTGCTCGAGGAAGCGGTCGATGATCGACATCACCCGGATGTTCTCGCTCAGGCCGGCCACGCCGGGAACGAGGCAGCAGATGCCGCGGACGATCAGGTCGATCTTCACGCCGGCCTGGCTGGCCTTGTAGAGCGCCTCGATCACGGTCGGGTCGACGAGCGAGTTCATCTTGGCGAGGATCTGCGCCGGCTTGCCATCTCGCGCGTTTCTTGCCTCGCGCTCGATCATGCGCACGGTCCAGTCGTGGTAGTCGATGGGGGAGACGACCAGGCGGCGCCAGCTCCAGCCGGGGGCCTGCTTGTCGAAGATGTCCTGGACCGTGGAGATGCTGTAGCCGGTGAGCAGGGTCATGAGCTGCAGGGCGTCGTCGGCGATCTCCTCATCCGCCGTCAGCAGGTCGATGTCCGTGTAGACCTGCGAGGTCACGGCGTTGTAATTCCCGGTCGAGAGATGCACGTACCGCCGCAACGCGCTCCCTTCGCGGCGGATGACCACGCAGACCTTCGAGTGTGTCTTGATGCCGATCAGGCCGTAGACCACCTGCACGCCCGCTTCTTCCAGCCGTCTGGCCCAGACGATGTTCTTCATCTCGTCGAAGCGTGCCTGTAACTCCACGACGGCCGTGACCTGCTTCCCGCGCAGGGCCGCCTGGGCCAGGGCCTCCACGATCACCGATCCGGTCTCGGTCCGGTAGAGCGTCTGCTTGATGGCCACCACGTCGGGGTCCTCGGCGGCGCTCTGCACTAGGTCGACCACCACCGCGAACGAGTCGTATGGACGGTGCAGGAGGACGTCTCCCTTGCGGATGATCGAGAAGATGTCTTCCGAGGTGGCCAGTTGCGCCGGGATGCGGGGATTGAACGGCGGCTCCTTCAGCGAGCTCTTGCCGATCCGCTCGTAGATCTCCATCAGGTCGCTGAGCTTGAGCAGCCCGCCCGTGGAGAAGACCTCCTCCCGCTTGGTGTGCAGAGCGTTGCCGAGGAGATCGAGCAGCGACTCCTCGGCCCCGGAGGCGATCTCCATCCACACCACTTCCTTCCGTTCCCGGCGCCGCAGCTCCGTCTCCACCGACTTCAGAAGGTCCTGCACCTCGTCTTCCTGCAGGAGGATGTCGGCGTTGCGCAGCACGCGGAACGGCACCACTCGCCGGATCAGCAGCCCGGGGAAGAATCGGGAGAGGTGGACCTCGATGAGCGACTCGATGGGGATGAAGCGCATCGGGCCGTCGGGGATCGGAATGAGCCGCGGCAGGATGGGCGGCACTTTGACGAAGGCCACGTGCGACTCCCCCCGCTCGGTGTCGAGCATGACCGCCACGTTCAGGGCCCGGCTGGCCAGGAAGGGGAAGGGGTGGCCCGGATCGACGGCCAGAGGGGTGAGGATCGGCGCGATCTGGCGCTCGAAGTGCTCACCCAGCGCGGCCTGCTCCTTCTTCGAGAGCTCGGCGAAGGTCTCGATGCGAATGCCGGCCTTGTGGAGCTCGGGGAGGAGCTCCTCGAGGCAGCGGTACATCTCCGCCATCAGGCTGCTCACCCGCTCGCGGATGCCCTTGATCTGCTGCTTGGGCGTGAGACCATCGGAGGAGCGCTCCTGGATTCCGGTGGCCACCAGCTCGCGGATCGCGCCGACGCGGACCATCAGGAACTCGTCGAGGTTGTTGGCGGTGATGGCCAGAAACTTCACCCGCTCGAGCAGCGGCACGGACGGATCGAGCGCCTCGGCCAGGACCCGGCGGTTGAACTCGATCCAACTGAACTCCCGGTTGAAGAGCCGCACCGGCTCGGCCGGCACGGCGATGGCCGGAACCTTGACCGCGACGGGAGTGGCGGCGGGTTGCTGCGGGGCGGCGACGTCGCTGGCAACCGCTTCGTCGAGGTCGGCCATGGGGGACATAGCATAGCCCCTGCCCGTTCCCCCTCAGCCGCCGGCTGTGACCGCCGCGGCGTTTTACCTCGAATTTACATCGGGTGCTCCTCAGATCCACTCCCCCCTTCTAGATTCGTGCGCATGAAACGACCAGTCATCCGCAGTGGAGTTGTCCTCGCTGTCACTTTCGTCCTGGCCGCCTGTGGCGGGGAGCGCAGCCAGCAACGGGCGGGCGGTGGAGAGGGCGAGCGCAGCAGGCCCATCACCATTCGAGGCTCGGACACCATGGTCATCCTCGGCCAGCGCTTCGCCGAGGAGTACATGAAGCAGAACCCCGGCGTGGTCATCCAGGTGAACGGGGGAGGGAGCGGCACCGGGATCGCCGCCCTCATCAACGGCACGACCGACCTCGCGCAGTCGTCCCGCCCGATGCGCGACAACGAGAAGGAGAACGTCGAGAAGCGGCGCAACGCGAAGCTGACCGAGACGCCGGTGGCCCTCGATGCGCTGGCCGTGTTCGTGAACGAGGCCAACCCGGTCCAGGCGCTGACCATCGATCAGCTCGCCCAGATCTATACGGGAAAGGTCACCAACTGGAGCCAGCTCGGCGCGCCGAGCGCACCGATCGTACTGTACGGCCGCGAGAACAGCTCCGGCACGTACGAGTACTTCAAGGAGCACGTCCTGGCCAAGGCCGACTTCGCGCCCCGCACCCAGACCCTGCAGGGGACGGCGGCCGTGATCAATGCCGTCAGCCGTGACCGCAACGGCATCGGCTACGGCGGCATCGCCTACGCGCAGGGCGTCCGGTCGGTCGGGGTGAAGGTCGACGCCGGGAGCCCGGCGGTGCAGCCGGCCGAGGAGAACGTGGCCAACGGCACGTATCCGATCGCCCGCAAGCTCTTCTTCTACTGGGTGGACACCGGCAAGCCGGAGATCGAGCAGTTCGTGCAGTGGGCTGTGTCACCGGAAGGGCAGAAGGTCGTCGAGAACGTCGGCTACTTCCCGCTCTCCGACACTCCGCAAGCCGCGGCACGATGAGGGAGCGCCGGACGATCGATCTCGGGCGCGGCGTGAGGGGACGGTTCATCCGCGACCGGCTGATGACGGGTGTCTTCACCGGCGCGGGGTGGGTGGCGATCGTCTTCATCGCGCTGATCTTCCTCTTCACCTTTCGCGAAGCGCTGCCGATCTTCATCGAGCCCAGGGTCTCGCGCGAAGCGAACCTGCACGAGTTCTTCGTCAAGACGCTGCCGGGGGAGTCGATCGAAGAGCGCTACGTCTGGCAGCCGGTG
>DATLEX010000188.1:0-15341 GCA_035525045.1 Thermoanaerobaculia bacterium | reverse complement strand
CGCCCACCAGGCGGGCGCGGCGCAACTCGCCTCGCTTCGACTGGATGACGATGGAGCCCCCCGGCGTCATCCCCACGGTGAGCGTGCCGGGAGAGGTGAGATGAATGTTCTGCGCGGCATACCCGGGCGCCATGACCACGGCGCGGTAACTGCCCGGTTCGAGCGGGATCTTCGTCGACTCGCCGCCCGATCCCCCGAAGCGCATCGGCGTGTCGTAGATGATGCGGTTCTGCATGTCGGTGACGCGCACGCTGGCCGAGAGGAGCCGGCCGTCGCGGGCATCGACCACGCGCAAGGTCACACCCGGGTTGGGCGCCAGCTTGATCTCCACGTCCGCCGGCGCCTCGCCGACGGTCAGGTCCATCACCTTCGTCCCGTAGCCGTCCTTCTCCGCCGAGAGCTGATAGGAGCCGGCGCCGACTTCCTGCATGGTGAAGGCGCCGGCGGGATCGGTCTGGACCATGCTCATTGCGAAGCGGATGCCGGCCGTATCGCGGTGCCGCAGTTCCACGGCGGCAGCGGCGACCGGCTGTCCCGTGCTCGAGTCGACGACGCGGCCGCGGACCGTCGCCGTGCGCATGTCGATGTCGAAGGTCCCGGAGCCCCGAAGCTCGTAGGTGGTGGTGAAGGAAGACGAGCGCTGCACATCGGCGACCAGGACGGTGTAGGTGGCGTCGTCGAGGCCGCTGACCTCGTAATGGCCCTGCGAGCCGGTCTGAGCGCGGGCGGTCGTCTGGGCCTGGGCGTCGCGCGGGATGAAGTTGATCATCGCCCCGGCTACCGGTCTGCCGGCCCGCGTCACGCGCCCGCTGATGACGGTCCCGGCGATGAATTCGATGTCCTGCTGCACCGTCGCCCCCGCGGTGACCTCGACCGACTTCGGCGGGGACGACTTGCCCGTGGCGAAGTCCGTCACCCGCCCCATGACGCGCACCGTGCCGACCGGCGCTCCTTCGATCCTGTAGTTCCCGTTCGCATCCACCGGCGCGCTGGCGGAGCCGCTCGTGCTGGAGGCATAGACGGTGGTCCGTCCCATCTCCTCGGCGGAGAGGCCGAAGACCCGCCCCTGGATCGTCCCGCCGCCCGTCAGGACGAGACGCACCGGCGCGCCGGTCGAGACATCGACGTCGCGGAGCTCGGCGCGCGCGTAGCCCTGCTTCTGCGCGCTGAGCGTGTAGCGACCGGGAGCCAGCGCCTCGAGCTGAAAGTTGCCGTTCTGGTCCGTGCGCGTGCTGCCGCGGCCGGTGGCCGTTCCCGACCAGGCCGAGACGAACGCCTCCGCCACCGGCGCCCCGCTCTCGGCCACCACCGTCCCGCTGACCCGCAGGCCGGTGGAGAGCTGCGCGTCGACGCGTGCTTCCCTCCCGCTCAGCTCCACGCTCTTCTCCGCCGTCACGTAGCCGCTCCGGCTGAAGGTGAAGACGTGCTCGCCCGGCCCGACTGCCTCGAACGTGTACTCGCCGTTCGCGTCGGTGCTGGCCATGCTGCCCATGGACGGGAGGCGGACCGTCCGTCCGGTGGCGGGATTGAGGCGGACGGTGACACCGCTGAGCGGGGTCCGGTCCGGACCAGTCACGTGACCACTCACGCGCGCGCCGCGGTCGAGCGGCACCTCCACGTTGCCGGCCTCCTTCCCCTCCTCCACCTGAATGTTCGGGATGCTGGCGCTGACGTAGCCGGAAGCGTTGACCACCACCGTCGTCGATCCCGGCGGCACGTTCTCCAGAACGAACGTGCCGTCGTCGGAGGTGAATGGGCGTGTCATCCCCGGACCGGTCATGATCATCCCTCCGCCCCCACGCGAGCCGGAGAGGCCCGCCTCGAACGAGGTCACGGGCTGCCTGCTGTCCTTGTCGAAGACCCGGCCGCTGATGCGGCCGCCGGGCGGAACCTCGATCTCGATGTCGTCTGACGGAATACGGATGGGACGGTTGTGCTGGATGAACTCGTCCGGCTTCCTGGCGATGAGCATGGCCTGGCCGGGCGTGAGATCCTCGATGCGGAACGAGCCGTCCGCGGCGGTCTCGGCCGTCTCTCCCCCGGCAATCTCGCCCGCGAGCCGGATCGTCACACCCGGTACGCCCACGCCACCTCGCGTCACGCGGCCGCTCACCTCCACTCCCGGATCGAGCACGACCTCGACCGGCTGCGCCGCGGCTGCGACCTCGTGGGCTCGGAGAAGTCTGGTGGCGTAGCCCTCGCGCCGGAAGGCGAGGTCGTAGCTCCCCTCCCTGAGCTGCATGGCGAACGCCCCCTCGGCGTCGGTTCGAACCTGATCGTCGTCGCGCCCGCGGGCCGTGGCGCCGATCATGACGGTCATCGGTCCTGGTCCTCCGGCCGGGCGCGCTTCGCCGGCGACGACGATGACCCCCGCCAGCGGCTGCCCGTCGCGGTCGGTGACGCGTCCGGTGACGAGCACCCCCGCGGGAATGGTGATGAGCACTCCCCCCTTCCGCTCGCCGGGGCGGAGGCGCAGCGTCGTGCTGCGCGCGGCGGGGAAGCCCTTCTTCCGCGCCTCGACCTGAAGATCGGTGTCGGGATTGATGCGAAGGACGAACGTCCCGTCCGGCGCGCTCATGATCGCGTCAGCGCTCCCGATGAATCCCATCGGTCCACGAGCTGCCAACTGGGGGTAAACGCGCGCACCGGCGACCGGGCGTTTCTGCTCGTCGACGACGCTGCCGGCCACTCGGGCCAGCTTCGTTCCCGAGACGTTGCGCGCAGCCGTGTCGCCGGCGGCGATGCTTGCCGCGACGGGAGCGAAGGAGTAGCCGGGTCTCGACGCCGAGAGGGTGTACGAGCCGGGCGTGACGGCGGCGAGCACGAAGTTTCCCTTTGCGTCGCTGATGGCTGAGCGCGGCGCCCGCCCGTCGAAGCGCCCGGCCCGGCCGAGGGTCACCTCGGCTCCCGCGAGCGGCGTCTTCGTCGCGGCGTCGAGGACGGTTCCGCGCACCGCGACGGCGCGCTGCAGGCGGATACTCAGGTCGCTGCCGCGCGCGCGCTGCCCGGCCAGCCCCTCCGCGCGCGCTTCGATGAACGCCCACTTCGAGGCAACCCTCTCGATGGTGAACGAGCCGTCTTCGGCGGTCTTCCCGGCCGGCCAGCCGTCGATCAGGAGCGAGGCCCCGGCGGCCGGGGTCCTGCCGTCGGTTCCCACTACCCGTCCGCGGAGTGTCGTCCCGGCATCGAGGCTGCGGCTGGTCTCGGCGTGCGTGACGCCGGCGCCCGGGCCGCGGCGCACCGCCTCGTCGAGCAGCGCGTAGTCCTTCTCGATCACCGTGACGCGCATGGCCCATTTCGAAGGATCGGGGACCGTGTAGCTGCCCTGCTCGCCGGTCGTGGCCATGACCTCGGCGACGCCGCTCATCCAGAACACGCGCGCGCCGGCCAGCGGCTTGCCGCCGGCGGTGATGCGTCCGCTCTTCGGGTCCGCCGCCGTGAGCGAGAGCGCTCCGACCTCCTCGTCGCGCTCGGCCCGCCGGGCGTGGGGAGCGAAGCCGGGCGCCTCGATGAGCAGCACCACGACCGAGTGCTCCTTCGGCGTCTCCAGCGAGTAGCGCCCTTTCTCGTCCGACTTCGTGCCGGCCAGCGGCTTCTGCTCGGGGGTCTCGGAGAGCCAGCGCAAGCGGCGGGCCTCGGCCGGTTCCGGCGCGTACGCCGCGACGCGGGCGCCGGCGAGGGGTCGTCCGTCCGCGTTCATGACGTGCCCGGTGATCGCACCGGACGAGGGGAGGGCGAAGCTCAGACACGACACGAGGACGAGCAGACGTCCGAACATGTGCGGCCTCCTGCAGCTCAATCAGCAGCGTCTTGTATACGAGCCGGAATGCGGCTGGTTCCGCTGGTCATTTACTCCTGCACATGAGAAAACGGCCGGTGCGCGATCAGGTGCTGCAGGAGCGCCTGAACGAACTGGTGGCGACGTTCGACGTCTCCACCATCGAGCCGGACCCGCTCCAGCTCGTCCTCCGTTACCGCGATCCACTCGACCAGGAGGTGGCGGCGCTCCTGGCTGCGTCCTTCGCCTACGGCCGCGCCGACATCATCGTGGCCAACATCGGCCGTCTCCTCGGCCGGATGACCCCCTCGCCCTCCGGCTACCTCGCCCGCTTCGACGCCGCGGAGGCAGGGGAGCGCTTCGCCGGATTCTCGCACCGATTCCAGAAGACGCCGGAGCTGGTCGATCTGCTTACATGCATCGCCGGGGCCATTGCCCGTCACGGAAGCCTCGGCGAGCTGTTCCGGCACTGCTACGACGATCGCGACCCCGACATCGGCCCGTCGCTCACCCGCTTCGTCGAGTCGTTGTGGGGGAATGCCGCTCCCGCCGCCCCCATCCGCTACCTCCTGACCTCTCCCGCCGGCGGCAGCGCCTGCAAGCGGATGAACCTCTTTCTCCGCTGGATGGTGCGCCGCACTCCGCCCGACCTCGGCCTCTGGACGTTCGTCGATCCGGCCAGGCTGGTGGTGCCGCTCGACACGCACGTGCACCGCATCGCCACCTTTCTCGGTCTGAGCCGCCGCCGGACGCCCGACTGGAAGGCGGCCCGGGCGCTGACCGACCGCTTGGCGCGTTTCGACCGCGACGATCCGGTCCGCTACGACTTCGCCATCTGCCGGCTGGGGATCCTCGACCTCTGCAGCCGGAAACGGCGCAAGGAGAACTGCGACGTCTGCCACCTGCGCGAGGTCTGCCGCTTCCCGGTCACCGGCTGACGGCGCGGCGGCGGCGCCGCTCCGGCCGGCCAACCGGGGAGTCGGAGGATTGTAGTTGGTAGGGAGAACGCCTCTTTCGCCGATCCAAAAATCCGAAAGGGCGTTCAAGATTCCGACTCCGGAATCCAAGCATTTGGAGTGGGGGGGTGGCCACCGAAGAGCCTGAAGCCCGGCAACAGTTGTCCCCTAAGGACTTACCGCCATTTTGGGCACGGCACCTCCGTTGAATAACCCGATCGGTCCCGATGAGTCGCTCGCTCCTGATCAAGATCCTGATCGGCCTGCTGACGGTAGGCACCGTCATCGGTGCGTTCACCTCTTTCCAGAGGAAGCGATCCTCCTTCGAGCGGATCGACTTCCGCTTCACGCGCGGCGACGGGGTGATCATGGTCAAGAGCGTCGACCCGGGGAGCGGCGCGGAGGCGGCGGGGCTGCGGGCAGGTGACCGGATCTGGGTCATCGGCGGGACGCCGAGCACGGAAGTGGAAGGGTTGCAGAAGGCGCTGCGACGCAGCGAGACGATGCCGATGATCATCGGCCGCGGCGAGGAGACGCTGACGATCCACTACCGCGCCCCGCAACTGAAGGTCGACTATCCCTATCTGATCCTCAGCTTCATCGGGTTTCTCTATCTGGCCATCGGCCTGTTCACGCTGTTCCGGGGAGAGACGCGCGAGAGCACGATCTTTTACTTCGTCACACTGCTGTCGTTCATCGTCTACGTCTACACGCCGGCGGGGGACATCGACTGGAGCTACAAGCTCCTGCAGATGATGGAGGAGTTCGCCCGGATCTTCCTCCCGCCGCTGGCCCTTCACTTCTTCCTGCTCTTTCCGCGTCCGATCCTCAGGCACCGCGGGGCGATCGCGGCGCTCTATCTCCCTCCGGTACTGCTGGCGCTGTGGAACGTGAACCTGCTGGTGCTGAACAACGCCGTCCCGGTGGCCTCGCCGCAGCGTTCGCTGGAGATCATCCAGCGTTGGGAGATCTTCCACTTCGGCCTCTACTTCACGCTGGCCATGGTGGCGCTGACTTTCACCTATCGCACGTCGGCGCCGATGGGGAAGAAGCAGATCAAGTGGATCTATCTCGGCACGGCCCTGGGGTTCCTGCCGTTCCTGGCCATCTACATCATTCCCTACCTGATCCGCGGTTACGTGGGCCCTGTGTACTCGACGATCTCCATCCTTCCGCTGGCGCTCATTCCGCTGGCCTTCGCCGTCTCCATCCTCAAGTACAAGCTGTGGGACGTGGAGGTGGTGATCAAGGAGGTGCTGGCCTACTCGGTGGTGTTCGTCTTCGGGATGGTGGCCTTCTCCACGGTGAACCTCATCCTCTCGCAAGTGATCGAGGAGAGGTCGGCGATGGAGCGGAACTTCCTCGCCTTCGCCTCCGGTCTGCTGATCGCCGGGGTGCTCATTCCGGTGAAGGGGCGCATCGAGTCGGTCATCGAGATGTTCCTCTATCGCGACAGCTACCGGCACCGGCGGACCATGGCCGACTTCGCACAGGAGCTGGCCACGTTCCACGACGTTCACGAGCTCATCTCCATGATGCGGCAGCGACTGCAGGCCACGCTGCACATCGAGAAGATGAACCTCTTCACCCGCGACGGAAACTCGCTCCTCATCTATCAGCCGGAGGCGGGGATCCCTCGCCACGTCAGATCGGAAGACTTCGGCGTGCTGCCGCGGGAGGGGCCCCTGCTGCTGGCGAGTCCGCGCCTGCCGGATGCGACGCAGCTTCCTTGGGAGCTGCTGAAGGCCGGCTATCGCTACGTCTTCCCGCTGCGCAATCGCGGGGAGCTGCAGGGCTTCCTCCTGCTCGGGACCAAGGCCGGCGAGGAGCCGCTCTCGCGCGACGACCTCACTCTCCTCGGCTCGCTCACCGCGCCGGTGGCGCTGGCCATCGAGAACTCACGCCTCTACAGCCGCCTGCGCCGCCAGCTCGACGAGATCCGCGCCCTCAAGGAGTACAACGAGAACATCATCGAGTCCTCCTCCTCGGCCATCGCCGTCGTGGCGAACGACGGTACGGTGCTCACCGCGAACCGCGCCTTCTGGGAGCTGGTCGACGCCGAGCACGAGGACGAGCCGATCTCCGCACTCTTCCCCCCCTACGACGAGATGCGGCGAATTCACGGCCGCTCCCTCACCACGAACTTCGTCACCAGGAAGGGAGTGGAGAAGGAAGTGACCGTCACCATCAGCCCCCTCGCCGCCGGCGAGGTCGAGGATGGCGCCCGCGTGCTGGTCATCGGCGACATCTCCGAGCGCGTGCGCCTGGAGCGCGAGCTCCAGGACAAGGAGCGCCTGGCGTCCCTCGGCCTTCTGGCCGCCGGGGTGGCGCACGAGGTCAACACGCCCCTCACCGGCATCTCCTCCTATGCGCAACTCCTCCTCGCCGATACTGCCCCGGATGACCCGAAGTACAACCTGCTCAAGAAGATGGAGCAGCAGTCCTTCCGCGCTTCCCATCTGGTGAACAGCCTTCTCGACCTCATCGCCAACCGTCCCCGCTCCCGCGAGCTCGTGGCCATCCCCGAGCTGGTGACCACCACCATCGCCCTCCACGAGGACCTGTTCGCGCCGAAGGGCGTGCAGGTCCACACCGGTCCGCTCCCCGCCGCGCTGATCCGCGGGAACTTTCACGATCTGCAGCAGGTTCTGACCACCATCCTTCTCAATGCCCGCGACGCCGTCGCCCAGGGCGGCAATATCTGGATCGAGGTCGCGGAAGAGGGGGAGCGGGTGGTGATCAAGATTCGCGACGACGGCAAGGGCATTCCGACGGAAGTATTCGACAGGATATTCGAGCCCCTCGTGACCACGAAGCGCGGACAGGGGGGGACGGGCCTGGGGCTGGCTATCAGCCGTCGGATCGTGAACGCGTCGAACGGGGACATCACGGCCCGCAGCATGCCCGGCCAGGGTGCCGAATTTTCGGTTTCTTTGCCCCGGGTGCAGGTCGGCCGTGATGTGATGCCGAGGGTGAGCGACGGCTCGCTACGCTCGGGATGACATCCAGATGCGAATTCTGATCGTCGATGACGAGGAGGTCCTGCGGGACGTCCTCGACGCGGTGCTGCGCCGCGAGGGCTTCGAGGTCATCTCCGCCGCCAGCGGCGAGGAGGCGCTGAGCCTCCTCGACACCGAGGAAGTGGACCTGATGATCCTCGACATCATGCTGCCGGGGATCAGCGGGATCGACACGCTGCGCGCGGTGCGGATCTCGAACTCCGACCTGCCGGTCATCATCATCACCGCCTTCTCCTCGATCGACGGCGCCATCGAGGCGATGAAGCACGGCGCCTTCCACTACATCCCCAAGCCGTTCAAGAACGAGGAAGTCGTCCTCACCGTCAACAAGGCCCTCGAGCAGCGCCGCCTGACCAGCGAGAACGAGCGGCTCAAGGCCGAGCTCTCCGACAAGTACGCCTACGCGAACATCATCGGCAAGAGCGAAGTGATGCGGAAGGTCTTCGACCTCGTCCGCCTCGCCTCACCGTCGCGCTCGAACATCCTCATCCAGGGAGAGTCGGGCACCGGCAAGGAGCTGGTGGCCAAGGCCATCCACCACGCCAGCCCCCGGGCCCGCAACGCCTTCGTCACGGTGAACTCCGGCTCGCTCCCCCCCGAGCTGCTGGAGTCGAGCCTCTTCGGACACATGAAGGGGGCCTTCACCGGCGCCATCGCCACCAAGCGGGGCCTCTTCGAGGTCGCCGACGGCGGGTCGATCTTCCTCGACGAGATCGGGAACATCAATCTGGAGACGCAGGCCAAGCTCCTCCGGGTGATCCAGGAGAAGGAGTTCATGCGTCTCGGCTCGGTCGACACCATCAAGGTCGACGTCCGGATCATCGCCGCCACGAACGCCGACCTGACCAAACTGATGCGGGACAACGTCTTCCGCGAGGACCTCTTCTACCGGCTCAACGTCATCACCATGAACCTGCCGCCGCTGCGCAGGCGGCGCGAGGACATCCCGCTGCTCGTCTCCCACTTCCTCGAGAAGTACGCCGAGGAGAACAAGCGCAAGGTCCGCGAGGTGACGCCCGAGACGATGCGCCTGCTCATGGATCATTCCTGGCCGGGCAACGTGCGCGAGCTGGA
This sequence comes from Thermoanaerobaculia bacterium, assembly GCA_035525045.1. Taxonomy (GTDB): domain Bacteria; phylum Acidobacteriota; class Thermoanaerobaculia; order Gp7-AA8; family Gp7-AA8; genus DATLEX01. The sequence continues at coordinate 6,513 of DATLEX010000188.1, read as the reverse complement.
GAACGCCATCGAGCGCGCCGTGGTCCTCTGCACCGTCGACCGGATCACGCCCGAGCTCCTGCCCGACTATCTCCGCTACCCGGTCAACACCGACCAGCCGGCCATGGTCGTGCCGGCCGAGGGCCTCTCGCTCAAGGACGCCGTCTCGCGCTATGAGCGGGCCATGATCCTCCAGTCGCTCGAGCTCTCCAACGGCGTGCAGAAGAAGGCCGCCGAGCTCCTTCAGCTCAAGCCGTCCACCCTGAACGAGATGATGAAACGCCTCGGCATCCACACGCGCTCGGCCAGCGTCGAGGACGAGGTCGCCGTCCCGGACGTGTAACCCGCCACCCGCACAAATCCACACGTTCATGAAGCCGGCGTGGAGGCCTTCAGCCCCACGATGGCGATCAGGAGCATCGACAGAAAGAACACTCGCGCGGGGGTGACCGGCTCGCCGAAGAGGACGATGCCGAGAATCGCCGCTCCCACCGCCCCGATCCCCACCCACACCGCATAGGCCGTCCCGATCGGCAGGAACCGCGCCGCCCAGGCAAGAAGAAACATGCTCGCGGCGATGGCCACGGCGACGACGAGGGAGGCGACCGGGCGCCGGAACCCGTCCGTGTACTTGAGGCCCACCGCCCAGAAGGTCTCCAGCAGCCCGGCGACGAGGAGAGCAACCCATGGCAACGTCTGTGTCATAGCGCAGGCCAGCATGCCACACCCTCCCATACAATCGCGGAATGAGAAGCCGTCGCATCGCCCTCTCGCTCGCGCTCCTGATCGCGGCATCCACCGCGACCGCGCAGCAGGCCGCCCCGACCCCGGAGGAGTTTCTCGGGTATCCGCTCGGAGCGCGCTTCACCCCCCACCACCGGATCGTCGACTACTTCCGGGAGCTGAGCAGCCGGTCCGACCTCGTGACCCTCGACACGTTCGGCGAGACCTACGAAGGAAGGCCTCTGGTCCTGGCGACCATCACCTCCGCGAAGAATCACGCCGCGCTCGGCACGATCCGCGGCAAGGTGGCCTCCCTGGCCCAGCCCGACACCGTCGATCCCGGGCGGGCCGCGGAGCTCGCCCGCACCACGCCCGCCGTGGTCTGGCTGGCCTTCGGGATTCACGGCAACGAATCGTCGTCGGCCGAGGCGGCCATGCTCGTGGCCGGCACGCTGCTGCGCGAGGAGTCATCGTCGCGTCTGCTCGATGATCTGGTGATTCTGATCGACCCGCTGCAGAACCCCGACGGCCGCGAGCGGTACGTGGAGTGGTTCCGCCGCACGCGCGGGCGCGAGCCGAACCTGAACCCCGATGCCTTCGAGCACACCGAGCCGTGGCCGGGCGGGCGCTTCAACCACTACCTGATCGACATGAACCGCGACTGGACGTGGATGTCGCAGCGCGAGTCGCAGGCGCGCGTGGCCCTCTACCGGCGCTGGAACCCGCAGGTGTTCGTCGACTTCCACGAGATGAGCTACCAGTCGTCGTACTTCTTCCCGCCCGACGCGAAGCCGATCAACGCGAATCTGCCGAAGGAGGTGGAGAAGTGGCTGGACGTGTTCGGCCGCGCCAACGCCGACGTCTTCTCCCGCCGCGGCTGGCCGTTCTTCGTCGCCGAGCGCTTCGATCTCTTTTACCCCGGCTACGGCGACGCCTGGCCCTCGCTGCACGGCGCGATCGGGATGACCTATGAGATGGCCGGGCACGGGCGGGCCGGCATCGCCGTGGAGCGCGCCGACGGAACGGTCCTGACGCTGCGCGATCGCATCGAGCGGCACTTCACCACCGCCATGACCACCCTGGCCACGGCCGCCGAGCATCGCGAGGCCCTCCTCCGCTACACCCACGCGGCCATGCGCGTTCATCTCGACAGCGGCCGCAACACTTTTCTCATCCTTCCCGGCTCGCCGAACTTTCAGAGGCTGATCGACACGCTCCAGAAGCAGGGCATCCGCGTCGCCATGACCGGCGGGCCTTCCACCGTCCGGGCCACGCGACTCGACCGCGACGCCGTCGAGACCCGGACCTTCCCGGCCGGGACGGCGGTGGTGACGACGCGGCAGCCGCTCGGTGGCCTGGTGCAGACCCTCCTGGAGCGGAACGCGGAGCTGGCGAAGTCCTTCCTCGAGGAGCAGCGCTCCAAGACCGAGGCTGACGAGCCGGATGACTTCTACGACCTCACCACCTGGTCGATGCCGCTGGCGATGAACGTGGAGACCTACGTGACGACGACGGCGGTCCCGGGGCAGCTCCTGCCGTGGAGCGAGCGGCCGCGAGGGGGGTTCGCTCCCGCCGGCTACGGCTACCTGGTGAGCGGGCTCGATCCCGGCGTCTACCGCTTCGCGGGAAGGCTGGTGAAGGAGGGCGTGCGCTTCAGCGTCGCGCATGGGGAGCTTCCCTTCGGGGAGGAGACGCATCCCCGCGGCAGCCTGGTCATCCTGAAGGCGAACAACCCGCCCATGATCGACGAGACGCTCGGCACGATCGCCGCGGAGACCGGCGCGCGGGTCGTGCCGCTGGAGTCGGGGTGGATCGGCGCCACCACCTTCGGGTCGGAGAAGGTGCGGTTCGTCAGGGAGCCGAAGATTGCCATCCTCGGCGGGCCGGGGACCTCGCCGACGTCCTACGGGATGCTGTGGCACACGCTCGACATCGACACGCCGATCCCGCACACGGCTCTCAGCCTCGATGCGTTCGCCGGCGCCGACCTGTCGAAGTACAACGTCCTCGTCCTGCCCGACGGCAACTACACCGACCGGATCCGGAAGCGGGAGGTCGACAAGCTGAAGAGCTGGCTCTCGGCCGGTGGCACGCTGGTGGCGGTGAAACGAGCGAGCTCGTTCCTGCGCAGCAAGGACGTGGAGATCTCGAAGGTCAAGGCGTGGGAGCCGTCGAAAGAGGGAGAGGAGGAGAAGGAGCAGGAAACGCAGCGCGAGCAGCGGTATCACGAGTTCCGGGTGCCGGGCTCGGCCTTCCGCACCACCATGAACGAGCGGTCGTACCTGACCTACGGCATCCCGCGCGCACCGGCCGTGCTGATCGAGGGCTCGGCGGCGCACCTCCCGCTCTCGCACCGTGTCGACAACATCGTCACGGTGACGCGAGAGGATCCGCTCGTCTCGGGGGTCGCGTGGCCGGAGTCGCTCGAACGCGTCGGGGGCTCGGCCTTCCTGGTGGCCGAGCCGGTCGGGCGTGGGAGCGTCATCACCTTTGCCGACGAGCCTCACTTCCGCCTCTTCTGGCGCAGCACGCTGCCGCTGCTGTTGAATGCGGTCCTCTATTCACCGAGCTTTCCGCGATGAGTCCCTGATGCACACCCGTCCACCCGCCGTCGCCGGCATGTTCTACGAGGGAACGCCGTCCCGCCTGCAAGCGCAGATCGAGGCGTGCTTCGCCGCGAATGCGCCCGTCCCCCGGAGGGAGCGATTCATCGGTGCCGTCGTCCCACACGCGGGATTGATGTACAGCGGGCACGTGGCCGCCGCCTTCTACGCGATGGCCGAGCTGCCGAGAAGGCTGATCATCCTCTGCCCGAACCACACGGGAGCCGGCCACGTCGCCGCGATCAACCAGGAGGGAATGTGGCGCACGCCGCTCGGGGACGTTCCGGTCGACGGCCCGCTGGCCGAGTCACTGATGGCGAGGACCAGCCTCCTCCGCCACGACACGCTCGCCCATGCGCGGGAGCACTCGCTCGAGGTTCAGTTGCCGTTCCTGCAGGTGCTCCGCGGTGAGCTCACGTTCGTGCCCATCTGTCTCGGCGCTCCGCGCTACGACATGTGCGAGGAGATTGGAGAGGCCATTGCCGCGGCCGTCTCCAGCTCGGACGAGCCGGTCGGCATCCTGGCCAGCTCCGATCTCAACCACTACGAGGACCAGGCCGCGACGCTGCGGAAGGACCGGCTGGCGATCGACGCCACCGTCGCGCGAGACCCGCGTGCGCTGTGGCGCGTCGTCGACGAGCACGACATTTCGATGTGCGGCTACATCCCGGCCACGACCATGCTCCTGGCCGCGAATCGCCTCGGAGCGGGCGAGGCGCGCCTGCTCCGGCACGCCACCTCCGGCGACGTGAACGGCGATTACGGGCACGTGGTCGGATACGCGGCAATCATCGTGCAGTAGCAGTGACTCTGCGCGCCGCGATAGAGTGACTTGATCATGCGCCTCGTCTTCGCCGCGGCGGAAGTGTCACCGGTTGCCAAGACCGGCGGGCTCGGCGAGGTCTGCGGCTCGCTGCCGAAGGAGCTGGCACGACTTGGCCACGACGTCACGGTCTTCATGCCGTACTACCGCCAGGCGCGGCAGTACTTCGAGAGCGCCGGCTTCGAGCCGGAGGTGATCATCCCCCCCACCTGGCTGTCGTGGGGGAACTGGTCGACCGACGTCGCGTTCCTTCGCACCACGCTGCCGGGCAGCGACGTGCCGCTGATCCTGGTGGCGAACGACTACTACTACGATCGCGACCAGATCTACGCGGGCCTGCCAGGCATCGACGACTTCCTGCAGCGTTACACCGTGTTCTGCCGCGCCGTCATCCGCGGGTGCGAGCTGCTCGGGATCCGCGCCGACGTGCTCCATGCTCACGACTGGCACACGGCCCTCCTGCCGGTCTACCTCCACTCCGGATTGCAGACGAGCGAGGTCTTTCGGACGACGCGGTCGGTCTACACGATCCACAACCTGAACTATCAGGGGGTGGCCGGCGCCGAGGCCTTCCCGCTCACCGGGCTGTACAGCCGGTACTGGGCCTCGGACGGCCTCGAGCACTTCGGAGAGCTCAACCCGATGAAGGGGGGGATCATCTTCGCCGACCAGGTCACGACGGTCTCGCCGAACTACGCGCGCGAGATCCAGACGCCCGCCCACGGCGCCGGGCTCGACGGCGTCCTGCGCTCGGTGGCCTACAAGTTCACCGGGATCCTGAACGGCATCGACACCGAGGAGTGGGACCCGGCCGCCGACCCCCATCTGAGCTCCCATTACGACGCGCAGGAGTTGCGGGGCAAAGCGGGGGCGAAGCGCGCCCTGATGAAGGAGGCGGGGCTCGCCTACGCCGCGAAGACGCCCGTCCTCGGTGTGATCTCCCGGATGGTCGAGCAGAAGGGATTCCAGCTCCTCATTCCCATCCTCGGGCGGCTGATCCGGGCGGGCGCGAAGGTCGTCGCGCTCGGCAACGGCGAGCGGCGTTATGAAGAGGGTTTCGATCTGGTGGCCGAGCAATACCCCGAAGCGTGCCGGGTCTGGCTCGGCTTCGACAATGCCCTGGCGCACCGGATCTACGCCGGTTGCGACCTCCTCCTGATGCCCTCCATGTACGAGCCATGCGGGTTGAGCCAGATGTACGCTCTGCGGTATGGGACCCTACCCGTGGTCCGGATGACGGGCGGCCTGGTGGACATGGTGATCCCTTACGATGGCACGAACGCGGAAACGGCGAACGGATTCGGCTTCAGGGCGCCGTCGGTGGACGAGCTCTTTTTCGCCACCTGGGCCGGCATGCTCAACTTCAAGGACGCGAAACTATGGAAAGTCCTGCAGCGCAACGGGATGCGCGAGGACTTCTCCTGGGCGAGATCGGCGCGGCAGTACGAGGAGGTCTACCGCCGCGCCGTTTCCGTTTGAGAAAGGACACCGATTCTGCCGCGCGTGGCACCGCCGGTGCAGAGGGAAGTTTCTGGAGGACGGCATGTTGGAAGTGATCATCGCCGTGGCCGGAACGCTCCTGCTGATCGCAGCGGGCAGGCGACCGCGTCCTGCGCCGCGACCTGTGCGGACGAATCACAAGCGTTGAAACGAGCCGCGTACGAAGAGTGCTATCAGGCCATCGTCGCCGTCTGGCGCGACGAAGGAGGCGAGACGCTCGACGCCATCGCCCTGATGGCGACGATCAACTCCATACTCGCCAACGGCTTCGACCACTACTTCTGGACAGGCTTCTACCGGCTGGTCGATGGCCGGCTGATCGTCGGGCCGTACATCGGCACGGTGGGCTGCCTGCAGATCGAGGTCGGCCGCGGCGTCTGCGGGACGGCGGCCGCGGAGCGACGCACGCTCATCGTCCCCGACGTGAGCCGGTTTCCCGACCACATCGCCTGCGACCCGAGCTCGAAGTCGGAGATCGTCGTCCCCGTCTTCGGCCCGGGCGGCGAGCTGATCGCCGTCCTCGACGTCGATTCCGACCGGCTCGATGCGTTCGACGAGGAGGATCGGGAGGGGCTCGAGAAGATCGTGGAGTTGTTTCGCCGTTGACCGGGGACGGGAGCTCGGAGCACGAGGCCGCAGTTTCGATCAGGCCCCTGCGTTACCCGGCACCCTGGCGATCGCGGTGATGGTGTTCCAGTTGCGCGTTGTGACTGGCACCCCGAACAGCCGGTCGAGCGTGCCGAGCTAGCTGATGACCTTCATCTGGCGCCGGTACACGCGGAAGACGAACCGGACGATGATCAAGACCGACTCGAACTGACCAGTAACCGCCTACGCGCTTGAATTGCAGCGATGGATGACCCCGCGCACTCCGTCAGGTGTCCG
>DATLEX010000187.1:0-2463 GCA_035525045.1 Thermoanaerobaculia bacterium | reverse complement strand
TCGCCGGCGGGGCCGACGAACGTGAACACGGCGGCCGTCATCCTGGAGGCGGCACTGTTCGCCGCGCACGGCCGTCCGCTGCTCCGGCTGGCGCGTGACATGCACGCCACGGACGAACATGGCACAACGCAGAGGAACGATCGGCATTCTGACGGGCGGCGGTGACGTTCCGGGCCTGAACCCGGCATGAACTCGCTCCGCTCAACGACCCGGCACGTGCCGCGCTGGACTCCTACCTCCGAGCGGCCGTAAGGGTCGGGGACGCGGTGCTTTCCCCTGCTCCGAACAACGACGACACCCCGATCGATCGGCGCCTCGTCACGCGATGGCTGCTCCGCGCCGAGGCCGCTGCGGAGCTACCCAAGCTCGAGCAGGGGTGCTGGCACGCCTACCGACGGCTGTGGGCCGTCGAGAGGAAGCACCTGCCGGACGTGGATGTCGCCGCGGCGGGGTGGCTGGCGTGATACTCGGGCGCTGAAGGTGAGCTATCAGCACGCCGACCCGGTAACGATGCTCCAGGTCGTACAGCACGGTAGCTGACGCCCAAGCCGATCGGCCGACTCGAGGCACGGTCGGCTTTCATGTCTTTGCGATTGGGCACAACTTGGGCACACGACCCTGGAAGGCATTGAGGCTCCATCGCCGTAACTCGCGATGGAGCCTCATTTTGTACAGAGCGGGCGATGGGATTCGAACCCACGACCCTCAGCTTGGAAGTCGCCTACCCGACGCCAACTGCTCGCGGCGCGCGCTGGAATTGCGCCGTTTCCCCCATTCGAGCGTCGGCCAGCGCTGACGGTCAATGCTACACCTTGCGTCACACGCTCCCGGTCGCCGACTGGTCCGGAGTCGCCGAGCGCGACCATGGTGCGCGCGCGCCCGTCGGAAGGCCTAGGAATATCCTAGTTCGCGGTTCCTGGCATGGGCCGAGAAGGGCGAGCGTGAGCAGAAACGCCGCCACGATCAAGTTGGCGAGGCATCCAGTTCGGCGGTTGCTCCGCTCCCTTTCGGCGTCCAACTCGGCCCTCGCGATAACCGTTGGCGCGCGGGGCCGTTTCGAGGTGCAGGACGGTGCACGAAGAGCGGCCTTGTCCTCATCCCCCACAGATGTCGGGATGCACGTGTGCGCGCGCGCAGGAAGGTGTCGGACCTGCCGGTTACATTCCCGCCATGATCCGCCGCACGCTGCTTGTCCTCGCGGTCCTGGAGCTGCCGTATTGGGCTGGTGTCTGAGGTGTCAGGCTTGCCCGTATTCGACGCCGCGTAGGTAATTCCCTGCGCCGCCCCATTCGGCGCTCGCGCACCTGAGCGGATTTCGGGCGGCTTCGTTCACAGGAGGCAACCCATGCTCCGGTCCGTCCATGTTCCGCCCGGCTGCTGAGCCGCGCTACAAGCGGCTTCCGCCTCGAGTCCTCGAGCCCGAGCACCTTTGGGGCTTCGTGGTCGTCCTCGGGCTCAACCTGCTCGTCTGGGCGCCGTACATCATCTTCGGCGCGCTCCTGCTCGCCGTGACTTGCGACAACCCGTTCACCGCCGGGCCGCACCCGCTGGCGCCGCCTCCGTCGCCGGACGCGCCGGTCCTCGTGCCTCGTTGAGTGCCGCGTCCGCCTTCTCCCGTGCAGCCCTCTGCCGTTTACTGGGTGTTCTTGAGTGTTCGCACCGCTCACGGTCCGAAAACGCGCTGCGGCGTCGTCTGATCCTCCTGGGTCCGGTGTTCGACGAGACGCGCGAACAGCTCGACGCGGACGAGACGACGCTTGAGGAGTCCTTCAAGGACGATCGCCCGCGGGCCCTCGTTCAGATGGCGACCGGTTCGGGCAAGACCTACACCGCCGTCACGTCGGTTTACCGCCTGCTGGCGTCCGGACCCACCGGCTCCAGGCCATCGGGGTCTGCGTAGTACTCCTCCGCCAGCCGCTCCACCTCCGCCAGGCGCGCGCGGCCGAGCGTCTGCAGGCATCCAAGGAAGCGGAAGACCTCAGGGCCTGCAATCCGGTAATAGACGTACGTCCCCTCCCGGCGGGTCTCCACCAGTCGCGCGTCACGGAGCGTGCGCAGGTGGGCGCTCGTGTTCTTGGCAGAGAGCCCGGAGCGCTCGGCGAGGATCTCCACCGCCTCATCGCCCGCCCGGGCGAGACCGGATCGCGCGTCGTCGACGTGGTGCCCGCGAGACAGGAGATTACCTCGGGCCGTCGGGACTGGGCGGAGGAGAACCGCCGGTGCGTGGAGCGCGCCTCCTCCGGCCGGGTCGGTTACATCTTCCTGAGGAACTTCGTCAGTGCACATCGGCCCTGATCCCATGCAGCGCTCTGATGAGGCGCCGCGAGAAGAGCTCTTCAGGTACCGGCGCGTACGGAACGGAGCCGCGAGCCCGGTGTTTGTCATCGTCGAGCGCTCGTTGTACGTTGATTCGTCACAGGGGAAGGCCTACAGAAGCACAATCGTCATCAGAACCGAGGTTGC
>DATLEX010000159.1:0-12421 GCA_035525045.1 Thermoanaerobaculia bacterium | reverse complement strand
CACATTCGAGATCACCGCTTCGCGCATCCTCGCTTTCCCGTCCCGGATCGCGGGCAGGTTCCTGACGGCGGGAACGATCTGATCGAGCAGCGCCTGAATCGCAGGCGTTTCCTTCGCGCGATCCGCGGCCGGGAGCAGCGCGGCCTTGACGGCACCGCAGCCTTCATGGCCCATCACGACGACCAGGCGGGTGTTCAGGTGCTCGACGGCGTACTCGATGCTGCCCGTGGTGGCGGTGTCGACGATATTCCCGGCCACGCGGGCGATGAACAGACTGCCGAGGGTCTGATCGAACACGATTTCGGTGGGGACCCGGCTGTCCGAGCAGCCGAGAGTCACTGCGAACGGAGACTGGCCGAGAATCTGGGCGCGACGCTCTGGTGCGGACATTGCGGGGCGTCTCACCTGCCCGCCGAAGAATCGCGCGTTCCCGACTTTCAGCAGCCGAAGGGCTTCCTCGGGCGTGCGAACCACCGGTTCTCGCAGTTGGGCCATCTCCTCGATCGTCGCGCCGCGGCGGACCGCGTCGGCAACACGCTGATCCAGCAGCACGTCATCTGCATCGGGCGGTGTCGTGGTGAGGGACGAGGACTGACCGTGCGCGAGGCCGGTGTGCGCGAGGCCGGTGACCGCGAGTCCTCCGATCGCCAGAAGTGTTCTGCAGGCTCCCCGCCGGTTCATTCCGCTGTCGCTCATCAGTCCTCCATTCCTCCTACTTCCCTCGCGATGGAATCCGCTCAACGATTCTCCATGATCTCGATCGAGTCGCCGAGGATGTCCGCCGCCCAGTCGTAGATCGTGTGCTCCGCGATCTTTTTCCGCAGCTTGCGCATGCGCTCCCTCTTTTCCCTCTCCGGCATCACGATGGCCTGATGAATCGCGTGCGCGATCCCATCCGCATCGTAGGGGTTGATGAGAATCGCCTCCGTCAGCTCCTCGGCGGCACCGGTGAACTCGCTCAGGATCAGAATTCCGCGGTCATCCACACACGATGCCACGTACTCCTTGGCCACGAGATTCATTCCGTCGTGGAGCGGCGTGACCAGACCACTGTCGGCGGCCGCATAGTGCGCACGCAGCTCGGGCGGGGAGAGAGTCCGGCGCTCCAGCAAGACCGGCTTCCACTCACCCTCCGAGAAGCGCTCATTGATCCTCTCGGTCTCGGCGACGAGCATCTCGTTCAGCAGACGGTACGACTCGATGGCCATCCGGCTCGGCGAGGCAACTTCCATGAACACATACCTGCGCTTCCAGTTCGGATACAGCTCGAAGAAGCGCTCGACCCCCGCCAGTCTCTCCAGCAGTCCTTTCGTATGGTCGACGCGGTCGACTCCGACCGACAGATGAATGTGGCCGGGGATGCCGAGCTGCTCGCGAACCTGCATCCCTTCTTCCCGTGAGGCGGTCTCCATCGGCCATTCGATGCTGATCGGGTAACGGCGTACGCGTGTCGTTCTCCCGTCGAGGCGGACCGTCAGTTCGTCGAAATCGGCCTCGCACTCGAGGATCCGGCTGCAGCTTTCGACGAAATTGCGGCAGTAGCGCAGGCTGTGGAAGCCGACGATGTCCGCGCCCAGCATTCCCCGGAGCAGCTCGCTGTCCCAGGGACAGAGCTGAAAGACCTCTGCCGGCGGCCATGGGATGTGCCAGAAGAGATGAATGGGTGCCCGAGAGCCGCGCTCTCTCAGCATCGCCGGCACGAGCGCGAAGTGGTAGTCCTGGACGAGAACGATCGTCTCTCCACGTGTGGCGTCGACCGCTGCCTCCACGAACTTCCGGTTGACCGCGCGATACGTCTCGAAGTCCCTCGGCCGGAACGTCGGCTTGGTGAAGGCGAGGTGACAGAGCGGCCAGAGGGCCTCGTTGGCAGCTCCTTCGTAGAAGCCGCTGACCTCGTCTTCGGTGAGCCAGATCCGGCGCAGCGAGTACGCCGGCTCGTCAGGAGGCACGGGCACGGTCGACCGTTCGTCCACGACGGCTCGATCCGCGGAGCCGCTCCCATGCGCGATCCAGACGCCGCCAGTGGCCACCAGGAGAGGCTCGATTCCGGTGACGAGCCCGCTCGCCGGCTGCTGGATGACGATGTCGCCATTCACTCTCTCGTGACTGTATGGCTCACGATTGGCGAGAACCACGAGTCGCTTCCCTGCGAGCGAACGGATCAGTGCGTCATCGAGTGGTCGAGTCATCAGGTTCCTGCTCATGGGTCAGCTCGCGAGTCGCGAGACGCGGCACTCCTGTCCCATGCTCCAGCCGTGCCCGCCGAGGCCCAATTTACCTCCAGGCGGCCTTCGTCAATAGAATCTGGGCCCGAAAGGAGCCTATCGCCTTGTCCCGACCTCTCGCCATCCTCCTGCTCTCGTTCTCGATTGGCCTCTTCGCCCAGCAGCCTCCGCCACCCCCACCCCCGCCCACGCCCGACGAGATCACGCCGGAGCGGAAGGAGCAGGAGCCGCGTCCCAACGAGGAGGAGCGGAAACGGGTGGAGCCGGCCCCCGATCAGAAGCCGGCAACCGGAGCGCAGCCGGAATCGGTCGCGGCGCCGGAGGAGAAGCCGAAGTGGGATGTCTCCTCCCCCCCGTTCGAGTTCGACGAGGTGACCGTCGACACGCGCGAGGGCACCTGGATGAGCGTCGACGTCAGTCCCGACGGGACGGAGATCGCCTTCGACCTCCTCGGCGACCTCTACGTCATCCCCATCGGCGGCGGCACGGCGCGCGCCCTCACCTCCGGGCTCGCCTGGGACATGCAGCCGCGCTACAGCCCGAACGGGCGGTGGATCGCCTTCACCAGCGACCGCGCCGGGGGCGACAACATCTGGATCATGAACCGCGACGGGTCGAGCCCGCAGCAGGTCAGCAAGGAGACCTTCCGCCTGCTCAACAGCCCCGCCTGGACGCCCGACAGCGAGTTCCTCGTGGCGCGCAAACACTTCACCTCGCGCCGCTCCCTCGGCGCCGGGGAGATGTGGCTCTACCACCGCTCCGGCGGCGAGGGGGTGCAGCTCACCGAGCGCGCCAACGATCAGAAGGACGCCGGCGAGCCGGTCTTCTCCCCCGACGGCCGCTACCTCTACTTCAGCCAGGACGTCACCCCCGGCCGCGTCTTCGAGTACAACAAGGACCCGAACAGGCAGATCTACGTGATCCAGCGCCTCGACCGCGAGCGGCGCGAGATCGAACGCTTCATCACCGGCCCCGGCGGCTCGATCCGCCCCACGCCGTCGCCCGACGGGAAGCAGCTCGCCTTCATCCGCCGCGTGCGCAACCGGTCGGTCCTCCACGTCGCCGATCTCGAGTCGGGCGCCGAGCGGCCGCTCTACGACGGCCTCGACCGCGACATGCAGGAGACGTGGGCGATCCACGGCGTCTACCCGACGATGGCCTGGACGCCCGACAACCGTTCGATCGTCTTCTGGGCCGGCGGGAAGATCCACCGCATCGACGTCGCCTCGCGCCAGGTGACGGAGATCCCGTTCCACGTCCAGACCACGCGGAAGATCGCCCGCGCACTCCGCTACCCCGTCGAGGTCGCGCCGCGGACGTTCCGGACGCGGATGCTGCGCTGGGTGCAGGTCTCGCCGAATGGCAGACAGGTCGTCTACCAGGCCCTCGGGCACCTCTACATCCGCGACCTGCCGAACGGCACACCGCGGCGCCTGACGCGGCAGAACGAGCACTTCGAGCACTACCCGTCGTGGTCGCGCGACGGGCGATCGATCGTCTACACCACGTGGGACGACCAGCAGCACGGCACGATCCGCGTCGTGGCAGCCGGCGGCGGCGAGGGGCGCGTCGTCTCGGCGCAGCCGGGACACTACGTCGAGCCGGTCTTCACGCCCGACGGAAGCCGCATCGTCTACCGCGCCACGACCGACGGGCACCTCCGTCCGGCGACGTGGGGCCGGGAGCGGGGGCTCTTCGTCATGCCGGCCCGCGGCGGGGCCGGAGCGCGGCTGCACCGGAGCGGGTTCCTGCCGCATTTCGGCGCGTCAGGAGACCGCGTGTTCTTCCTGGTCATCGACGACGAGGAGAAGAACACGCGCGTGCTGAAGAGCATCCGCCTCGACGGGAGCCAGGAGCAGACGCACCTGCAGAGCGAAGAGGCGACGGAGATGCGGATCTCGCCGGACGAGCGCTGGGTGGCCTTCACCGAGGGCTTCAACGCCTACATCGCACCGTTCGTGGCGGGGGCGCGGGCGCTGAAGGTGGGGCCGAAGGAGAAGGCGCTCCCGCTGCGCCGCGTGTCGCGCGACGCGGGGGAGTACCTCCACTGGTCGGGGGACAGCACGCGGCTGCAGTGGGCTCTCGGTTCCGAGCTCTTCTCACGCGACCTCCGCGAGGCCTTCGCCTTCGTGGAGGGGGCGCCGGAGAAGCTGCCGGAGGCGCCGGAGCGCGGGCTCGACATCGGATTCGAGCGCGCCGCCGACATCCCCTCCGGCGCGATCGCCTTCACCGGCGCGCGGATCATCACCATGCGCGGCGACGAGGTGATCGAGAACGGCACGGTGGTGGTGCGCGGCGACCGCATCGCCGCCGCCGGACCGGGGGGCAGCGTGAGCGTTCCGGCGGATGCGCGCGTGTACGACCTCGCCGGGCGGACCATCATGCCCGGCCTCATCGACGTGCACTGGCACGGCTCGATGGGGAGCGACCAGATCATCCCCCAGCAGAGCTGGATCAACTTCGCCGCGCTCGCCTTCGGCGTCACGACCATCCACGATCCGTCGAACGACACCAGCGAGATCTTCGCCGCGAGCGAGCTGGCCCGCGCCGGGATGATCACCGCGCCGCGCATCTTCTCCACCGGGACGATCCTCTACGGCGCGAAGGCGCCGTTCCGCGCGGTGATCGAGAGCCTCGACGACGCCCGCTCCCACCTGCGGCGGATGAAGGCGGCCGGCGCCATCAGCGTGAAGAGCTACAACCAGCCGCGCCGCGACCAGCGCCAGCAGGTCCTCGTCGCCGCGCGCGAGCTGGAGATGATGGTCGTGCCGGAAGGGGGCTCGCTCTTCCAGCACAACATGAACATGGTGGCCGACGGGCACACCGGCATCGAGCATTCCATCCCGGTGGCGAAGGTCTACGACGACGTGCTGCAGTTCTGGCCGAAGAGCGGCACCTGGTATACGCCGACGCTGGTGGTCGGCTACGGCGGGATCTGGGGGGAGAACTACTGGTACCAGACCACGAACGTCTGGGAGAACGAGCGCCTGCTGACGTTCGTGCCGCGGCGGATCATCGACGCCCGCTCCCGCCGCCGGACCATGGCCCCGGAAGAGGAGCACAACTACGTCAACAACGCGCGCATCGCCGCGCAACTGGTGAACCGCGGCCTCCCGGTGATGCTCGGCGCGCACGGGCAGCGGGAGGGGCTCGCGGCGCACTGGGAGCTGTGGATGTTCGAGCGGGGCGGGATGACCCCGCTCCAGGCCCTCCGCAGCGCCACGCTCTCCGGCGCCGCGTACCTCGGCATGGACCGCGACCTCGGGTCGATCGAGGCCGGGAAGCTCGCCGACTTCATCGTGCTGGAGCGGAACCCGCTGGAGAACATCCGCAACAGTGAGAGCGTGATCTACACGATGGTGGGCGGGCGGCTGTACGACGCCGCCACGATGAACGAGATCGGCAACCGCCCCCGGACCCGGGTCAGGTTCTGGTTCGAGGAGTAACCGCATGTCATTCCGAGCGTGTCCACGACGCACGCTGCGTGTCGCCCCCCACCCAGGCCCCTCACTCACGCTCGGGATGACTGGAGGACTGATCATGAGAACAATTCTTCCGATCGTTTTTCTGGCTGTTCCGCTTCTCGGTCAGACTCCAGGAGCCGTACCGTGTCCTGGCACTGGAGACATCGACATCGAGGTGACGTCGGTCATCAGAAAAGGAGGCTCACGCTTCCTGCACACTCATGCTGACCCGGCCTCAGACGGGCAGAACCTGTTTCTCGGAGTGAATGCCGGGAATTTCATGATGGGGCCGGCCGGCGGTCTTTCTTACCTCAGCAGCGGCAACACCGGAATCGGGTATGGATCGCTTGCAGCCAACACGACCGGATTCTGGAACACCGCAATCGGTCGAGAGGCGCTGCCGAACAACACGACGGGAAACAACAATACGGTCGTCGGCTCGCATGCAATGTTCCTGAACACCACCGGGCGGGCCAATACCGCCGTTGGAATCGATGTTCTCTATCACAACACGGCCGGCCTCGGTAACTCCGGGTATGGCTTGGACAGCCTGAACAACACCACGACCGGTCATTTGAATTCGGCGTATGGATTGGCGTCTCACCAGGGGAACACGACCGGCGCGAATAACACGTCGCTCGGGGCGTACGCCGGAGCCGGTGACAATACGATCAATCAGCGATCCAGCGTCGACAATTCGATGACGTTCGTCGGCTATCGAGCGTCACGCGACGGCTCCGTTCCGCAAGCGACGCCGCTCAGTAATTCGACGGCAATCGGCGCGGGCGCGAAAGTCGACGCGAATGACAAGATCGTTCTCGGGAATGACGCGGTATCGACGTTTCAGCTCGGTTCGAGCTCTCCGACCGCGCCGGCGAAAACACTGCGCGCCGCGTCAACGATCGGGAGCAACAGAGCAGGCGGTGATCTCATCATCCAGCCGGGGAATGGGACCGGCTCCGGTGGTTCAGGTGACATCCTCTTCCAGACAGCGCCGGCTGCCGGATCGGGCTCAACGCCGAACGTGATGGCCACGGCGCTGACAATCGACAAGAGCGGCAACGTCGGCATCGGCGGACAACTCGATTTCATTACCGGTTCCGCCACTCCAACGACGGCGGCACAGATCGCGGGCTGGCAGGCTGGAGCCGCCGAAGATGCCGCGCTCCTGGTTTTTCGGACGAAGGCGTCTGGCGGAGTCCTGCAGGAGAGGATGCGGATCAGCTCCTCCGGCGTATCGATCGGCTCCGGCGGCACTCCGATCGCGAAGCACCTCTCGGCCACGGCGACGTGGGACCCTCCGCCGGTCGCGAACGGTGCGGCGACGGCGACGAGCGTGACGGTCGCCGGCGCGGTCGCGGGAGATTCCTGCTTCGCCGGATTCTCGGTGCTGCCCGACGCCAACTGGATCATTTCCGCGCACGCTACGGCGGCGAATACGGTGAGAGTGGTTCTCGCCAATCATACCGGCGGCATTGTCGATCTCGGTTCCGGAACCGTCCGCGCGAGCTGCTGGCAGTACTGACCTTCAGCAGAGGATCGGAGACCGCGCGGACTCCGCCGGCCAGAGCACCGGGTTCAGCTCGCTGGCCGCTTCCTCGCCGGGGCGCACGCCGGGCAGGAACACTTCCAGGTCGACACGCTGGTTCTCGTTGGCCGGAACGGCGGCGCGCGTTCCGGCGGCGTAGTAGATGACGGTCAGCACTTCGCGTGTGGTGCCGGAGCGGTTCGCGCCGGCGGAGTGAAGCGTGCCGCCGAGGTGGAACGTCGCGTCGCCCGCGGCGACGGGCGCCGTCCAGAGCGGCCATCCTCGCTCAGCGATCAGCGCGGCCAGGCGGCGATCGGTCTCCTCGGAGATCGACACCTCGCCGAAATCGCCTCCGCGATGCGACCCGCTGGCGAAGATCATCGGCCCCATCTCCTCGGTCACGTCGACGAGGGGGAGCCACATCGTGACGGACCGGTCGGTGTCGAGCGGCCAGTAGTAGCGGTCCTGATGCCACGGCGTCCGGGCCGCGCCGGGCGGCTTGAAGAGCGCCTGGTCGTGGTAGAGCCGGACCGACTCGACGCCGAGAATCCGCGCCGCAGCGGCGGCGAAGCGGCGATCGAAGACGATGCGCCGCGCGCCGTCGTCGAGCCGCCAGATGTTCGTCACCTGGTTGAAGAGCCGCGAGTAGTCGTCGATCCGCCCCTGCCTGTCGGCGCGTTGTGAGACCTCCTCGACGATGCGGCGGATGAGGGGACGGTACGAGGCAGCCTCCTCCGGCGGCAGCAGCCCGCGGACGAGGGCGTGGCCGTCGGCCTCGAGCCCGGCAACGCTGCTCAAGCGGCCGCTCCGATGACCACCAGCACGGTGAAGACGATGTAGAAGAGGAGGAGCACGGCCCCTCCGATTCGCCCCAGCCGCGCTCGCGGGTAGACAAGGGGGACCAGCGTGAGGGCGACGGCGATGCAGGCCGGAATCTCGAAACGGAGAAGCTCGGGATCGATGGTCACGGGGCGGACCGCGGCGGCGGCGCCGAGGATCAGGAGGATGTTGAAGATGTTCGAGCCGATGACGTTGCCGAGGGCGATCTCCGGCTCGCTCCGCCTGGCGGCGACGATCGACGTGGCCAGCTCCGGCAGCGAGGTGCCGACGGCGATGATCGTCAGGCCGATCACCAGCTCGGTGACGCCGAGCGCGCGGGCGAAGAAGACCGCCGAGGTCACGAGGAGGTGCGCGGAGACGACCAGTCCGGCGAGCCCCGCCACCACCAGGCCCGCGTCCACCGCCGGCTTCTCTCCCCGCGGCTCGTAGCCGGCGAGCTCTTCGAAGGTCCGGAACTCCTCCTGCGCCGCTTCCGGCTCCTTCCGGGCCGCGTAGATCGACGCGACGACGAAGCCGGCGAACGCGGCGAGCAGCAGGAAGGCGTCGAAGCGGCTGATCAGCAAGTCCCAGGCGAAGATCGGCAGGAGCAACGAGACGCCGATCATGATGGGGATCTCCCGCCGGATGAAAGAGCGATCGACGTGGATCGGCGCGATCAGGGCGCAGATGCCGAGGATCAGGGCGACGTTCATGATGTTCGAGCCGACGATGTTGCCGACGGCGAGGTCGCTCTGATCGCGCAGGGCGGCGAGCACGCTGACCACCAGCTCGGGGGCCGAGGTCCCGAACGCCACCACCGTCAGCCCGACCACCATGGGGGTGATCCCGAAGGTGCGGGCGATGCGGGAGGCGCCCTTCACCAGCCACTCGGCGGCGAAGTAGAGGCCCGCCAGCCCGAGCACGAACCAGACCGCCTGCATCAGCATCGGGGGCGGGATCGTATCGCAAGGCAGCATCACAGCGGCGGGTGACAACCGACACCGTAACGGTTCAGGACGTCACGCTACATTCGCCGGCGATTGAGACCAGGTCTCAACTGGAAGGGAAACGCCGATGAACCGCTACGCCGCCGTGATCCTCTCGCTCCTCCTCTCTTCAGCCGCGTCCGCCGAGACCGATGCCGTCGACAAGCCGGCCGGCGCCACCCTTCTCCCCTTCGCCGACTCGATGACGGTCGTCGGCACGCGCATCGCGGCGGCGCCCGAGCTGATCCCGGGGGCCGTGACGGTGATCGAGCGGCAGACGCTGGAGAGCGCCAGGCCCCTCACCACCTCCGAGGCGCTGCGCAAATGCCCGGGCGTGACGGTGCGCGACGAAGAAGGGTTCGGCCTGCGGCCGAACATCGGCCTCCGCGGCACGAACCCGGCGCGATCGACGAAGGTGCTCCTCCTCGAAGACGGCCTGCCGCTCACCTATGCGCCATACGGCGACAACGCCTCCTACTACCACCCGCCGATCGAGCGTTTCGAGTCGATCGAGATCCTCAAGGGATCAGGGCAGATCGCCTTCGGGCCCGTGACGGTCGGCGGCGTGCTGAACTACCTCACGCCGATGCCTCCCTCGAAGCCGTCGGCCTCCCTCCTCCTCACCGCCGGCACGCGCGACTACTTCAACGGGCACCTCTCCTTCGGCGACACCTGGGGGAAGACCGGCCTGCTGATCGATTTCATGCGCAAGGAAGGCGCCGGGGCACGCGACAACATCTTCTCCGAGCTGAACGACTTCAACGCCAAGGTCGTGCATGCGTTCTCCGGCGCCCAGAGCCTCACCTTCCGCGCCAACTACTACGGCGAGGAATCGAACGCCACGTACTCCGGCCTCCGGCAGAACGAGTACGAGGCCGATCCACGGCAAAACCCCTTCAGCAACGATTTCTTCTACGGTGACCGCTACGGGGCCAGCGTCGCACACCGGGTCCGCCTCGACGACTCGCTGCTCGTCACCACCAGCGTCTACGGCGCGCTCTTCAAGCGGCACTGGTGGCGGCAGTCGAGCAACTCGAATCAGCGCCCGAACGACTCCTCCGAGCCGGGCTGCGGAGGGATGGACAGCCTGCTCACGACCTGCGGCAACGAGGGGCGCCTGCGCGAGTTCCGCACGTGGGGCATCGAGCCGCGGGTGCAGTGGACCTCGAGCCTCTTCGGCCTCCCGAACGAGATCCAGGCCGGGGTGCGCGCGCTCGTGGAGTCGCAGGAGCGCCGGCAGATCAACGGCGACACGCCGCAGGCCCGCAGCGGCCGGACGGTCGAGAACAACGCCCGCGACAACGTCGCCTTTGCCGCGTTCGTGCAGGACCGGATCAGCGTCGGGCGTCTCTCGGTGACGCCGGGCGTGCGCATCGAGCGGATCGCCTACGAGCGGCTCAACCGCCTGGCGAACGGCGGCCTCGGCGCGCGCGGGGAAACCGTGCTGACGCAGATCGTCCCGGGCATCGGCGTCTCCTGGACGACCGGCGAGACCACGCTCTTCGGCGGCATCCATCGCGGATTCGCGCCGCCGCGCACCGAGGACATCCTCACCAACGCCGGCGGGGTCGTCGACCTCGACCCGGAGCTGAGCTGGAACAGCGAGCTCGGCGTCCGCTCCAGCATCCGGCCGGGGCTCAGCGCCGAGGCCACGCTCTTCCGGATGGACTACGAGAACCAGGTCGTGCCGGCCAGCGTCGCCGGCGGCGTGGGGGCCACGCTGACGAACGGCGGCGCCACGAACCACGAGGGGATCGAGCTCGGTGGGCGGATCGACAGCGCCGCGCTCCTCGGAACGTCACACAACGTCTATACGACGCTCGCCTACACGCATCTGTGGGAAGCGTCGTTCGCCGGATCGAGGCGGAGCAACATTCCCGGCTTCGGTCACGTCGAGGTCGGCGGACACCGCCTGCCGTACGCGCCGGAGCAGACGCTCACGGCCGGCCTCGGGTACCTCATGCCGCGAGGGATCGAGGCGTTCGTGGAAGCGGTCCACGTGAGCGATCAGTTCGGCGACGACCTCAATACGGTCCTGCCGACCGCCGACGGGCAGCGCGGTCTGATTCCCCCTCACACGATCTGGAACGCCACGCTGAACGTCGACGTGGCGCCGCTGCGGAGCACGCTCTTCATCGCGGTGAAGAACGTCTTCGACGAGCTGTACATCGTCGACCGCAGCCGCGGCATCCTGCCGGGCATGCCGCGGGTGGTGCAGGTGGGGATGAAGGTTAGGTACTGAGCCCTCATAGCCCACCCGCTCACTCCCGCGACGACCGCAGGCGTTTCGTCTCCGAGCGCCGCTTCTTCTCCTCGAGGCGCCGCTTCTTCTGCGCCCGCGAGATTCGCGTCGGCCTCCGTTCGGCGCGCTCGGCGAGGGCATCGCGGAGGAGCTGTTCCATCCGGGCCAGGGCGCGGTCGCGGTTTCGGCGCTGCGACCTCTCGCTCTGCGACGTGACGCGCAGAACCCCGTCGCGGTTGATCCTCGTAGCCAGCTCTTCCCTGATCCGCTGCTTCGCGGCGCCGGGCAGCGGCAGCGCGTCGACGTCGGCCTCGATGGTGACGCGGGTCTCGAGCTTGTTCACGTTCTGCCCGCCCGGGCCGCCGCTGCGGGAGGTGGCGGCGCGGAGCAATTGCGCCGGAATCAGCAGCCCCTGGCCGAGGTCGAGGTCTCTCATCGCCTGGCCACGATCAGTCGCAGGAGCGTGCCGGCCGCGGTCTCGACCCGCTCGATCGCGAAATCCTCACGCGCCACATTCTCCACGGTCCGGCGGTTCACGTGCTCGCCGAAGATGGGGGCGGTGAAGCGCTCGAGGAGATCGGCCAGAAATCCGCCAACCCGCCCCTCCGGCCGGACGTGCTCGAGGAACACGCAGACGCCGCCCGGCACGACCACCCGCCGCACTTCCCGCAACCCCTGCCGGTCGTCGGGAACTCCGCAGAACAGGAAGGTGGCCAGCGCGACATCGAAGGCTCGGTCGCGGAACGGGAGCTTCTGCACGTCGGCAACCACGCGCGCCATTCCCTCGCGCCGGCTGCCGCCGGCGAGCATCACCATGGAGACGTCGCTGGCGACACCTCGCACCCGCGGGGGGTAAAACGGGACGTTCATCGCCGGACCGGCCCCGACCTCGAGCAGCCGGGCCGCCCCGGGAATGGCTGAGGCGGCCCGCCGCCGCCAGCGCCGCAGCCACAGCACCTCGAGCGGCCACATGAGCGGGCGGTAGAGAGGCGCGAGCCGGTCCCAGCGTGTCATCGGTTCGGCTACACTGACCAGCCGGCGCGGCGGCCGCGGGTCAGAGCACTCCTGATGACAGCGACAATCTGGGTCTGGGTCGGATTCAATGTCTTCATCCTGGCGATGCTCGCCATCGACCTCGGCGTCTTCCACAGGAAGGC
>DATLEX010000148.1:0-17008 GCA_035525045.1 Thermoanaerobaculia bacterium | reverse complement strand
CGACGAGGAAGCGATGTCGGTGATCCGCAAGTCCGTGAAGCAGCGCCACGACTCGATCGAGCAATACACGAAGGCGAACCGCCCGGAGCTTGCCGCGAAGGAGCAGGCCGAGCTCGAGCTGTTGAAGAGCTACCTGCCGCCCGAGCTGGCGGAGGCGGAGCTCGAGTCGGGCATCCGCGAGATCATCGCCTCGACCGGCGCGCAGTCGAAGAAGGACCTCGGCAAAGTGATGAAGGAGGCCACGGCGCGGTACAGGGGAAGGGCCGAGGGAAAGAAGCTTCAGGAGATCGCCGCGAGATTGCTGCCTTAGGAATGTCATCCCGAGCTTATCGACGATGAGGAGCTCTGCAACCCCGTGAATCAACTCGACATCAGTGCCGCCGAGCTTGCCGGACGGCTGGCAGACGGCGGCGACGACCTCGTCGTGATCGACGTCCGTGAGCCATACGAGTGGAGCGCCGGCCACCTCGGCGAGGCGCGCCACATCCCCCTCCAGCAGGTGCCGGCGCGCGTGGACGAGATTCCCCGCGAGGCGGAGGTGATCATGGTCTGCCGCTCCGGGGCCCGCAGCGCCCGCGCGCAGCAATATCTGCTGGCGCACGGGTTCCGGCGCGTGCGCAACCTCGTCGGGGGATTGATGGCCTGGAAGCGCGACGTCGATCCGGCGATGCGCGTCCCCTGACCCTCAGCGAGCACCCTGAGGCGGGGGTGGGGCGACCTCGGGCACCGCGTGGCGGGCGAAGAGCACGACCACCGACCGCCCCATGGCCCGGCCGAGCGGCGAGCCGTCGATGACGGCCACGCCGCAGTCGCGGTAGAGGGGGGACAGGATGTTCTCGCGGTGTCCCTTCGATTCCATCCACGACTGAACGAGCACCTCGGCGGTCTCGAAGCCGGAGGCGAGGTTCTCTCCCGCGTAGCGGAAGTCGTAGCCGGTCGGTCTCAGCGTCGCGAACGGCGAGCGGCCGTCCGGCGCGACGTGCGCCCAATACTGCAGCTCTTCCATGTCGCGCATGCGCATGTCCGCGGCGCGATCGAGCCGGTCGTCCTGGCGCAGCGGCGGGAGCCCCGACGCGGCGCGCTGCAGATTCATCTCCGCGATCACCGACTCGATGGTGATCTCCGCGGCGGAGAGGACGCCGGACGCGGCGAGCACGATCGCACAGAGCCCCAGGGGACGCATGTGACGGGTCAAACGCATGGGTCGTCGCTCCCCTTTCCTCACCGGCTTCCGTCGGGGCGGACGCGGAGGAAAAAGGTGCAGGCCTTGCCGGTCTTCGACTCCACCCAGACCGAGCCGCCGTGACTCACGGCGAACTCCCGGCACTTGAAGAGCGCGCGGCCCGTCCGCTCCCCCGCGGGGCTCCAGACGAACGACGGCTCGAACATGGTCTGGCGCAGATGCTCCGGGACGAGCCGGCCGTTGTCCATGACGAAGAAGAGGAGGATGGGCCTGTTCTTGTGCTCCATCCAGCGCACGCCGATGACGACCATGCCGGCGGGAGGAACGTAGTGGAGCGCGTTCTCCATCAGCATCGCCAGGGCCTCGCTCAGTTGCTCGTGGTCGACGAAGCGCTCATCGATGTCGTGAGCGTCGACCTGCAGTTGCACGCCCTTGAGGGCGGCCGCGGCCACGAAGCGGTCGGCCACGCGCTGGATGATGTCCGTGACCCGCGGCATGGGGCGGGCGTCCGACGAGCGCGGATCGATACCGGGGGCGAGCTCGAGAGACGAGAGAACCTGCTCGATGGTGCCGGCGGCGTCGTGGAGCATCGGTTCGGTCGCCCGCCCGCCGGCCGCATGGAGGGACTGGCGCAGCGACTGGAGGGGGTGCAGCACGGTCTCGCGCACGTAGGCCACGAACGACGCGTGGGTCTCGTTCATCGGATCGGTCTCGCGCAGAAAGACCACCGCTCCACCCGCACCGCCCGACAGCGGTACGAGCGAGCAGAGAATGTTCCGCTCCCGGATGCGCGTGCCGGCGGAGACCGGTACGGCGAGGTCGCCGATCCGCACTCCGGTGCGGTCCTCGATGGCGGCCAAGGTGGAGAGCTCGCTCTGCGGAACGTCGAACAACTTCATCGCCGCGTCGGACACGAACTTCACGCTCCGGTCTGCGCCCAGGAGAAAGGAAGGCACCCCGGAGGCGATGAGCAGGTGAACGATGCTGGTGATGGCCGGCGTGGCGGCCTCGATCGGAAACTTGACCACCGGCGCGGCGGGGAAGGGATCGAGAGCCAGGGCCTGCGAGGTCTTTGGAGCGGCGTCGGTGTCACCGGCGCTCTTCGCCGGCGCGGCAGCGGACCGTCCCCCCCTCGCCTGCCGGGGCCTGTCACATCGCTCGCAGAGGTAGTCTCCTCCCGAGATCTCCCGACCGCACATGAAACACGTTCGCGCCATGTCCCGCTCCGGAGCGGAAATGTTACGCCTCATGTGCGATAGAGTCACTGCGACGCCCATCACAGGAGACGCAAACGAATGAAAAACATCGTTGTGATCGGCGCGGGGACCATGGGGAACGGGATCGCCCACACGGCCGCCGCCAGCGGCTTCGACGTCACCCTGATCGACGTGACGAAGGAGGTCCTCGACCGGGCCGTCGGCACCATCTCCGCCAATCTCCAGCGCGGGGTGGAGAAGGGAAAGATGACCGCCCCGGAGAAGGAGGCCATCCTCGCTCGCATCCGCCCGACCACCGACGTGCAGATCATCGCCGGAGCGGACATCGTCATCGAGGCCATCATCGAAAACCTGGCCGCCAAGACGCAGCTCTTCGAGAAGCTGGACAAACTCACGACGGCGGAGTGCATCCTGGCCTCGAACACCTCCTCGATCTCCATCACGAAAATCGCCGCGGCCACGGCTCGCCCCGACAAGGTGATCGGAATGCACTTCATGAACCCCGTGCCGGTGATGACGCTGGTCGAGGTCATTCGCGGCATCGCCACCTCCGATGAGACCTATCGGCGGGTGGAAGAACTGGCCGGCAGGATGGGGAAGACGGCCATCGAGGTGAACGACTACCCAGGCTTCATCTCCAACCGGGTGCTCATGCCGATGATCAACGAGGCCGTCTTCGCGCTCTACGAGGGCGTGGCCACGCCGGAGGCCATCGACGGCGTGATGAAGCTCGGCATGAACCACCCCATGGGCCCTCTCACCCTGGCCGACTTCATCGGCCTCGACGTCTGCCTGGCCATCCTGCGGGTGATGGAGGAGGGATTCGGCGATCCGAAATACCGCCCCTGCCCCCTGCTGGTGAAGATGGTGGATGCGGGGTGGCTGGGGAGAAAGACAGGACGAGGGTTTTACGTCTACAAATCCTGAGCGCAGCGAAGGATCGATTCCTCGCTCGATCTGCCGCCCATGCCGATCTGGGTGTCTCCGGCAGGAGCGAGGGCTTGACTCCTCGCTTCGCTCGGAGTTTTTTGAGACTGAACCCATGTTCTAATCCGCACGTCAATGCTCTGCCAGACCTGCAGCGCCTATAACGAAGACGACCGCGAGTATTGCTTCCGCTGTCAGAACAAGCTGCTCGTGCTCTCGGGAATGACGGCGTTCGAAGAGGACGAGATCGAGGAGTACGAGGAGGAGGGCGATCTCTCGCTCGACGAGCATCTGCTCGAGCGCGTCTCCGCGCTGGAGGAGATCATCAAGCGCTCCGCGGAGACGCTGCGCTCGGTGGTCGACGCCGTGCAGAAGCACGAGCGCGCCATCTTCATCAACCAGACCGGGCTCCTCTCCGTGAAGGAGCTGCTGGAGAAGAAGAACGTCCTCTCCGGCGAAGAGGTCGTGGAGCTGTGGGAATCGAAGATGGGCGAGCAGATGCTCGCTCTGGAGAAGAAGCAGCGCTTCACAGAGCGCAAGGACCGGGTCATGTCGCTCTTCCGGGGCGACAAGCGCGAGCGTTTCGTGCAGCTCGTCGCCGAGGCGGAGGCGGCCATCGATGCCTTCGATCCCGACCGCGGTCTGAAAGCGCTGGAAGAGGCCTTCCGCCTCGACCGCGACAACTACGAGCTCTCCTTCTTCCTCGGCGAGACCTTCTTCAACGACGGCAATCTCGACCGTGCCAAGACCTACCTGGAGCGCACTCTGGAGGTGCAGCCCGACCACTTCGACGCCGCCGTCTTCTACGGCGTGCTCCTTCACGAGCGGCAGGACCTGAAGGGCGCCGAGCGCTGGCTGCGACGCGCCATCCAGATCTCCCAGGAATCGTTCCTCCCCTACTTCTCCCTCGGCGCCATCTACGCCCGGAAGGGAAAGCTCCTTCGCGCCCAGAAGTTCCTGGAGAAGGCCATCCAGCTCGAGGCCATCCCTCAGGCCTTCTTCCTCCTCGGCACGATCTTCTACGAGAAGGGCCAGCTCGAGCGCGCCATCCGCTCCTTCCAGGGAGCGCTGAAACTCGATCCCGACTACGAGGAGGCCATCTATCACCTCGGCCTCTGCTATCTCGACCGGAACTGGAACCGCAAGGCCATCGACTGCTTCCAGGAGGCGCTCGAGCTCAATCCAAACAAGATGGAGTACCAGCAGGCGGTCAAGATCTACGAGGGAATCTCCGGTCACGTTCCGGTGGAAGGCCCGGCGGCAGCGGAGCTGAGCGAGGCGGAGACGCTGGTCAACCAGGGGAACTACAGCGAGGCGCTCGACCACTACCGGCGCGCCTCGGAAGAGGAGCCGGAGAACGTCAACATCCTCATGCCCTACGCCTTGCTCTGCTCGCACATGGACATGAACGGCGAGGCCATCGCCCTGGCCCGGCGGATCCTGAAGCAGAGGCCGACCGAGGTCGTGGCCGCCGCGGCATACACCACGCTGGTCGAGGCCCTTCGCGCCGAGGGAAACTTCAAGGACGCCAACCGCGCCCTCGAGGAGATGCTGCGCGACTACACCTCCAACTATGCCAAGTCGATCGCCTACTACGAGAAGGCCTACAACCTCGCGGAGATGGAGGAGAGCCTCGACGAGGCGCTGGAGAGCGCGCAGCTCTCTCTCCGCTACTCGCCAAAGGAGATGAAGCAGTTCCCGCTGGCCGCCCTCGGCTGGGTCTACTTCAAGCGCCGCGACTTCCAAAACGCCGTCGACTTCCTGACCAAGTCCGCCGACCTCGGCCCAACCGCCACCAACCTCATGCACCTCGGCATGGCCCTGCTCGAGAGCGGGGAGAAGGATCGGGCCCGGGCCGTCTTCCGCAAGGCCAAGAGCTTCAAGACAAAGGGAGCGGGCCTGGAGGAGAAGATCCTCGAGCAGATCCGCTCGACCACCAAACTCATCGACCGCCTGCACCAGCGGCGACGCCGGGCCGCCGGGAAGTAGTCAATCGCGCTGTCATTCCGAGCGGAGCGAGGAATCTGGCGGGTGGGTGGCACGCTGCGTATCCCCTCCCACCCGGATCCCTCGCTCCGCTCGGGATGACGGGGACTCACCTTTTCACCATCTCAGATCCTCGTCAGTTTCGCGTACTTGGCGATGAACTTTTTCGGCCCGGCGCGTTCGAAATACACGGTCAGCTTGGCGTTGGGACCCGAACCTTCCATGGTCAGAATGGTGCCCTCGCCGAACTGCTCGTGGCGGACGCGCTGGCCGCGCTTCAGGTCGGCCCTGTTCTCCTGCCTCGCTCCCGCGGGCTGGATCGCGGCGGGATCGAACTGGATCGGCGAGTCCTTGAAGAACGACAAGACGGCGGCCGTTTCGGACCGCGCGGATGAAGGGCGCGGCTCCCGCGGCGGGACCCCTCTTGTACGAGGCTGTTCACGCCATTGCGGCTTCGCCGATCGGACGCCGCCGAGGCGCACCTCCTGTGTCACCTCCTCCGGGATCTCCGCCAGGAACGGCGAGGGGGGCTGTTCGCGGAATCTCCCGTGCAACCGGCGCTCCCGCGAGTGGAGGCAGTAGAGCTGCTCGCGGGCCCGGGTCATGCCGACGTAGCAGAGACGGCGCTCTTCCTCCACGTCCTCGTTGTGCTCCAGGGACTGCGAATGCGGAAGGATGCCTTCCTCCATGCCCGCCAGGAAGACCACCCGGAACTCGAGTCCCTTGGCGGCATGGAGGGTCATCAGCGTGACGCCCTTCTGCGACTCGTATCGGTCGAGGTCGGACATCAGCGTCAGCGAGTCGAGGTAGTCGGCCAGCGTAGCGGATGGGCTCTGCTCGACGAATTCGCGGGCGGAGCCGAGGAGCTCGTCGATGTTCTCCAGTCGCGACTCGTCCTGGATGTCGCGCGACTCGCTGAACATCCGCCGGTAGCCGGTGCGGAGCAGGAGATAGTCGAGGAGCTCCGGGACGGGCTGCGACGAGGCACGCTGGAGGTCGTGGACGATCTCCCGGAACTCGCGAACGGCCTTCGACGCCCGGGCGGAGAGAAATGCGAGGTCCCCTTCGATGACGGACCAGAGCGAGGTGTCCTGCCGGGCGGCGCGATCGTTCAGCGCGGCCACGGTGGTGTCGCCGATTCCGCGCGAGGGAACGTTGATGACCCGCTCGATGGAAGGTGTGTCATGCGGTCGCCCGGCGAGACGGAGGAACGAGAGCACGTCCTTGATCTCGGCGCGCTCGTAGAACTTCACGCCCCCCACGACCGAGTAGGGGACGTTGGCGCGGAGCAGCTCTTCTTCAAAGGGCCGCGACTGGGCGTTGGTCCGGAAGAGGACCGCGAAATCGGACAGCTTCCGCTCTCCGCGTTGCGAGGTGATCTTCCCGATCACGAACTGCGCCTCTTCCCGCTCGTTGCTGCAGGTCACGATCCGTACCGGGTCGCCGCTTCCGGCGCGGGTGTAGAGTGTTTTTCCCTTCCGGGCAACGTTCCGCGAGACCACCCCCGTGGCGGCGTCGAGGATGTTGCCGGTGGAGCGGTAGTTCTGCTCGAGCTTCACCACGGTCGCGCCCGGAAAATCGCGCTCGAAGTTCAGGATGTTGTTGATGTCCGCTCCCCGGAAGCGGTAAATGGACTGATCCTCGTCCCCCACGGCGACGACGTTCCCCCGCGGTCCGGCCAGGAGCTTGATCAGAACGTACTGGGCGCGGTTCGTGTCCTGGTACTCGTCGATCAGGAGATGCGGGAAGCGCTCGTGCAGCTCGTTTCGGACGTCGTCGTTCTGCTCGAGCAGTTGCACGTAGTTCCCGATCAGATCGTCGAAGTCCATGGCGTCGTACTCGCGGAGGCGCTTCTGATACAGCCGGTAGACCTCCGCCACCCGCGCGCCGAAGAAGTCGAGGTTGTTCTTCTCGTACTCCACCGGCCCCACCAGCTCGTTCTTCGCGGCGGAGATCCGGGAGAGGATGGCCCGCGGCGGAAAGGCCTCGTCGTTGACGTTCAGCTCCCGCATGCAGCGCCGCACCAGGGTGAGCTGGTCGGCCGTGTCGTAGACGGCAAAGGACTGCGTGAACCCCAGCCGGCCGGCGTACCGCCGCAGCATCCGGAGGGAGGTGGCGTGGAAGGTACCGATCCAGGGGCGGGCCCCGATGTTCGGCACCAGGTGCTCGACGCGTCCCAGCATCTCGTTGGCGGCTTTGTTCGTGAACGTCACCGCCAGGATCCGGAAGGGTGGCACCCCCTGCTCCCCGATCAGCCAGGCGATCCGGCAGGTGATGACCCTGGTTTTGCCCGACCCCGCCCCCGCCAGCACCAGAAGAGGCCCGGTGCCGTGTGTCACGGCCTTTCGCTGCTGCTCGTTCAACCCTGTGAGGTCGATCATCGTGGAGGGCGCATCTTAAACCGGCTCTCGGCTCCCGGCGGGATGACAAATTGCCGTAACCCTGTTGTTCGGGATAGGCTTTGCTGTCCCACTGGAGGCTTCATGTTTGGACTCGGAATGGGTGAACTGGTCGTCATTCTCCTCATCGTGGTGATCATCTTCGGGGCGTCGAAGCTTCCGATGCTGGGCCGGGGTCTCGGTGAGGGCATCTCCAACTTCCGCGAGGGCCTGAGCAAGGGGAAGAGCGACAAGAGCATCGACGAGAAGGACTCGCCGCGGATCGACGGCTAGCGCATGACCTCGCCCAGGCAGGACCCCCGCCCCCGTCCCGTCTACGAAACCGATCTCACCCAGAGTCCTCTTCCGGAGATTCTGGTCACCGTCTACCGGCACCAGGCGCCCGGCACGGTCGAGTGCCGCCGCGGGAACGAGCGGAAGGAGATCTTCCTCGACCGCGGCCGGATCGTCTTCGCCACCTCGAACCAGGTCCGCGACTCGCTCGGCGACCGCCTGCTGAACGAGGGGCGGATCACCCGCGAGCAATACGACGAGAGCGTGCGCCGCCTGCTCGCCACCGGACACCGGCAGGGAACGCTGCTGACCGACATGCGGGTACTCGAGCCGGAGGCGATGCTCGAGGCCGTGCGCGAGCAGATCCAGGAGATCGTCTGGTCCGTATTCGCCTGGGATGGCGGGACCATCACCTTCACTCCCGGTCGAGACCGCCACCGGGAGTTCGTGAAGCTCGACATCCCGATCCCGCAGGCCATCGTCGAGGGAGTGCGGCACATGCCCGACGCCAAGGCGCTGCTCGCGCGCGTCGGTACGAAGACCACCCTGGTGAGCCGCACCGGTGAGCACGTCGAGGAGCTGCATCTCGGCGAGGACGAGGAGAACCTCCTGGAGGCCATCGACGGAAAGCGATCGCTGGGCGAGCTCGTCACCACCACCCCCCTCTCGGCAGGAGTGAACGCCCGCCTCCTCTACGCCTTCTTCGTCATGCACCTGATCGCCGTGAAGTCCTCGGGCGGAGTGCGGGTGAAGCTGAAGACCGACCCCGGCACACGCCCGGTTCGATGACGCCGTGGCTGATCACCGGTGCCGGAGGGATGGCGGGCATCGATCTGCGCGACGAGCTGCTGGCGCAGGACATCGAATTCACGGCCCTGACCCGATCGGACCTCGACATCACCAGTGGACGGTCGGTGGCCGAGACCGTTCGGGAGGCGCGGCCGCGGGTGATCGTCAACTGCGCCGCCTTCACCCGCGTGGATGACGCGGAGGCCGAAGAAAGGGTGGCCAACGCGGTCAACGGCTCCGCGGTGGAGCTGCTGGCCAGCGCCGCCAACGAGGCCGGCGCGCTGTTGATTCAGATTTCCACCGACTTCGTCTTCGACGGGTCGAAGCGGACGCCGTACGAGATCAACGACCCGACCGGCCCCCTCTCCGCCTACGGCCGGTCCAAGCTCCTCGGGGAGATCGCCGCGACGCACGCGAACGAGCACCTCATCGTGCGGAGCTCCTGGCTGTTCGGGGCGCACGGCCGCAATTTCGTAGAGGCCATTCGCAACCAGATCCGGAAGGGGACCGATCCGCTGCGCGTGGTCGACGACCAGCGGGGGCGGCCGACCTACACGCCGCACCTGGCTCGCGCAATCATCCGCCTGGCACAGCACGCCGAGGCCCGCGGGATCGTGCACTATGCCGACGAGCCGGAGTGCACCTGGTACGACTTCGCCCGCGCCATCGTGGAGGAGACGGGCGCGGGAAACGAGGTGAAACCGGTGTCGACGAGCGACTTCCCCCGCCCCGCCCCACGGCCGGCCTACTCGGTCCTGTCCACCGAGCGCTACGAGAGGCTCACCGGCGTCAAACCCGACTCGTGGCGGGAGGGCCTGCGGGAGTACTTGGAGCGGAGTCCGTGACCCGAACCGCGTACATCAGATACTCGACGTTTCCTTCCGCTCCCGTCACCGGGCTCTCGATCACGCCGTGGACGTCGAAGCCGCTCTCACGCGCGAAGGTGACGATCCCCTCGACGGCCTGGCGGCGTTTGGCCTCGTCACGGACGATCCCTCCCTTTCCGACGTCACGCCTGCCGACTTCGAATTGCGGCTTGATGAGCGCGACGAGCTCGCCGCGAAGGAGATCCCGCACCGCCGGCAGGATCAGCTTCAGGGAGATGAAGGAGACGTCGACGGCGACGAACTCGACCGGCTCGTCGAAGTCGGCGGCCGTCAGGTAGCGGGCGTTGACTTTCTCCCGGCTCACCACCCGCGGGTCGTTGCGCAGCGACTGGTCGAGCTGCCCATACCCGACGTCGATGGCGTAGACCTTCCTGGCTCCGCTCTGCAGCATCACGTCGGTGAAGCCGCCGGTGGAGGCCCCGATGTCGGCGCAGACGCGGCCGGTCAGATCGATCCCGAACTCCTCGAGCGCGCGGGCGAGCTTCATCCCGCCGCGGCCGACCCAGGGATGCTCGAGCTCGGTGACGCGGAGCTCGTCGTCCGCGGCGACCGGGGTTCCGGGCTTGCCGGCGAAGGCGCCGTTGACCATGACGCGCCGGGCCATGATCAGGGCCTGGGCCTTGGAGCGCGTCTCGACCAGGCCACGCTCGACGAGGGCGACATCGAGGCGCTGCTTCGACTTCATCCAGGAGGGAGTGGGGCGATCAGCGTACCGCCCAACCGCCCAGATTCCTCGCTACGCTCGGAATGACATCGATGAACTCGCGCACGCGGCGGGCGATGCCTTCCGGATGGAGGTCGTACTGCGCGCGCAGCACGTCCTGCGTGCCGTGGTGCACGTACTCGTCGGGGATGCCGATGCGGTGGAACAGCACTCCCTCCAGGCCGAGCTCCTGGGCGCGCTCCATGACCGCCGAGCCGAAGCCGCCGGCCAGGGAGCCTTCCTCGACCGTGACGATCCGCGCACCGGGAGTGCAGTAGCGCGTGATCAGCTCGTCGTCGAGCGGCTTGATGAACCGCCCGTTGATCACCGCGACGTCGATCCCCTCCCCTGCCAGGATCTCCGCGGCCCGGACCGAAGGCCACACCTCGTTCCCGATGGCGAAGATCGCCGCCGCGGAGCCCTCGCGCAGGACTTCACCCTTGCCGACCGGCAGCGAGCGGACCTCCTCGTCCAGCGCCACGCCCACGCCGCTGCCGCGCGGATACCGCAGCGAGGTGGGATGCCCCGTCTCGATCGCGGTCTTCAGCATGTGCCGCAGCTCGTTCTCGTCCTTCGGAGCCATGCAGATCATGTTCGGGAAAATCCGCAGGTAGGCCATGTCGTAGATGCCGTGGTGCGTCGGGCCGTCCGCGCCGGCGATGCCGCCGCGGTCGAGCGCGAAGACGACCGGCAGATCCATGATCGTCACGTCGTGGAACACCTGGTCGAAGGCGCGTTGCAGGAACGTCGAGTAGATCGCCGCCACCGGCTTCATCCCCTGCGTGGCCAGCCCGCCGGAGAACGTCACCGCGTGCTGCTCGGCGATCCCGACGTCGAACATCCGGTCCGGGTGGACCTTCCGGAACTTGTCGAGCCCCGTCCCCTCCGGCATCGCCGCGGTGATGGCCACGATCTTCGGATCCTGCTGCGCCAGCCAGATCAGCGTATCCGCGAAGACGTTCGTGTACGTCGGCGGGGACGGCTTGTCGGACTTCTTCACCTCGCCCGACGGGATGTCGAACGGCGTCACGCCGTGCGACCAGATCGGCTTGTCCTCCGCCGGAACGTATCCCTTCCCCTTCTTGGTGATGACGTGGATCAGCAGCGGCCCGTCGTAGTCCTTGTTCTCCCGGAACAGGTCGATCATGGGCTGCAGGTCGTGCCCGTCGAACGGACCGAGGTACTTGAACCCCAGCTCCTCGAAGAGCGTCCCCGGCACGACCATGTGCTTGAGGAGCTGCTCCATGTCGGAGGCGAAGTCGTGCAGCTTCCCGCCGATGAGCGGGATGCGGTCCATCACTCCCTTGGCGAGGTCCTTGACCTGGTTGTAGCGCTGCCCCTTGATGATCGAGTTGAGATACCCCGACATGGCGCCGACGTTCGTGGAGATCGACATGTCGTTGTCGTTGAGCACGATCAACAGCTTGCGCTTGAGGTGCCCCGCCTGGTTGAGCCCTTCCAGGGCCAGCCCGCCGGAGAGGGCGCCGTCGCCGATCACCGCCACCACGTCGTAATCCTCTTTCCTGAAATCGCGCGCCACGGCGACGCCCAGCGCCGCGGAGATCGACGTGGAGGCGTGCCCGGCGTTGAAGACGTCGTACTCCGACTCCTCCCGCTTGCAGAAGCCGGAGATCCCGTGGTGCTGGCGGATGGTATGAAACCGATCCCGGCGGCCGGTGATCAGCTTGTGCGGGTAGCTCTGGTGCCCCGTGTCGAGGACGATCTGGTCGCGCGGCGTGTCGTAGACGTAGTGCAGGGCGAGGGTCAGCTCCACGATCCCGAGATTGCCTCCGAAGTGCCCACCGACACGCGAGACCACGTCGATGATCATCTCGCGGATCTCCTCCGCCACCTGGGGGAGCAGCGAGCGGTCGAGCTTCCGTAAGTCGTGCGGGGTGTTGATGTTGTCGAGTAGTCGGGCCATGGCGGTCAGGAGCGCCGGTCGCAGATGAAACGCGCGATCTCGCCCAGATAGTTCACAGGACCGGCGATCATACCAGCGTTGTCCAAGGCAACCTGCAGGAGATTGGCCAGCTCCAGCCGGGCTCCCTCTGCTCCAACCACAACGGGATAGGTCAGCTTCCCCTGGGCGGCATCTTTCCCGGCAGTCTTGCCGAGGGTCGCCGAAGACTCCTCCTGATCGAGCAGATCGTCGACGATCTGGAAGGCCAGCCCCAGCGCCGTCCCGTATCGCTCCAGCGCGCCGAGCCGCGGCTCGTCCGCCCCTCCCAGCGTACCGCCGAGCAGCACCGAAGCCGTGATGAGCTTTCCCGTCTTGTTCCGATGGATGAACTCCAGCGCCTCCCGCGCTCCCGTCGGACCGCCGGCGTCCCCGGTCGCCTCCAGGTCCGCCACCTGTCCACCGATCATCCCGGTCGAATCGACCGCCGTGGCCACGATGCGAATGCCCTGCAGTTGCCGCGACGGATCGATCCCCGCGATCGGCCGCGCCAGCCAGGCGAAGGCCTCCGTCAGGAGCGCGTCGCCGGTCAGAATCCCCATCGCCTCGCCGAACACGACGTGGGTGGTCTTCCGTCCCCGCCGCAGCTCATCGTCGTCCAGCGCGGGGAGGTCGTCGTGGACGAGCGAATACGTGTGAATCAGCTCCAGGGCCGCGAACGACGGGAGGAGCGGTTCGATCGTCGCCCCGCAGGCCTCGGCCGCGGCGAGGGCCAGGATCGGCCGCACGCGCTTCCCCCCCCCGAGGACGGCGTAGCGCATGGCCCGGTGAATGACGGCGGGAGGAGTCTCCGCGGAAGGAAGGTGCCGATCGAGCACGCCATCGACGAGTGTCCGCCGCTGGCGAAGATACGCGTCGATCACGACTCGATCTCGCCGCCGCCCGATTCGTCCTCGTCCCCCGCCTGGAACGGCTCGGTGCGCGGCTGTCCCTTGGCGTCGGCCAGGATCAGCTCGATCTTCTTCTCCACCTCCTCCAAACGCTGGTGGCAGAAGCGGGAGAGGCCGATGCCTTCCTCGAAGAGGCGCAGCGACTCGTCGAGCGGAATCTCCTCGCTTTCCAGCCGCTGGACGATCTGCTCGAGCTGCTGAAAGGCCTTCTCGAAGTCGTTGGCCCGCCGGGCGCTCATGCGCGGTGGTTATAGCACGGCGCCCCTCACGGCACGGCGGCGTCCAGCCTGGCGTAGAACCCGTCCGCGTTCCCGTAGCCGGCGATCGGATCGGACCTCTTCCCGCTGCGAACGAGAAAGACGGTCGGATATCCGCGGATCCTGTACCGCGCCGCCAGCGCCCGCTCGTCGCCGCCATGCTCGGGGTTCACCTTGACCTTGATCATCGAGGCGTATCGCCGCCCGAACCGCGAGGAGGCGAAGACGTCGTTCTCGAGGCGGCGGCAGAAGCCGCACCAGTCGGTGTAGAAGTAGAGGAGGATCGGATTGCCGGTCGTTTTCTGTTCGGCCACGGCCTGGTCGAACCCTTCCGCGTCCTGATGCCATGACGACGTTCCGGCGGCCGGACTGGTCATGTAGCGCCAACCCACGAAAGCGACCGCCAGCACGAGGCAGATCTTGATGAGCTTTGGCCAGGAGACGGCTCCCGACCCGTGAGGCGGTGTCGCCGGCCGTACCTGCGGACTCGGCCGCCGCCCGGTAAACGGCGGCGAGGCCTTGGCCAGCACCACGCCGCAGGCGGGGCAGTCAGGCGCACCGGCACCGGGGATGGAAAAGCCGCACTTTGGGCAGTCCATCGCGTTCTCCTTTTTAGCTGAGACCTTGATTATATGCGCCGGGGCCGGCTTGTCGAATGGCGCACGCGTCGCGTAATCGGTGCCCGACTGAGGCTACTGCTTTTTCTGCGCCTCGCCCGTCATCGGCACGAAGACCACGTCGATGGTCTTCTGCTGGACCACGCCCTGCGGCGTCCTGGTCAGGATCGTCATCCGCTGATAGTGCTCTCCGACGGGAATGATCATCCGGCCGCCGACGGCGAGCTGGTCGACGAGCGGCTGCGGGATGTGGTTCGGCGCGGCGGTGACGATGATGCGGTCGAAGGGCGCCGCCTCCGGCCAGCCGCGGTAGCCGTCGCCGGCGCGGACGTGCACGTTCTGGTAGCCGAGGCGCTCGAGCGTCTCCTTCGAGCGCTGGGCCAGCTCCGGGACGATCTCGATGGTGTAGACCTCCTCGACGAGCTCGGCCAGCACCGCGGCCTGGTATCCCGACCCGGTGCCGATCTCCAGCACCTTCGAGCGCGGCGTGACCTGGAGCTGCTCGGTCATGTAGGCCACGATGTAGGGCTGGGAGATGGTCTGGCCGAGGCCGATCGGCAATGGGGAGTCCTGGTAGGCGTTCACCGCCTGGGCCGGGGGAACGAACTCGTGGCGCGGCACGCGGCGCATCACCTCCAGCACCCGCTCGTCGCGGACGCCACGCGCGCGAATCTGCTCATCCACCATTCGCATACGACGCCTCGTCTGTTCGTCGGCGGGCTCCGCCGGCTGCGTCCCGCAACCGAGCACCAGCAGCAGCGCCCCCGCGGCGATTCTCAGGCCTCGTCCGGCGCGGCCGGGACCGGCCAGACGCTCTCCACCCCCAGCGTGCGTGAGTCGACGGTACATGCGAGCCTCCCTCGCTTGAGCTGCACTTCAATTCCCTCGCCCACGGCGACGGCACTCGAGTCGAGAAGCGGCTTCTTCCGGTTTTTCACCTTCGAGAAGGCGATGGCGTAGCCGCGGGAGAGAACCGACAGCGGCGAGACGGCGTTCAGCGTCGCCGCCACCGTCTCGAGCTGGGCCCGCCGCCGCTGCACGCGGGCCGGGAAGCGGGAAAGGGGGTCGAGGGCCGCCTCGAGCCGGCGGCGCATCCGCCTGGCCCGGGCATCGAGAAGCCGATAGAGCGAGAGGCGCCGCCTCTCCAGCCGCTCCCTCCGCGCGGCGATCCGCCGCGGAAAGACTCCCAGCCGGTCGGAGGAAGTGAGGTGGCGCAGCTCGTGGCGGTAATCGCGTACGCGTCCCTCCACGGTATGGCGGATCCGGCGCACGGCGTGGTCGATCTGGTTGAAGATCTCGCTCTTGGCCCGCACCACGATTTCGGCCGCGGCCGAGGGCGTCGGCGCGCGCAGGTCCGCCACCAGATCGGCGATCGTGAAGTCGGTCTCGTGTCCGATCCCGGAGATCGTCGGGACGCTGCAGGCGGCGATGGCCCGGGCCACCTCCTCCTCGTTGAACGGCCAGAGGTCCTCCAGCGACCCTCCTCCCCGGCAGACCAGCACGACGTCGTGCAGATTCCATCGCGACAGGTGCCGGAGGGCCGTGGCGATCTCCCGGGCCGCGCCGGCGCCCTGCACGCGAACGGGATAGATCTGGAGCGAGAGGCCGTCGAATCGGCGTCGCAGGACGTTGAGGATGTCGCGGATGGCGGCACCGGCGGGGCTGGTGACGACCGCGATCCGCAGCGGAAGCATGGGAATCGCCTTCTTGCGCGCCGCGTCGAAGAGCCCCTCCTCGGCGAGCCGCTTCTTCAACTGCTCGAAAGCGAGCTGAAGCGCTCCAAGGCCGACCGGTTCGGCAGAAATTGCGTTGAGCTGGAACTCCCCTTTCGCCTCGTAGATGGACAGCCGCCCGTGGACGACGAGCTCGAGCCCGTTCTCGATCCGGAACTTCAGGAACCTGGCGCTCGTGGCGAACAGCACGACCTTCATCTGCGCGCGGGCGTCCTTGATGGAGAAATAGAGGTGACCGGCCGCCGAGCGAGTGAAGTTCGACACCTCCCCCTCGACCCCGATGTCGTTGTAACGAAAGAAGTCGAGGTTGATCTGGCGGATCAGCTCGCTGACGGCGTAGACGCGCGGTTCGGGCACGTGCGCAGTCTAACTCCTCGGGGTCGGCCGGGCGCCGATGGCGTACTCGGCCATTGCGGCCGTGAACGATCGGGAGACGACGGTGACGAACATGTTATTTTCAGGCAAGTGCCTTGCTCTACCTCATGGCGCGGCGGCTCGGAAAGCGCCGAAGGAACGACTTGAAAGGAACAAGGACAATGACCACACGAACGCGCAGTACTGCCGCGATCGGTTTCGCGGTACTTCTCGTCTTCAGCGCGTGTGCAACGACCGACACCGCCGTCGTCGACACGCCTCAACACGTACAGGTGCGCCCGGAGGAGACCGCGGTCGCCAGCGGCGAGCCCGTGCCCATCCCCGGCCCGGCCGTGATCGACAGCGAGGGCCGCGTCTACACGAGCAGCTCCGCTGGAGGGACCGGCAACGCCGCGACGCTCGGGACGAACACCAACGTCAACCTCGTCCCGGAGCAGCCGGTGGTGACGGAAACG
This sequence comes from Thermoanaerobaculia bacterium, assembly GCA_035525045.1. Lineage (GTDB taxonomy): Bacteria > Acidobacteriota > Thermoanaerobaculia > Gp7-AA8 > Gp7-AA8 > DATLEX01. Next base: position 357 of record DATLEX010000148.1, on the reverse strand, counting down.
ACGGTCGTGGAGACCGCGCCGGTCGTGCTCATCGAGGAGCGTCCGATGGTGAGCTCGGTCGAGACCGAGACGCAGACGACGACCACGCGCACGAGATTGTCGAAGGACTGATTTCGACCCATGGAGGCTGTACCCTCTCCCGCTTGCGGGAGAGGGTGGCGCGAAGCGCCGGGTGCGGGCACTCGGATTTCTCGCCACACGCCCCCTCATCCGGCCTTCGGGCCACGGCCTCACTCCTCCGTGAGCGGTCCGCTGGCCCGCCCTTCGATGAACTGCTGGACGATCGGATTCGGCGAGCGCTGAAATTCATCGGGCGTTCCCACTTCCACGATCCGTCCGGCGTGAAGCATGGCCACC